>NZ_CP117882.1:663519-995278 GCF_028736195.1 Novosphingobium sp. KACC 22771 | reverse complement strand
AGAGGCAGATAGTCATAGCGCAGCACGATGTTGAGCTCATCGGCCAGCACCATGTCATAGGCGGGGTCGGCAATCATGCGTTTGACCTCGTCCCATGCGGTGCGGGTGGTGGCGATGTCGCGGCTGCGGTCCTGTGTGTTCCAGGTAAAACCCTCGCCCATCGGCTTGAACTCCACATTGTCGGGAAAGGTGTCAAACACCGCCTTCTCGCCCGTGGTCATCGCTCCCTTGACGAATTGGACCACGCCCACCTTCATCCCATGGCCGATGGCGCGCACCACCATGCCCAGCGCCGCGCTGGTCTTGCCCTTGCCCTTGCCGGTATGGACGATCAGCAGGCCCTTTTCGCGGGTCTTGGTGGCCATAATGGTTTCGCGCGCAGCCTGCTTTTTGCGCATCTTGTCGGCGTGGCGGGCCTCTGCGCTGTCGAGGGCGGCATCATCCATTGCTCGGTTCCTTTCGCATCAGGTAAACATCCATGATCCAGCCGTGGCGCGCGCGCAGCCTTGCGCGGCGCCCGGCAATAAGGGGGGCCATCCGGGCCAGCGGGCCCGATTCCAGCGCCTGATGCTCCATGCCCAGATAGGCGCCCCACCATATCGACACCCCCGCCGGATCGAGCGCCTCAAACGCGCAGCCGCCGTCCAGCATCACCACCACCGTATCGGCCCCCGGCGGCCAGCCATGGGCGCGCAGCCGCCGCCCTGTCGTGATGACCACCGACCCGGCCAGCGGGTTGAGCGGGATCGCATGGGCTGCGGTCAGCGCCTGAATGCTGGTGATCCCGGCCACGACCGACACTTTTACGCCTGGCAGCCTTTCGGCAATGCGCAGCGTGCTGTCATAAAGCGAAGGATCGCCCCAGACGAGCAGCGCCAATTTGCCCCCTGCGGGCAGATGCCGCGCGATCTCTTCGCGCCACACCGCCGCGATGGCGTCGTGCCATGCCTGCACGCCCTGCGCATAATCCCCCCCGGCATCGCGGACCGGCATATCAAATTCGACGATCCGCACCGTTGCCGCCAACACCTGTGCGCAGATATCGCGGCGAAGATCGACCAGATCGGACTTGGCCTCACCCTTGCGCGGGATCAGGATCAGGTTGGCCGCATTCATTGCGCGCGCGGCCTGCATGGTGATGTGGTCCGGGTTGCCGGTGCCGATACCGATCAGGGTCAGCTCGATCATGATGCGCGTCCGATCATGATACCGGCGCGATCATGTGAAAGAAGCTGCCGCTGACCAGCCCGCGCCGCGATCCCGTCTCGGCCACCGCATCGCCATTGGCATCGGTCACCTCGGCCAGTGGCTCGTCATCATGCGCAACGATGGTGGAATAATGAAACTCGTGGCCGCGCAGACAGGTCCCGCCTGCGATGGTCCCGACCGGTGCGAGCAATCGGGCATTGCGATAGCCCAGATGCATCTTGCGCCGGGCATAGCTGGTTTCCAGCCCCAACAGGCCCGCCATGCGATGGGCTTGCCCGTGCTTGTCGATCAGGCTTTGCCCCAAGACCATATAGCCGCCGCATTCGCCATGCACCGGGCGGGTTTGGGCATGGCGGACAAGGCCGGAGAGGAAAGTGCCCGCCGCCGCGATCGCGCCCGCATGCAATTCGGGATAGCCGCCGGGCAGCCAGACCAGATCGGCCTCCTCCGCAGGCGCCTCATCGGCCAAAGGCGAAAAGGGCAACACCCGCGACCCGGCCCGCCGCCATCCTTCGATAAGATGCGGATAGATGAAGGAAAAGGCCGCGTCGCTGGCCATGGCGATGGTTTGTGCGGGGGGATCGGGCAAACGCCCTGCACCCTGCGCCGCCGCGCCGCGCGCGCAGTCGCGGATGGCGCCCAGATCGACATGCTGGCGCACAAAGGCGGCATAATCGGTCAAAGCTCGCTCAAGATCGGGATGCTCCATCGCCTGAACCAGCCCGAGATGGCGTTCCGGCAGCACCAGCTCGCCCCGCCGGGGCAGCGCGCCCAGCACCGCAATGCCCATGGCCTCCATACCCTTGCGGATCAGGCTTTCATGGCGCGGACTGGCCACGCGGTTGAGGATGACGCCCGCGAAATTCAGCCCCGGATCAAAGCTCTTGAACCCCAGCGCTGTGGCCGCCGCCGATTGCGCCTGTCCCGATGCGTCGAGCACCAACACCACCGGCCAGCCCATCCGCCGCGCCAGATCGGCGCTGGCGCCATTGCCCGTCGCGCCGGGCCGCGCCACCCCGTCGAACAGGCCCATCGAGCCCTCGGCAAGGACAAGGTCGGCCCCGGCGCTCTGTGCGGCAATAGCGTCGATCAATCCCGCATCCATCGCCCAACTGTCCAGATTGAACGAGGCGCGCCCACAGGCGGCGCGGTGAAAGGCCGGGTCGATATAATCCGGCCCGCATTTGAAGGGCTGAACCGACACACCGTCCTGCGAGAGTGCACGCAGCAGGCCGAGCATCACCGTGGTCTTGCCCGTGCCCGAAGCCGGGGCGGCGATGAGTAAACCCGGCGTCATTCCGCCGCCCCGGCAAAGCGCGAGGTTGCCCCCTGCGGGCGGAAACGGCGGTCATAATCGGGGGCGTAGAGGCTGCTTTCGGCAAAGTCCTGCGCCCCCACCACTCGCCCGACCAGAATGATCGCGGTGCGCTCCATGGTCCCGGCCACGGCCCGTTCAATGGTGGCGAGGGTGGCGCGCACAATCCGCTGATCGGGCCAACTGGCCCGCCAGACCACCGCCACCGGGCAATCCGCGCCATAGCCGGGCGTCAGATCACCCACCACCTGCGCCAGATTGTGGATCGAAAGATGGATCGCCAGTGTCGCCCCCGTCTCGGCAAAATTGCGCAGGGTTTCGGACGGCGGCATCGTGCTCGCCCGCCCCGGCGTGCGGGTCAGCACCAGCGACTGGCCCAGTTCGGGCAGGGTCAGTTCGGCCTCCAGCGCGGCGGCGGCGGCGGCAAAGGCCGGGACGCCCGGCGTGATCGACACCGGAATGCCCAATGCGCGCAGCCGCCGCAATTGCTCGCCCATCGCCGACCAGACCGACAGATCGCCCGAGTGCAGCCGCGCCACATCATGGCCCTGCGCATGAGCCTGCGCGATTTCGGCGATGATCGCGTCGAGCGAAAGGGGCGCGGTGTTGACGATGCGCGCGCCGGGCGGACAGTGGCCCAGCAACGCCTCGGGGATCAATGATCCGGCATAGAGGCAAACCGGACTGGCCGCGATCAGATCGCGCCCGCGCAGGGTCAGCAGGTCGGGCGCGCCGGGGCCTGCGCCGATGAAATGCACGGTCATGATGGGGCTCCTTGGCAAGGGTTGGTTTGCGCGATGGCGCAGGCGGCCATGCGGTCGGGCGATATTTGGCGGGGGCAAAGCAGGCGGGCGCCGGGGCCAATCGCGGCCATGGCGGCGGCCTCGGCCATGCTGCCGGTGCCGCGCGCCTTTTGTGCGGCGGGCGATATGGTCATCGTCGGGGCGGAGGCCAACGCCTCGGCCCCCACGCTGACGACCGGCAGGCCCAGCGCGGCGGCGAGCGGGGAAAGGGCGGCGACCTTGTCCGCCGCTGTGGCCAGATGAGTAATGGGCGGCGCGCCGTTCTGCGCGGCGGTCAAGGCGGCCCGCAAGGCATCGGCCGTAGCGGCGCGGCGAAAACCGAAACCGGCCACGATCACAGGCTCACGCTCCATTGCACCACCGGATAGCGAGCCCGCCAGCCATGGCGCGTGCCGATGGGCGCGGCATCGGCCAATTCGATGCGCAAGAGTGCGCCCCCTTTCCGGCCATGCCATTGCGCCAGCAGGCACTCCGATTCCAGTGTCACCGCATTGGCGACCAGCCGCGTGCCACGGGGCAGCCGCTTCCATATCGCCTCCAGCAGAGCCTCGGACAGGCCACCGCCGATGAACACCGCATCGGGCGGCGGACCCTCGGGCCATGTGTCGGGGGTGCGTCCTTCGATCACCTGCAAATGGTCCACGCCCAGTTTGGCGGCATTGGCCCGCGCGCGCGCGGCGCGAACCGGATCGGCTTCGATGGCCAGCGCGCGATTGGCCCGGTGAGCCAGCAGCCATTCTATGCCGATCGAGCCCGACCCCGCGCCGATGTCCCACAAGGTCTCGCCCGCGCGCGGGGCCAGCGCGGAGAGGGTGAGGGCGCGGATCGGGCGCTTGGTGATCTGGCCGTCAGAGGCGAAGAGATCATCGGGCAGGCCGGAGATGGTGGGCAGCGCGGGGCCTGCGCCGGGCACGATCCCGACCGCGACGGGATGGGCGATATCCGTGAAATTCAGCGTCTCGACCGCCGCGCACCGGATCCTTTCACGCGGGCCGCCCAGCGCTTCCATCACATGCAGGTGTGATCCGCCAAATCCCTGTTCGGTCAGATAGCGCGCCAGTTCGCCCACCTGTTCCCCATCGCGCATCAGGGCGATGATCGGCCGCCCCGGCGCCAGATGCGGCCGCAGCCGGGTCAACGGCGCGGCGTGCAGTCCGAGGCAGACCGTATCCTGCAACGCCCAGCCCAGCCGCGCCGCCGCCATCGTAAAGGTGGACGGCACAGGAAGGGTGCGCCATTCGCCCGGATCGAGATGGCGCGCCACAACCGCCCCCGCGCCAAACCAGAACGGATCGCCCGAGGCCAGCATCGCCACCGCCCGCCCGCGATGGGCCAGCAGCAGGGCGATGCCATCGGCAAAAGGCACTGGCCATTCAAGGCGCTGCGCCCTAAGGGCGGGCAGCAGCGCAAGATGGCGCGGCGCTCCGATCACCAGTTCGGCTTGCTCCAGCGCCTCACGCGCCGCCGCCGACAGGCCCTGCGCCCCGTCCTCGCCCAGCCCGATGATGGTCAACCAGGGATCAGACATGCACAATATCCTGTTGCTGGGCGGCACCACAGAAGCCAGCGCTCTGGCGCGCCTGCTGGCCGCGCAGGGCATCCGCGCCACGCTCAGCTATGCCGGGCGCACCGACCACCCCCGCGCCCAGCCCGTGCCTTGCAGGATTGGCGGCTTTGGCGGGGTGGAGGGGCTGGTGGCCTATCTGCGCGAGCATCGCGTCACGCATCTGGTGGACGCCACGCATCCCTTCGCCGCGCGGATGAGCGCCCATGCGGCGGCGGCGGCGCGGATCGCGGGCGTGCCCTTCGTCGCGCTGACCCGCCCGGCATGGGCGCGTGAGGAGGGTGATAATTGGACCGGCGTGGGCAGTATCGAGGAGGCGGTGGCCGCTCTGGCCGGGCCGCCGCGCCGGGTGCTGCTGGCGCTGGGGCGGCTGCATGTCGCTGCCTTTATGGCCCAGCCGCAGCATCATTACCTGTTGCGCTTTGTCGATGCGCCCGATGCGCCGCCCGCTTTGCCCGATCATCATCTGATAGTGGATCGTGGCCCGTTTTCGGTGGAGGGCGACCTTGCCTTGCTGCGTGATCATGCCATTGACCTGATCGTCAGCAAGAATGCCGGCGGCATGGGCGCGCAGGCCAAGCTGATCGCCGCACGCCAGTTGGGCTTGCCGGTGCTGATGATCGAGCGGCCCGCGATGCCCGACCGGCGCGAAATGTTCCGCCCCGAGGATGTGCTCGACTGGATCGCTCATACGCCTGCGCCTGAGCGGGGGGTGTAGAGCAGGGGGCCGGACGGTCGCTCGATGATCCGCGTCTGGCTGGAGCCCAGGATCACCATCGTGCGCATATCGGCCATTTCAGGCGTGGCGCGGTTCAGCGGGACGATGCGCAATTCCTCCTGCGGGGTCGAGACGGCGCGGGCGAAGAGCATCGGGCGCGCGTCGCCGCAAGCCTCCTGCAAGAGGGCCAAAGCACGCGCGAAACCCTCGGGCCGGGATTTGGAGCGGGGGTTGTAAAAGGCCATGGCGAAATCGGCCTCCACGGCCAGACGCAGCCGCTTGTCGATGGTCGCCCATGGTTTGAGATTGTCCGACAGGTTGATCGCGCAGAAGTCATGGCCCAGCGGCGCCCCGGCCCGCGCGCTGGCGGCCAGCATGGCCGTGATGCCGGGCAGCACGCGGATGTCGAGATCGCGCCAATGCACAGGCCCGGCCTCCAGCGCTTCGAACACGGCGGCGGCCATGGCAAACACCCCCGGATCGCCCGAGGAGACGACGACCACCCGCCGCCCCTCTGCGGCAAGACGCAGGGCCAGCGCGGCGCGGTCGAGTTCCACCCGGTTGTCGGATGGATGGAGCACCAGCCCCGCGCGCGGCGCCACCCTCGCCACATAGGGAATATAGCCGATCACATCGGTGGCCTCGGCCAGAGCGGCGCTGACCTCGGGCGTGATCAGCGCTTCGTCGCCAGGCCCAAGGCCCGCGATGGAGAGGATGCCGCTCATGGCCGCCGCCCCTGACCATGGATCAGCAGGATCGAGAAATAGGGCGTCACCTCACCGGCCTGCGCCAGAGGCGTCACGCGCTGCCCCGGCATGGCGGCATATTCGACCAGCCATGCCGCATCCTCGCGCCCCGCCGCCGCCACCGCGCGGCGCAGCTTGGCCATGTTGCGCCCGATCTTCATCACCACCAGCGCATCGGTATCGCGAATGCGGCGGGTCAATTCCGCTTCGGGCAATGTCGCCATGGCCACGGTCAGCACATCATCGCCCCATGTGATCGGCATGGCGGTGGCATGCCATGCGCCCGCCATGCCGGTGATTCCCGGCACGACCGCGACCGGCACCACGCCCGTCAGCCGCGAATGGAGGTGCATGAACGAGCCGTAGAAAAACGGATCGCCCTCGCACAGCACAACAATGTCATGGCCCGCATGCGAAAGGTCGATCAGCCTTCGCGTGGATTGCGCATAGAAGGCGGAAAGGCATTGATTATAGGCCGGATCGGTCAAGGCGATTTCGGTCGTCACCGGATATTCCATCGCGATCTCCACCGCATCCTCGCGCAGCATGCCTTCGGCGATGCGCCGCGCCTGTCCGGGGCGGCCCGCCTTGCGGAAATAGGCGATGTGGCGGGTGCCGCGCACCAGGCGATCGGCGCGCACGCTCAGCAGGTCTGGCGCGCCGGGGCCGAGGCCGACGCCGTGGATGGTGCCGCAGGCCGTTGGGGCAAGGCCGCTCATTCCGCGTTGCTCGCCAGAGCGTTGAGCGCCGCCACGGTGATCGCGCTGCCGCCCAGTCGCCCTTCGATGATGCAGCAGGGCACGGGCGGCGCAGCCCACAGCGCAGCCTTGGATTCCACCGCGCCGACAAAGCCCACCGGGCAGCCGATGATCGCCGCCGGGCGTGGACAGTCCGGGTCCTCCAGCATGTTGAGCAGGTGGAACAGGGCGGTAGGCGCATTGCCGATGGCCACCACCGCGCCGCCCAGATGCGGCCGCCATAATTCCAGCGCGGCGGCCGAGCGCGTGTTGCCCATGGCGGCGGCCATGGCGGGCACTTGCGGATCGTGCAGGGTGCAGATGATGGCATTGCCCGACGGCAGGCGCGCGCGTGTCACACCTTCGGACACCATGCGCGCATCGCACAGTATCGGCGCTCCTCCCGCCAGCGCGGCCCGCGCCGCATCGGCAAATCCGGCGGAAAAGCGAATGCGCCGCGCCAGATCGACCATGCCCGCAGCATGGATCATCCGCACGGCCACAGGCTCCTCGGATGCGGAAAAGCGCGCCAGATCCGCCTCGGCGCGGATCATGGCGAAGGATTGCCGATAGATCGCCGCGCCATCGGTTTCATAGACATGGGGCATCAGGCAACTCCAAAATGGGCAAGAACCATGGCGGGTTCGAGGTCGGTCAAGGCGGACGGCGCGCCCGCGCAGGCGTGGAAGGCAAGGTCAAAGCGGCCATCGCGGCCGGTCAGCATGATGTCGGCGGGCCGCGAGCGGGCGCAGCCTTTGGCGCAGCCCGAAACATGCAGGCGGCCATCGACCGCAGGGGCAATGCGGCGGGCCAGTTCGCGGGTCTCCACGCTGGATTGCGGACAGGCAGGCGCGCCGGGGCAGGCGTCGATGCGCAGCAGCGGGCTTTGCGGGTCTGTGATCAGCTCGGGCGGGGGGGCGCATGCCGGGCCTTCGGGGATGAGGATGCGCCAAGGCGTGATCCGCAGGCCGCCATTGGCGATCCGGGCCAGCGTGGTAGCCTCGATCCGGCCAAAGGGCGCCCCCCATGCGCCCGCGCCCGGGGCGATGGCGGCGCGGGCCGGGGCGGGGGCCTCTGTTTCACGCGCCCATTCGGGCAGGGGGGCATGGTGGCGCGCCATGCGGGCCGCGCCGCTTTGGGCAAACCAATGGGCCAGCGCGATAAGGCGATCGGCTTCTTCGCCAAAGGGCAGGGGGCAGCCGCGCTCGCGCCCATCGGCGCGCAGGAGCAGGCCCCCGCGATTCCCGCGCTCGATGCGAAAATCGCCTGGCTCGGCGTTCAGGATCGGGGCTGGTCCGGCGTCGATGACAAAGCCGACCTTGCCGGGGAGCATCGGCCATTTGTCGATGCGCGCCATCAGTTCGATCGCGATACGGTGGCTGTCATCGCCCGGCGTCCAGTCCGGCGCGATCAGGATGTTGCGCGCCCGTTCATGGCCCGCATCGGCATCAGCCAGCCCGCATTCGACCAGCCGCCCGATCAATTCGCGCGCGCCCCTCTCATTCACGCCCCGGATCTGGAGATTGGCGCGGCGGGTGAGATCGATCATGCCATGGCCATAGCTCTGCGCCAGCGCGCAAAGCGCCAGCGCCTGATCGCGCGACAGGCGGCCAAGGCGCGGCTTTATCCGCACCAGCAGGCCATCGCCCGTGACCATCGGCCGCCATGCATCCGGGCACCAGCCCTTGATCGCAAATCCGCTCATGCGACCGGCCCCGCAGGCAATGTGGCAAGGATCGAATTGCGCCGCGTGGTCCATAATCCGGCGGCGTGGAGCGCGGAAAAGCGCGCCTCCATCGCGGCCAGCGCGCCGGGGTTTTCGCGGGCCAGAAAAGCGTGCACGTCCTCACGTCCCAGCGTGGCGTCATGATAGAGGTCGAAGAGATGCGGCGGCACATTGCCTGCCAGATGGGCAAAGGCGCCCAGATGATCGAGCGTGGCGGCGATTTCTGCGGCTCCGCGAAAGCCATGGCGCATCATGCCCGCGATCCAGCCCGGATGGGCGGCGCGGGCGCGCATCACGCGGGCGATCTCTTCGGTCAGGGGGCGGGCAACCGGGCGCGCCGGATCGCGATTGTCGAGGTGATAGAGCGCCGCATCGCCCCCCGCCACCGATTGCGCGGCGGCAAAACCGGCCTCATGCGCGGCGTAATCGGCGGCCAGCAACAGGTCGCTTTCGGCCAGATCCTGAAGATGGACAAAGGCATCCGCCCCCGCCACCTGTCGCCGCAAACCTGCCGGATCGCGCGCCGGGACGGGCGCATCAAGCGCGTGATCGGAGGCGGCCAGCCATGCCTCGCCTGCCGCGCGGCGGGCATCCGCGCCATGGGTATCGCCCGCGATGCCGAGGCCATAGCGGCCCGGCTCCGGGCCATACACACGCGGCGCAGGCATCGTCCCGGCAAAGGGGTTCCATTCCGCCGGTTCGTCGCGCGCGCAAAGCGCCCGCACCGCCTGACCAAACAGCACCGGCAGCGCGGGAAACGCATCGCGCATCAGGCCCGAGACGCGCAGCGTCACGTCGATACGCGGATGGTCGAGCATGGCCAGCGGCAGGATCTCGACCCCCACCACCCGATCCGAGGTCAGATCCCACAGCGGTTTGGCCCCCAGCAGATGCAGCGCCATGGCAAATTCCTCGCCCGCCGTGCGCATTGTGGCCGATCCCCAAAGGTCGACCACCAGACCGCGCGGATAATCGCCATGATCCTGCAAATGGCGGCGGAGCAATTCCTGCGCGAGCACGATGCCTTGGGCATGGGCCGCACGCGAGGGGACGGCGCGCGGGTCGATCGTGTAGAGATTGCGCCCGGTGGGCAGCACATCGCTCCGCCCGCGATGGGGCGAGCCGGACGGGCCGGGCGGTACGAAACGCCCCGCCAGCGCGGCCTGCAACCCGGCGCGTTCCGCAGCGCCATGATCGCCCCGCCCAAAGATGTGGAGGCCGTCGCCATACTGGCTCTCCTTGATATCGCAGACAAAGCGGTCGATGCGGGTGATGGCCTCGGCGGGCGTGGCGGCGGCGTCCAGCCCCAGTTCGGCCTCCAGTCCCAGCGCGCGCGCCTCGTTGCGGATGGCGGTTTGCAGGCGGTCGCGCCGGGCCGGATCAAGGCCCCCGGCGTTGGAAAACTCATCCAGCAGGGCTTCCAACGTGGCCAGACCCGCACCATGGCCGCTGGTGGCAAGGGGCGGCGGGGCGTGGCCGATAGTGACGGCGGCGAGGCGGCGCTTGGCCTGTGCCGCCTCGCCCGGATCGTTGACGATGAAGGGATAGATCACAGGAAGCGCCATCGTCAGCGCCTCGGGCCAACAGGTATCGGACAGCGCCACCGCTTTGCCGGGCAGCCATTCCAGCGTGCCATGCGCGCCCATATGGACCAGCGCGTCGATGCCCTGCGCCCTCAGCCAGAGGTAGAAGGCGACATAGGCATGGCGCGGACATCGGGTGATGTCATGATAATCGCCATCGCGCGATGCGGCATGGCCGCGCTCGGGTTGCAAGGCGATCATTGTGTTGCCGCTGGTGATGGCGGCAAAGCGGAACTGGCCGTCGATGGCGGCGGGGTCATCCTGCGGTGCGCCCCAATTTTGCGCCAATGCATCGCGCAAAGGAGCGGGCAAGGTTTCCAGCGCGGCGCAATAGGCATCGACCGGCCAGCCCATGCCTTGATCGGCCAGCGCGGCGGCCAGATCGGGCACTGCAGGCGCACCCAGATCCTCCAGCACCGCCTGCGCCGAGGCCAGCGCGTCGAGACCAACGGCATGGGCCATCTGATGGGCCTTGCCGGGATAGGTGGAGAGGACGAGGGCGATGCGGCGTTGGGGGACGGGTTTGCGGGCAAGAGCAATCCAGCCCGATACGCGCGCGACGATGGCGGCGATCCGCGCGGGATCGCCCCGGTGCAGATGCCGTGCAAAGCCCAGCGCCGGGTCATGCGCAGCGGCCTCCTTGAAACTGACCACCCCGGCAAAGATCCGCCCGTCGATTTCGGGCAGCACGACATGCATGGCCAGATCGGCGGGCGAAAGTCCCCGGGCCGCGCCTTCCCATGTCGCCTGTGACGATGTGGCCAGCGCGAGTTGAAAAACCGGCGCGCCTGCGGCCTCCAGCGGGGTGTGGCCGGCCTCGTCGCGGGCGGAAAAGGCGGTCGCGTTAAGCACCGCCGCCGGCGCCAATGCGCGCACCCAGCCCTCGATCAGCGCCCGCGATTCCGGCTCCTTGAGCGAGGGGGCAAACAGCGAAAGCGTGTCAAAGCCTGCCGCCTCGAAGCCATGATGCAATTGCACAAACGGGTCGAGATCATGTGCGGCCAGATAGGAGCGGTAAAAGACGATCAGCACCAGCGGGCGCGAGGGCGCCATGGCCAGCGGATCGCAGACTCCGCGCGCCGGATGCCAACCACCGGCCAGCGGCAAGGGCGCATCCCCCTTTGCCCAAGCCACCGGAAACCCCGCCGCACCGGCCAACATCGCGAGCGCCGCGCCCGCCGCCTCGGCCCCGCCGCCGTCGCACAGGCGGCGCAGATCGGCCAGCAGCGCGGGCGCCACGGTCGATGCCTCATCCAGCCGCGCATCCGCTCGCCCATCGGCGGGCAGCACGGCCAGCGCGATGCCCCGCGCGCGGGCCAGCAGTTCAACCTGTTGCAGCCCATAGGGCCAATAGGCATGGCCGCCGATCAACCGGATCAGGATGGCCCTCGCCCCCGACAGTGTCCGCTCGATATAGGTGTCGACCGAGAGGGGATGGGCCAGCGCCGAGAGATTGGCGAGGCGCAGCGAGGGAAACGGCCGATCACCGTGCCGCGCGCGATGCCATGCGGCCGCAAAGGCGCCAAGGTCGCTGTCGGAAAAGGACAGCACCACCAGATCCGCAGGCGCCTGCCCCAGATCCTGCGGGACGGAGGCTTCCTCCATCCCGTGCGTTTCGCGGAATAAGACATGCATCGGGGTCAGCCCGCCAGCGTGGCCCTGATGGCGGCGGCGTCAATGTCTGCGCGCTCGGCAATGGCGACCAGCGTGGTCTGGCGCGTTTCGCCCGCGCGCCATGGGCGGTCGTAATGATAGCGCACCCGCGCGCCCACGGCCTGCACCAGCAGGCGCATCGGCTTGCCCGCCACGGCGGCATATCCCTTGACGCGCAGGACGCGGTCCGTTTCGGCCAACAGGACGATGCGCGCGGCCAGTTCGGCAGGGTCGGTGATTTCCGGCAGGGTGACCACCGTGCTGTCGAAATCATCATGCTCATGATCGTCCTCGCCATCATGGTGCGAGGGGCGGGCGGCAATGTCGTCCTCGGCGGCCGCGTCAAGGCCGAGGATGACGCGCGGATCAATCACCCCATCGGCCAGTTCGAGGATGGGGCGCGAAGTTTGCGCCGCAATGACCGCGCGGGCCGCCAGCACCTGCGCCGGCCCGGCAAGGTCCACCTTGGTCAACAGCACCATGTCGGCGCAGGCCAGTTGGTCCTCGAACACTTCGGCCAGCGGGGTTTCATGGTCCACGCCCGGATCGGCGGCGCGCTGGGCCGCGATGGCGATGGGATCGGGGGCAAAGCGCCCCGCCGCCACCGCCTCTGCATCGGCCAGCGCCAGCACGCCGTCGACCGTGATCCGGCTGCGGATCGCGGGCCAGTCAAAAGCCTTGAGCAGCGGCTTGGGCAGGGCAAGGCCGGAGGTTTCGATCAGGATATGATCAGGGCGCGGATTCAGCGCCAGCAGGCGCTCGACGGTGGGGATGAAATCATCGGCCACCGTGCAGCAGATGCAGCCATTGGCCAGTTCGACGATATTGTCGGCCGGACAATCGGGAATGGCGCAGGATTGCAGAATATCGCCATCCACCCCCAGCGTGCCGAATTCATTGACCACCACGGCCAGCCTGCGTCCGCCAGCATTGCGGATCAAATGGCTGATCAGCGTGGTTTTTCCCGCACCCAGAAAGCCGGTGACGATAGTGACGGGAACCTTGGACAGGTCAGGCACTGGTACTTCTCCCGCGCGCCGGAGCAGGGCAGGGCGGGGCATACCGGAACAATCCGGCCGGCGCGCGACAACGGGCGGGCGCGACAAGGCACCCGTGACCACGCAACCCGTGCGGCCCCAGCCACACAGTTCGCCGCTCAGACGGAGAAGAACCGTGCCGTGACCACTCCCTGGATCAAGGCAAGAGCGACCGGTGCGCCGGCAGGTCTCCTGGCTCGCGGGTCACAGCTTGATGCACGCCTTCCCAGACCGTCAGGCCCAGTGGCCGCCCCCCAAGGGATGGAAGGGGGGACATGTGCATCGCGCTATCCGCTCACAGTTGCAGGGACAGCCGCGGATTTGGGAGGGCCAGCCCCCCGCACCGCATTCCCGATTAAGCCCATTTACGGGCACCGGCGCGATCATTGAAAGCCGGGTTGCCCCGTGCCTTCCCCTATTTCTCTAAACCACATGGTGCGAAAAGCAATTGGTGTGTTTACGAAACCTCGATTTGATCAAAGCCTTTCCAGCGATAGATGGCGAAACTGATGATCCAGCACAGGACGAACAGGGCGATGATGGCAAAGCCCAGACTGTTGAAATTTTCGCCCAAACGCGCGGCGATCCGCCATGGCCAGCTCGTCAGCCCCAGCTTGCCCCCGATAAGCGCCAGCGTTTCGATCCCGCCGATGACGATGGCGACGATGGCCGAGACCAGCGTGATGGTGATGTTGTAATAGAGTTTGCGGATCGGTTTGACGAAAGCCCATTCATAGGCCCCCAGCATCACCACCCCATCGGCCGTGTCGATCAGCGCCATCCCCGCGGCAAACAGCGCGGGCAGCACCAGCACCGTGGCGAGCGATAGGCCATTGGCCGCCTGATTGGCCGACATGCCCAAAATGGCGACCTCGGTGGCTGTGTCAAAACCAAGGCCGAAGAGGAAGCCCAGCGGGGCCATATGCCAGCTCTTGCCGACCAGCCGGAACATGGGGGCGAACAGGCGCGAGAGCGGCCCGCGCGATCCGGTCAGCAGGTCGAGATCGCCTTCACTATAGGCCCCGCCCGCGCGAACATGGGCAAAGCTGCGCCAGACCGAGCGCAGGATGGCAAGGTTCATGCCCGCGATGGTGAAGAGGAACAGCGCCGAGATCACCGTGGCGATCACCCCGCCAATTTCCTTGAACGCGCCAAACCGGGCCAGAGCGCTGGCTGTCAGGGCGATGCCGACCGAGGCGATGGCGATGATCCCCGAATGGCCCAGCGCGAACCAGAAGCCCACCGTGACCGGACGCTGGCCATCCTGCATCAGCTTGCGCGTCACATTGTCGATGGCCGCGATATGATCGGCATCCACCGCATGGCGCAGCCCCAGCCCCCATGCCAGCAGAGCCGTGCCCAGCATCAGCGGTTGGTCATGAAACAGGGCAAAGGCCCAGCCCCAGATGGCGATATTGGCCGCGATCAGCGCGACGAGCAGCGCTCCGATCCGGCGGCGCAGCGATGGTTTGGAATAGGAAAACACGGTATGCACGTCCTCCGGCGCCTTGCGACAGGGCCGGGGCAGACCCGCGCAAACGGGCGGCACGCGAGCAGGCCGGACGCCAAGAGCGGCCCGCGCACGTATCCGTTGCGGCCCCGGCCGCTCATGCGTCGCTCAGACGGAGTACACCGTGCCGCGGCCATCCCCTGGGCCAGGGCAAGAGCGACCAGACGCCGGCAGGTCTCCTGGCTTGCGGGTCACAGCTTGATGCACGCCTTCCCAGACCTCGCAGGATTTAGCGTCCGGCCCAGTGGCTGGCCCTTGGCAAGGGCACATGTGCATCGCGCTATCCGCTTACAGTTGCAGGGACAGCCGCGGATTTGGGAGGGCCAGCCCCCCGCACCGCATTCCCGATTAAGCCCGTTTGGCGGGCACCGGCGCGATCAGGAGCGGGCTTAACGCAAATGGCGAGCGATGCCAAATGATTAGCGCATCGACCGGCGTTAGGCTCTTTTCATTGCCGCCTTCATCCCGCACAATGGCGCGATGCTGCGCAACTTGTATGCTCCCATCGAACCCTATGCCTCCGGTATGCTCGACACCGGCGAGGGCCACGCCATCTATTACGAACGCTGCGGCACGCCGGGGGCCAAACCGGCGGTGTTTCTGCATGGCGGGCCGGGCGGGGGCATCGGCCCCGCGCATCGCCAATTGTTCGATCCGGCGCTTTACGATGTCGTCCTGTTCGACCAGCGCGGCAGCGGCCGTTCAACGCCCCATGCCGGGCTGGAGGCGAACACGACATGGCATCTGGTGGCCGATATCGAACGCCTGCGTGAAATGGTGGGGGCAGAGCAATGGCTGGTGTTCGGCGGATCATGGGGCTCGACGCTGGCGCTGGCCTACGCGCAGAAGCACCCGCAGCGGGTCAGCGAATTGATCCTGCGCGGCATCTACATGTGTTCGCGGCCCGAACTGGACTGGTTCTATCAGTTTGGCGTCTCGCAGATGTTTCCCGACAAATATGAGCGTCTTGTCGCCCCGCTCTCCCCGGCGGAGCGGGAGAATGTGCTGCATTCCTATCATCGCCGATTAACCACAGGCACGCGTGAGGAGCAGATCGCGGCGGCGCGGGCATGGAGCCTGTATGAAGGCGAGACGATTACGCTGCTGCCCGATCCGGCCATGACGGCCCAGCATGACGATGGCCATTTCGCGCTGGCCTTTGCGCGGCTGGAAACGCATTATTTCGTCCATGACTGCTGGCTGGAGCCGGGGCAATTGCTGCGCGATGCCGACAGGTTGCGGGCTATCCCCGGCACCATCGTCCATGGCCGCTATGACATGCCTTGCCCGGCGCATTACGCATGGGCGCTGCACAAGGCATGGCCGGAGGCCGATTTCCACCTGATCGAGGGGGCGGGCCATGCCTACAGCGAGCTTGGCATTCTGGACCAACTGATCCGCGCCACCGACCGATACGCGGGCAAGGTCTGATTGCGCATCAGCCAAACCGGATCTCCACTTCAAAATCCTCGTCATCAACCGGCATATCCTCGGGCGGGGCGGGAAACGGTGCCGCCCGGCGCAGCGCCTGCAAAGCGGCGCGGTCGAGCAGGATCATGCCGCTGGGGCCGATGACCTGCGCATGGGTCAGGGCGCCATGGCCATCCACCCGGAAGGCCAGCCGCACGATGCCGGCCAGCCCCAGCCCGCCCGGACGGCATGCCATGATCCGCAACCACAGACGATGCAGATAGGTGCTCCTTTGCGCGGCGAGATCGGGCTTGCTCTGCTGCACGGCGGGGATGGGTGCCGCCATGGGCGGGGCGGGGCGCGCGGACAGGTTGGTTGAAGCAGCAACGGGCGGCGATGCTGTCGCAAGCATGCCGGAGGCGGCCGACATGATTGGCGCCGGGGGATTGGCTTGCCGCTGGTGCAGGGTGGCGGGGCGCGGTGCGCGCCTGCGCCCCGATGACCGGGGCGCAGGCGCGGCGAAGGTCATGGTGGTGACATTCGCCTGCCGCTGCGGATGCGGGCTGGGGATGCCGCTGAAGGCCAGCGCGGCCCCCAGCGCGAGTCCATGGACCAGCACCGAAGCGCCCGCCCCGGCCACCCTCTCGCGCAAGGGGCGCCCCGCGGCGCCATAGCGAGAGGGCGCCCCTATCCCCATGACCTTAGAACCGCCGCGAGAGACCGACATTGACCGACCGCCCGCGCCCGGAGACAGGGCGCAGCACCGCGCCGCCGCTCGCACTGTAATCGCCCAGCGCCATGCCGCCCAACGGCAGCGCATAGCCCTTGTCGAACAGATTCTCGACATCAAGGCTCAGCCGCCATTGGTGCCATTCATAGGCGCTGCGCAGATGGACCAGCGCATAGGCCTGCGTTAGCGGCTCGTTGCGCGCCGGGTCGATCCGGCTCTTGCGGTCCACCCAGTTGACCTCGACCGCCGCGCTCAACCCGCCGATCCGATGTTCGATGTTGGCCAGAATGTTGAGCGGCATCTGGTGATAGAGCGGCGTTTGGGCGCTCAGGTTCTGGCCATGCACCCATGACAGCGTGGCCGACAAGCGCGTCTGGCCATGGTCGCCGCCGTTCCAGACCGTGGCCGCGCCGGACAGGTCGAGCCCGTAAAACTCGGCCTCTGTATTGGCAAACTGCAATTGCGCAAAGGGGCCGGGCATGCCCATCATATTGCTCAACACCTTGATCCGGCGCGCGTCGATATAATCGTTCACATGGGTGTAATAGGGCGCCACCTTGACGAACCAGCCCTGTTTGCCGCCGCCTGAAAGGGTGGCGGATCCGCTGATCGTGTCGGCCCGCTCGGGCCTCAGGGCAAGATTGCCGAAATAGCCGTTGCCGTCACCATACCAGCCGATCATCTGGCTCGACATCGCCCCCTGGCCCCATGTGTAGAGTTCATAGATATTGGGCGCGCGGGTCTTGTGGGCATAGCCAAGGTCGAATGCGAGGCCCTGCATCGGCGTGTAATGCCCGATCAGCGAGGCGCTCCAATTGTTGAAACGGCGGCGATGGTCGGCGGCGTTGAAGGCGGCGGCGGCCATGGCATCGGCCATGCTCATCATGCCGGTGGAATAGGGCGCGACCGCGCCGGTGTTCATATTGACCCGGTCATAGCGCCCGCCCGCCGTCAGGGAAAATGTCTCGCCCCAGCGCTTTTGCGCCTCGACATAGGCGGCGATGCGCTCGCGTCGTCCGTTGTTGACGTTGAGATAGGTGTTGGGCCCCATCATCATGCTGCCCGCCACCGGGGGCCACCAGTCATCAAGGCGCTGGTGGCGATATTCACTGCCCATGCGCAGCGTGGCGCCCGGCGCCAAGGGCAGATCCACCGCCAGCGTGTAGCCGCCCGAGCGCACCCGCGTGTTCATCGGCATGCCGCCGTCGGCCGTGCCGCCCTTGTCGGCCAGGAAGTTCATCTGATGATCGGTGGCGCGATAATCCGCCTTCAGGTCCACCGTCCCCCAGTCGAAGCTGCCCAGATAGTGGGTGTTGAGGAACCATGAATTGTTCCCGGTCATGTCCATGAACTGATTGGGAAAGCCTTCATAGGCCGAATGGTGATAGCCCCCGGCCAGTTCGATCAGCCCGATGGCGCCCTGATAGGCCAGCGCCAGCTTGTGGTCGGTCTTGGCATATTGCGTGGCATGGACCACGCCCAGATCGCCCCCGGCGTGATAGTTCTGCGCCTTGGCATAGCTGCCGCTGTAGGTCGCCGAAATCTGCCTGCCCGCCATGGTCAGTGTCAGGCCCGAGCCAAAGCCGCCGTCATTGCTGCGGTAATAGGCCTGCCCCTCGCCGGTGATCAGCAGGCGGCCGTTGGTCGAGAAACGCGGCGCTGGGCTTTTGACGGAAATCACCCCGCCGATGGCATCGCCGCCCGCGCTTACCGGCGAGACGCCGGTGATGACATCAATAGCGCCTGCGGTTTGCGGGTCGGTATAGCTGAGCGGCGGGTTCATGTCGTTGGGGCAGGCGCTGTCGATCGGGTGACCGTCGACCAGAACGATCAGGCGCTGTTCGCTCAGGCCCCGGATCGCGGGCATGGTGGAAAAGCCGCCGCCCGTATTGCCCGCAAGGCCGGGCAGGCGCGTGATGATCGCCCCCACATCGCTGCTTGCCGGGGCCAGTCGGCGCAGGGTCTGGCCGGTGATGGTCATGGTGGTGGTTTGGGCCGCATCGTCGGCGGCGTTGGTCTCTACATCGACCGGAGGCAGCATATTGGCGCTATGTTGGGCAAGCGCAGGCGAGGAGGCACCGGCGATCAACGCCAGCGCCAGAGGAGTGGTCTTCATGGATATCCCTGTTCATTTGGCGCGGCCGTCCGGCGGCTTGCGCGGCGGCCGCGTAGGAAGTGCAGCCCGCGCGATCAGCGCGCCGGGCCGTTGTGCATTATAAATTCAGGGATGAAGGGGCGGCGCGCGCAGGGGAGGGCGCAGCCTTTGCGCGCGCAGGCGCGGCGCCGGGACGACCGGCGCCATCCCGACCAACAGGATAAATACCAAAGCCGCCGCCAGCAGGACCGGATCGGCGCCGCCCAGCATCGGCACGGCATGTCCGGCGAAGGCGCAGGCGGGATGATCGGTGCGATCGTCGGCGGGGGCAGCGGGTCGTCCGGGCAGGATGATCTGGCGCTGATGCGCAATGCCCGTGGCATCGGCGCAGATCTGCACCGTCAGCACCCGCCCTTGGGCAACCGGCATATAACCCTGCGGAACCAGCGCACGCAGGGATAAGGCCAGCACGATCAAAGTGATCGCCAGCCAACGCCTGTCGCGAATCAGGATGCGCATTGCTGCCATAGGTTCGCCTGATGGGCCGGATGCAGCGGCGTGGCAATTTGCCTAAATGTCTCAGGTCACAAAAAGCGGCGCGCGCGGTCATCGGCGCAAGGCCGCGCTTTCTTCCGGTTTGGGCATCGGTTTTATATGCCGCCCCGGATGGCAAATTTGTGACCGCATTCTGTGGTGCGGGCAAATTCGGCAGACGGTCCGCCCATCTGTCCATAATCTGTTCCCTGCAACGGGCCCATGCGCCTGAAACTGCCGCAAACGGGGAGTTCGTGACAATGATTACCTCTCGCATAATGCCGGGTCGCAAGCTCCTGTTGGGGGTGGGGCTGATGGTGGCATTGACCGCGCTGGCCCCGGTGGCCGATGCTCATGGCATCTGGTTTGCGCAAAGGGCGCGGCAACTGGCGCTGATCTATGGCGTGGGGGCCGATGATCTCGATGCGGTCAAGCGTTTGCCGATGATCAATGCGGTCAAGGGTTTTGACGCGCTGGGGGCGCCGGTCAAGGTTTCCCTGCGCACGGCGGGCATCGTGCCGGTGGTAGACAGCAACGTGCCGGTGGCCATTGTGGCCGCCGCAATGGATTATGGCCTGTGGACCCGGACTCCCGATGGCGAATGGCACAACAAGGGCCGTGACGAGGTGCCCAATGCCACGCTGGCCGAGCATAACTGGAAATACGCCGTCCACCTGACGCAGATGCCGACAAAGCCGGTGCCGCTGATCGAGGGGCATACGCTGCAACTGGTGCCTGCGACGGTGGCGATCCCGCAAAAGATGGGCGAACCCTTCACCGTGTGCGCCATGTACAAGGGCAAGCCGATGGCGGGTGTGACGATCATGTCCGATTACGTCAACGATCCCGATGAGGAGGGCGTCAAGACCGGCCCCGACGGCACGGCCACGATCAAGCTGCGCAATCAGGGCATCAATGTGCTGATGGCGATCTATGTCGGCCCCGCCGATGACGCGAAAAAGGCTGACCATAGCGAGTATCGCTCCTCGCTTTCCTTCGTCCTGCCCCACGCGCCGGAATAAGGCATGCGGCGGATCATGCCGGGGTCAGACCACCGCATTGATCCATGCGGCCAGTTCGATATCGCGCCGGGAAACTCCGCCCGCATCATGCGTGGTCAGCCAGATGTCGAGCCGGTTGTAAACATTGGTCCATTCGGGATGGTGGTCGCGCTTTTCGGCCTCCATCCCGATCCGCACCATCAGCGCCATCGCTTGCGGAAAATCCTTGAGGACGATGCGGCGGTGGATCGCCTTGCGCGGGGCGTCGTAATCCCAGCCGGGCAAGGCGGTCAGGGCGTCTATAATGGCTTGTTCGGTCATCATCTTCACGGGGTCCGGTCTCCCTGTCGGTGCGCTTTGGCAAGGGCATAGGCCTGGGTGCCGCGATGATCCACCCGGTCGCTGTCCAAAACATCGGCGACGCCCAGATCGGACGACCCATCCAGGGCGCGATAGAGCGGGGCGAAATCCGTCTCAAGGCTCTGGCGCAACAGATCCTCGAAACTGTCGATCACGAAGTAGGTCTGCTGAAAATCGTCGATGCGATAGCGCGTGCGCATCACCCGGCCCAGATCAAAGCCAAGCCGGTTGGGAGAGGGATCCTTCAGCGCAAAGAGCGTTTCGCTGAAGGAGGAAACAATGCCCGCGCCATAGATTTGCAGACCCTGTTTCCCGCGGATCAGCCCGAATTCCACGGTGTACCAGTAAAGCCGAGCCAGCCTTTCAATCGCGCCCAATTCGCCCGCACGCTGGCCGCCCCGACCATAGGCCTGCATGTAATCGGCAAAGACGGGGTTGGCGAGCAGCGGGACATGGCCAAACACGTCATGAAAAATGTCGGGTTCTTCCAGATAGTCGATCTGGTCGGGCTTGCGGATGAAGCGTCCCGCGACAAAGCGGCGATTGGCCAGATGGTCGAAAAACACCGCATCGGGCACCAGCCCCGGCACCGCCACCACCTGCCATCCGGTGGCGTCCATCAACCGGGCGTTGAGTTCGGCAAAATCGGGAATGCCCGGTTTGGAAAGGCGCAGAATGTCGAGCCCTTCAAGAAAGGCAGGGGCCACCCGCCCCGGCAGCAGCCGCGATTGCCGCGCAAACAGGTGATCCCAGACGCCGTGTTCCTGCGCGCTGTATTGCCCCCATTCCTGCGGAACGGTCCAGTCGGGGGCGGCTTCGGGCGGCCTGACGGCGGTGAAATGGGGCATGGGCAGATCATCGCATGAAACGGGCTTGATTGCGTTTCAAAAGCTGGTCACTTTGCGCCAATCCTGAAACAGAAATTCAAGGGATCGGTGATCTATGAAACAGGAATATCACCTTGACCCTATCGACCGGCGAATCGTTCAGGCCCTGCAGGAGAACGGCGCGCTCAGCCATGCCGAATTGGGCGAGCGGGTCGGCACATCGGCCGCTTCGTGCTGGCGCCGCATCAAGGCGCTGGAGGCGGCCGGGGTGCTGAGCGCCACGGTCCGGCTGGTCGATCCGCACATGATCGGGCGCGGGGTCAATGTGTTCTGCAACATTCGCGTGCGCCATCACGCGCAGGAAGGGCGCAGGCCCTTTGAGGAATTCGTGCGCGCCCGGCCAGAGGTCGTCGAATGCTTTTCCATGTCGGGCGAATGGGATTACCTCTTGCGCATTGTCGTGGCCGATGTGGCCGACTACGAGAAATTTCTGATGCATACCTTGCTTGAACATCCCGCCGTAGGGGCAGCGGCCTCGCATTTCGCGCTGTCGATGACGAAATATACCACGGCGTTGCCCCTTGGCTGAGGCAGGCATTTCGCGCCGCGCCATTTTCGCGCAGGCATGGCCGATCATTCTGGGTCAGGCACTGGTGCCGCTGGTCAGCGTGGTCGATGTCGCGGTGATCGGTCGGCTCAGCGATGGGCGCAATCTGGCCGGGGTGGCGCTGGGCACGACGATCCTGAACCTTGTGTTCTGGAGCTTTGGCTTTTTGCGGATGGGCGTGACCGGCATTACCGCGCAGGCGCATGGCGCAGGCGATGAGCCGGAAATTTGCGCCACTATCCTGCGTTCGCTGGCTCTGGGGCTGGGATTGGGGGTGGGTCTACTGGTGCTGTCGCCGGGGATCGTGCCGCTTGGGCTGCGTCTGATGGCGGCGCCCGATGGAGTGGGGGATGCCGCGCATGACTTTCTGACCATGCGGTTTATCGGCGCGCCGGCGGCGCTGAGTTTCTATGCGATCAATGGCTGGCTGCTGGGCCTTGGCCGGACGCGACTGGCGCTGGGCGTGCAGACGGTGATGAACGGGATCAATATCGGCCTCGATCTGCTCTTTGTCGGCGCGCTGGGCATGGGCGCGCGGGGCGTGGGGCTGGGCACAACGCTGGCCGAATACAGCGCCTTGCTGGGCGGGATGGTGGCGATTGCCCTTGTGCTGGGGCCGGAGTGGCGGGATCAATTGCGCTCGATCGGCCGGGCGCGTTTGCTGGACAGGGCGGCGGCGGCGCGGCTGATCGTGGTGAATGCTGATATTATGGTGCGCACGCTGGCGCTGCTGGCGATCTTTACATGGTTCACCCGTTCGGCCGCCGCGCTGGGGCCGGTGCCGCTGGCGGCCAATCATGTGCTGATGCAAATGGTCAGCATCAGCGCCTTCGTCCTCGACGGTTTCGCCTTTACCGCCGAGGCGCGGGTGGGGGCGGCCATCGGCGCGCGCTCGCGCAGCAGCCTGCTGCGCGCCATCCGTTTGACGGGCGAGTTTTCGTTGGGCGGGGCTTTGTTGTTTTCCCTCGCCATTCTCGTGCTTGGCGATGCGGCCATCGCCTTTCTCACCCATGATGCGGCCATCCGGGCGCAGGCTCATGCCATGCTGCCCTATTGCGCGGCGGTGCCTCTGGTGGGGGTGGCCAGTTGGCTGCTGGACGGTATTTTCATCGGCGCGGTGGCCGGGGCCGTTTTGCGCAATGCGGCGGTGGTGGCGCTTGGCCTCTATTTGCTCACCGATTTTGCCGTAAAGCCGCTGGGCGCCGCAGGGATCTGGCTCGCGCTCTTGGCCAGCTATGCCTATCGCGCGCTGGCGCTGGGCTGGGCCATGCCGGCCCTGCTCCGCGCAAGCCGATAAGGCCAGCCTATCAGTCGATGCGCTGCCACGGGGCGGCATAGGCGATACGGACATGCACCGCCGAGACGCGCAACATGGCCCGCCACAGGCTCTGCCAAGGGAGCAGGGAGAGGGAATTGCCCCGGTCTGCGCAGGGCATGGATGCAGGTTGCATGGCTTTGTCCTTGGAAAGTGTGATGCCGATTTGCCATGTGCGGGCCGTTCCGGCCAACCAAATGATCGACAGACATCATTAGCTGTGCTTATGATGTCGTATGCGCAAGATCCCACCTCTGGCCGCCGTTCGCGTGTTTGAAGCGGCGGCGCGGCATGAAAATTTCACCGCCGCAGCGCGCGAACTGGGCATGACGCAGGCCGCCGTCAGCCATCAGATCCGCCTGCTCGAAACCTATCTGGGTCAGCAACTGTTTCGGCGCGAACGCCAGCGTGTGGTGCTGACCGATACGGCCCGTCGCGTGGCCTCGCGCATCGGCAAGGGGCTGGACATGATCGAGGCCGCCTTTGCCGAAATGCGCGTCGATGATGACAGCACGCTGACGATTTCAACTACGCCCACCTTTGCCAATGCGTGGCTGGCATGGCGGATCGGGCGGTTTCAGATGCGCTATCCCGATATGGCCGTACGCCTGATGATGCAGGAGGGGCTGGCCGATCTGGCGGGCGACGGGGTGGATGTGGCGGTGCGGCTGGGGCGTGGCTCATGGCCCGATCTGGCCACACACCGGCTGATCGAACAGGATTTTACGCCTATGTGCAGCCCCGGCTTTCTGGCGGCTCAGGGCGGCCGGATAAGGCCCGGCGACCTGCTGCGCCTTCCGCTTATCAGCCCGCATGATCCATCGTGGACCTGTTGGTTGCAAGAGGCCGGATTGATGCAGCCGGGCGAGGCGGCCCTGCAGGGCGTGCGCATGGATTCGCAGGCGAACGAAGGCCATGCCGCGATGGCGGGCCAAGGCGTCGCGATGCTCACCCCGTTTTTCTGGCAGCAGGATATGGCGGACCGCCGCCTCGTCCAGCTCTTCCCCCAAGTGTCCAGTCTGGGCGCGGCCTATTGGATCGTCTATCCCGAACACCGCCGCCGCACGCCAAAGATCCGGCGCTTCAGCGAATGGCTGCAGGCCGAAATCGGGGTGAGTGCCAAGCCGGGGCAACCCTGATATAGGGTTGCGAAAAAGAGAGGAAACGACCCATGACGACCCGATATGTCGATCCCTGCGTCCTTCGCGACCGGTTCTGCGCGGCGCTGTCCTCGATGTATCGTGCCGAGGTGCCGCTCTACGGCGACCTGTTGGCCATTGTCGCGCAGGTCAATGCCAGGGTCGCCGACGCCCCGCCCGCCCGGGTGGAAATCGAAAGGCATGGCGCGATCCGGGTGGGCACGGCGGCCGAATTGGCGATGATGGGCCGGGCCTTTGCCGTCATGGGTATGGAGCCGGTGGGCTATTACGATCTGGCCCCCGCCGGGGTGCCGGTGCATTCCACTGCTTTCCGCCCGGTTGCCCCCGAGGCGCTGGCGCGCAATCCGTTTCGTGTGTTCTGCTCGCTGCTCCGGCTTGAACTGATTGCCGACCCGGCGTTGCGCGAGGAGGCGGCGGCTTTGCTGGCCGCGCGGCAGATATTTCGCACTGAAACGCTGGCGCTGATTGCGCGACATGACGAACAGGGCGGTCTGGACGAGGCTCAGGCGGACGCCTTTGTCGCGGGCCTGCTCGAAACCTTCCGCTGGCATGAGGATACGCTGGTTGATCGCGCCACCTATGATCGGCTGCTGGCCAGCCATCGTCTGGTGGCCGATGTGGTGGCCTTTCGCGGGCCGCATATCAACCATCTGACGCCGCGCACGCTGGACATTGACGCGGCGCAGGCCGCGATGCTGGCGCAGGGGATTGATGCCAAGGAGGTGATCGAAGGACCGCCGTGGCGCGCCGTCCCGATCCTGTTGCGCCAGACCAGTTTCAAGGCGCTGAGCGAGAGCGTGCGGTTTGCGGGTGAGGAGGGCGCGCCGGGCCGCCACACCGCCCGCTTTGGCGAGATCGAGCAACGCGGGGCAGCGCTGACGCCCAAGGGGCGGGCGCTTTATGACCGGCTGTTGGCGCGCGCGCAGGCCGGCCCGGCAGGCATGCCCTATGAGCAAAGGCTGGCGCAGGCCTTTGCCGATTTCCCCGATGATATGGAGGCGCTGGTTGCGCAGGAATTGATCTACGTCCGCCGCGTGACCGCCCCTGATGGCTCGCTCGCGCTCGAGCCATTGACCTACGAGGATTTCCTGCCGGTCAGCGCGGCGGGTATTTTCCAGTCCAATCTGGGCGCGCAGCATCATGATGCCTATGGGCAGCAGGGCGCGCAGGCCGCCTTTGAGGCCGCGCTGGGGCGGGCCGTGCTTGATCCCTTTGCGCTTTATGCCGCGATGGCGGATCTGCCCTAAAGCCCGTCGCGGGCGAGACGGTAGAGCAGAAGCGCGCTCAAGGCTGCCCGCTCGCCCAGACTGTCGGCGATCAGGTATTCCTGCGCCGAATGGATCGCGCCCCCGCGCACGCCCATCGTATCGACAACCGGCACCCCGCAGGCGGCGATATTGTTGCCGTCGCAAACCCCGCCGCTGTCCTGCCAGCCAATCTCCTGACCCAGCATCCGCCCGCAATCGCGCACCAGTTCGAGCAGCCTCTGCCCCCGCGCCGTGATCGGTTTGGGCGGGCGGGCAAAGTTGCCGTGGCGGTGAATATGCAGATCATGCGCGGCCGAAACCTGCTCGATGATGGTATCAAGCGCCTGCGCGGCCTTCGCCTCGTCCTGCGACGTGCGCGGGCGGATATTGACGCGCAGCACGGCGTGATCGGGCACGACATTGTTCGGCCCGCCGCCCTCGATCCGCGCGCAATTGATCAGGAGGCCCGGCCCCGCCAGCCCCGTCAGCCGCAGCGCCAGATCGGCCGCGGCGACCACGGCATTGCGCCCGTCCTGCGGATTGCGCCCGGCATGGGCGCTGCGCCCGGTGATGATGAGCGAGAAATTTCCGCTGCCCGGCCGCGCGCCCGCCAGCGTGCCATCGGGCAGGGCGGAGGGTTCATAGGTAAGCGCCGCCTGCTTGCCCGCCGCCGCGCGGGCCAGCAGCGGCGCCGAACCGGGCGAACCTACCTCCTCGTCGCTGTTGAACACGACCTGATAGCCCAGCCTAGCGCAATCGGGCGCGGTTTCAAAGGCGCGCAGGGCGGCGATCATCACGGCCAGCCCGCCCTTCATATCCGCCACCCCCGGCCCGTTCAGAACGTCAGGCGAGAGCCATTGGCAGGTCTGAAACGGGTGATCGGGGGCAAATACCGTGTCCATATGGCCGGTCAGCAGGATCTGGACCGGGGCATCCGGGCGCACGGTCAAGAGCAGGTTGCGGCCATGGGCCACCTCGCGTTCAAGGCCCTGTGCGTCGATCCGCGTTACCGGCGCGGAATCGAGCAGATCGAGCCGCCCCGGCAACCCCGCGCAGGCATCGGCCAGTTCACCCGCCATTGCAGCCAGCCCGTCCATATTGCCGCTGCCGCTGTTGATCGCGGCCCAGCGCAGGACATGATCGAGCATGGGGGCTGCCATCGCCTGCTCGACCACGGCGCGCTCGGTCGGCGTCATCGGGTCAGCCCGGCGATGGGCAGGCGCTCGATGCCGGTCGCCTCGAAGCTGGCGGCGGGATAGGCGCAGTAATCAGCGGCATAGGCGGCGCTGGGGCGGTGATTGCCCGATTCGCCCAATCCGCCAAAGGGCATGGCCGAGGCAGCCCCTGTGGTTGGCCGGTTCCAGTTGACCACGCCCGCGCGGATGTGGACGGCAAAATGATCCCACAGGCCCGGGTCTTGCGCGATCAATCCCGCCGACAGGCCAAAGGCGGTGTTGTTGGCCGCCGCGATGGCTGCGTCGAAATCGGGCACGCGTATGACCTGCAGGACGGGGGCAAAGATTTCCTCATCGGGCACGGTGCTGCCCGTGACATCAATCACGGCGGCGCTCATGAAGGCGCGGTTTCCCTCACGCGGGAGGGCCGGGGACAGCAATATTCGTCCTTTCAAGGCCTGCATTGCGTCATACGCCCGCTCCGCCGCCTTGGCGGAAATCAGTGGCCCCATAAACCGTTCGCCCTCGTCCCACGCGCCCACCGGCAGCGCCGCCGCCTGGGCCAGCACGGCCTCCAGCATCCGGTCGCCTGCCTTCCCGATCGGCAGGATCAGACGGCGCGCGCAGGAGCAGCGCTGGCCGGTGGTGATAAAGGCCGAATGGCTGACCAGAGAGGCGACGGCTTCGGGATCGCCATCCCATGCCACCAGCGGATTGTTGCCGCCCAGTTCCAGCGCCACAATGACATGGGGCCGGTCGGCAAAGGCATGGCGGAAGGCGCGCCCTGCCTGCGCCGATCCGGTGAAAAGCAGCCCGTCGATGTTTTCCGAGATGAGCGCCGCGCCCGTTTCGCGCCGCCCTTGCAGGATCTGGAACACATGCCCGGGCAGGCCCGCCTCCGCCCATAAATGCGCCATATGCGCGGCCACAGCCGGGGTTTCCTCCGAGGGCTTGAACACCACCACATTGCCCGCGATCAGCGCGGGCACGATATGGCCATTGGGCAGATGGCCGGGGAAATTATACGGCCCCAGCACGGCCATCACCCCATGCGGGCGGTGGCGCAGGATGGATCGGCCAAAGGGCATCGCCTGTTCGCGCGTTCCGGCGCGCTCGGCCTGCGCGGCGATGGAGATTTCGACCTTGCCGATCATGGCATTGACCTCGCCCCGGCTCTCCCACAATTGTTTGCCCGTCTCGCGTGAGATCAGGCGGGCGAAGGGCTCAAGTCCCTCCTTCAGCAAGGCGGCAAAGCGGCGGGCGATGGCCAAGCGCTCGTCGAGCGGGGTTTGCGCCCAGAGCGGCGCGGCGGCGCGGGCGCGCGCGATCGCGGCGCCGCATTGCGCGGGGCCATCGACCGCGCCTTCCCAGACGATCTCTCCACTGGCCGGGTCGAACGATTGCAGGGTCATTTCAGTCCTCCTTCCACACGCGGAAATCGCGCAAAAGGCCTGCCGCGAACAGGCGGCGCGGGTCTTTCGTGGCGCGCAGGGGCATCTCCGGGTCGATCAGTTCGCATTCGCGGATGGTGCGAATGTGGTCGGTGCGGGCATGAACGGTGGGGCCGGCATCGAAAATGTCGCAATAGCCATCATCAAGGAAATCCTCGGCCAGCAGCAGGCGATAGGCCGGGGCCGAACCTTCATGCGGGCGCCCGATGGCTTCGCGCGCCGGGGCGGGCAGCATCGAGGTGTAGATCGGATAGCGCGGCATCAGATCGGCGATGAACTGGTTGCCGTGCATCGCGTTGAACAGGTCCGCCTCCAGCATGTCGCCGCCAAAGAACGGTCCGGCCACGGCATCCCAAAAGGGGCTGGTGCGCCCATCCATCCAGCCGCGCAATTCGGCCACCACCTGATCGCCGAAACGCGCGCGGTGCTGGGCGATGAAGAGGAAGCGGCTGCGCGCCAGCATCGCGCCCAGCCCGTGGGCGCGGGCGTCGGGATGCAGCAGCAGGCCTGCCACCTCGCTCGCCCCGTCGAAATCATTGACCAGATGCAGGACATGCGTGGAAAACATCCGGTCCAGCCCGCGCGAGACATGGGTGACGCGGGCGACCTTATAGCTGTAGAACGGCCATTGCGCGCCGACGCGGGAAAAGATGCTGGCCGTGCCGATCACGCGGCCCGCGCCATCCTCCAGCACCAGCATGTAGAATTCATCCTGCGGCGCGGTGATGTCGGCCGCAATCGAGCGTTCGCTCCATGCCAGACGCTCCCCCAGCGCCTTACGGTCCTGCGGCAGATTGGTCATGCCCCCGCCCGACAGGCCAGCCAGCGCATAGAGCGCGTCCAGATCGGTCATGCGCGCCATGCGAATGAAGGGCTGATCGGGACGGGGAGCCATCATCACAATTCCCCCGGCGCAAAGCCCAGCATATCGAGCAGGGCGGCCCGCGCGCTCCAGCATTGGCGCCAAAGATCGGGATTGCCGATATCCTCGGGCGCAATCCGTTCGGGCCAATATTGCGCAATCAGCGCGGCCAGCGCGTCGCATTTGGCCGGGTTGAGCATAAAGCGCTGATCGAGCGCGGCCACCTCGCCCTCATCCAGCACAACGCGCAGTCGCAGGCAGGCCGGGCCGCCGCCATTGCGCATGGATTCGCGCAGCGGCATGAATTCCACCCGGCGGATCGGCCCGTTGCTCTCCACCATCGCCGCCAGCCAGCGCGCCACCGAGGGGACCTCGCGCGCCTCATCGGGCAAGAGCAGCAGCATGCCCCCATCGTCCAGCGTCACCAGTTGCGAGTTGAACAGATAGGAGCGGATGGCCTCATCAAGCGAGACAAGGGCGGCGGGCACCTCAATGATCTGCGCCTCGGGCAGGATCTGGCGAATGCGCGCATACAGGGTCCCTGGCTCGGCAAAGGCCTGTTCATGGGCGAAAAGCACGGTTTCATTGGCCACGGCCACCACATCATTGTGAAAGGCCCCCGCGGCAATGGCGGCATCGCTCTGGCGCGCGAGGATGGCGCGTTCGGGCGCCAGAGCGTGGCGGCGGATCAGCGCCTGCGATGCCCCGATATGCTGGCGCGCGGGAAAGCCGTTTACCGGCCCCGCGCCATGGACAAAAATTTCCAGCCCCGGGCCGCCGTGGCGGAGGCACAGGCGCATGTGGTTGGCCGCGCCCTCATCGCCAAAGCAGGCGGGCAGGGGGTCATGCACCGCAACCCCCGGCAGGGCGGCAAACAGCAGGCGCAATTGCCGCCCGGTCTGCGCGGCCTCGATGCTGCGATGGGGCATGGAGGACAGGTTGGCGACCGAGATATGGCTGCGCCCGTCCTCGGTGTCGGGCCGTGGCGAGACGGTGGCGGCATTGGCGGTCCACATGGAAGAGGCGGAAAAAGCGTTGCGCAGGAGAGCGGGCTGCACATCATACGCGGCGCGGCAGACGGACATGTCATCGCCGCCAAAGCCCAATTGCCGCAGCCAGCCCGCATGGGGCCGGTCATGGGGCAGCAGCAGGCCTTGCGCAAAGCCCAGCGCCATCATCCGCCGCATTTTGTCCAGCCCTTGCAAGGCGGCCTCGCGCGGGCTGGACGCGGCCCCGGCATGCGTGGCCGAGGCGATATTGCCCAGCGAGAGCCCCGCATAATTGTGACTGGGGCCGACCAGTCCGTCGAAATTCACCTCGCGCATGGCCTGCATCCTTTTCGGATCAATGGGGGATATGGGTGAGCCTTTCGCCCGGCGTGGCGCGGATGGCCTCGGCGGCGGCGGGGTCGAGGATGATGCCGCCATCGGCCATCGCCACCCGGCCAAATGCGGCGCGAAAACTGCCCAGCCTGCCGCGCGCGATCAGGCTTTGCGCCCCGTCATTGGCGGCAATGGCGACCAGTGTGTCCTGCCTTGCATAGCGGATGGTGGCAATATCATCGGTGGCGCAGACCATGGTGGGTCCGCCGTCGAACACGTCGATATAGTTGCGATAGGCAAAGCCTTCTTTTTCCAGCATCCGCTGCGCCGCCCGGCCCGAAGGGTGGGCAACGCCCATCACGGCAATCGCGCTTTCGGGCATCATGGCGGTATAGATCGGATGTTTGGGCATGAGATCGGCGATGAATTGCGCGCCGTGCAGCGCCTTGAACTCGTCTGCCTCGCGGAAAGACATGCCGAAGAAGCGGCCCGTCACCCCGTCCCAAAAGGGCGATATGCCGAAATCATCGATCACCCCGCGCAATTCGGCCAGCGTGCGGTCGGCAAAGCGCGGACGATGGGTGGCCATGAACAGATAGCGGCTGCGCGCCAGCAGCGAACCGGCCCCGGCGGATCGCTCGCTGGGGTGCAGAAACAGGCCGCCCACCTCGCTGCTGCCATTATGATCGGTTACCATGGTCAACATTTCGCAGCGCATGGCGCGGCCAAACTCGCTGCTGTAATGGGTGAAGGCGTCGATGCGATAGCTGTAATGGGGCCGATCCGCGCCGATGCAGGAAAAGATCTGGCATGTGCCGCGCACCTTGCCGGTCTGGGTGTTTTCCAGCACAAACATATAGCGGTCATCGGCGAGCGTATCGGTGGGCCGCGCAAAGGAAGCGGCGGCAATTTCCAGCTTGTTGGCCAGTTTGGGCCGGTCGGCGGGCAGATTGGTAAAGCCCCCGCCGGTGCTCTTGGCCATTTCATAGATCGCCGACAGATCGCTCTCGCTGGCGGCTCTCAGAACATGGGTCATCCTCAGGCTCTCCCTGTTTTGCGGCGCGCCAAGGAGGCCGCATGGGCGATGCGAAAGTTCAGGATAAGAGTTAAACCGGCAAGACACAAAGGCAAAGATTCGAGCCGCGACCACTGGCTGGAGATGCATAATCATTCTCTATGGATGGCTCAAAAACGCTTATTTTACATGATCTCGCAATCGGCTAGAAAGCGTGCAGCCGGAATAATCGGGCAAGACAAAAACACGGGGGAAGATATCGTGCCATTGGCGATGGATCGCAGGACATTTGCCGTCTCGACTTTGGCCGCTGTGGCTGGTGGCGCCGCTCTGGCGGGTGGCGGCGCCTTGGGGGCTGCGCAGCCGATGCTGGCGCGGGTCATTCTGGACAATGATTTTGCCGGTGATCCCGACGGGATGTTCCAACTGGCGCATCATGTTCTGTGCCGCGCTGTCTCTATCCCGCTGATTATTGGATCGCATTTGCCGGGCGGCTTTTCCGGCGGACACGCAGCGCGCGATGCCGCGGACCGCGCGCGGGAAATGCTCTCGATCATGGGGCTGGAAAAGGCCTATTCCATTGTCGCCGGGGCCGAAGCGCCGATTGCCGCGCGCGCGTCGTGGAAACCGGGCGAGGCCAGCGCGGCCATCGTGCGCGAGGCGATGCGCGAGGATGCCAAAGGCCCGCTCATCTATGCCGCAGGCGCGGGGCTGACCGATCTGGCGCTGGCATGGTTGAGCGAGCCGAGGATCGGGCGGCGGATCAAGCTGGTCTGGATTGGCGGCGCGCCACACGATGGTTTGGGCAATCCGGGCGCAGCGGCGGACAAGAACGAGTTCAATTTCTCGATCGACCCCGTGGCCGCGCAGGTGATCTTCAACGAATCCGATATCGAAATCTGGCAAGTGCCCTCCGATGTCTATCGCCAGATGGTGTTTTCCAATGCCGAACTGGAGGAATTGGCGGCGACCGGTCCGCTTGGCGCCTATCTCAAGGCCAGGATCGACGCGCTCCCCGATATGCTGGCGAAAATTCCCGGTGCGCCGGTGCTGCCCGCCTCGGACGTCTACGTGCTGGGCGACAGTCCGCTGGTGACGCTGACCGCGTTGTTGCCGCCGTTTCAGCCGGAAACCACATCGTCGCGCCATGTGGTCATGCCCACGCCCCGCCTGCTGGACAATGGCGCCTATGCCGAAAGGCCGGGGGCGAGGCCGATGCGGGTCTATACCCAGATCGACGCCGGGATGACCTTTCGCGACATGATGGCGCGCTTTCGCATCGCCGCGCGCCGCAAGCTCTAGCCCAGCCCCCGTACCAGCGCATCAAGGCCGGTTTCGAATGTGGCGTCAAAATCCATCATCTGGCGCAGGAATTCGCGCATCGGGCCATTGGCCTCAAACGATTCCCAGCCCAGCGTGAAGGATATCACCACCGCCTGACAGGACAGGGCGCGGGTGGCGTCCAGACCGAGCGCGACAAGAGGCGCGGCAATGGTTTCGGCATGGCGGGCGGGGTCTCCCGAGGGCGCCGGGCTCGCCGCGGCGCAAAGCCGGGCGCCATCGCGCCTTGCGGCGAAACTGCGCCGCAGGGCGCGGCCAAATTGGCCCAGCCACGTCTGCCAATCCTCCACCTGCGGCACGGCGGCATGGGCGGCGTTGTATATCTCGCGCGCCATCAGGCCGAGCAGTTCGGCCTTGTCGCTGAAATGCCAGTAGAGCGCCGGGGCCTGCACCCCTACACGTGCGGCAAGGCGGCGCATGCTCAGGCCGTCCAGCCCATCCTCTTCCAACTGGGCAAAGGCGGCGGCCAGCAATCGGTCGCGGTCAAGCAGGGCGGGGGGCGTGCGGGCCATAGGTTTTTGTTGACCACTTAACAGTGTTAAGTCAAGCTGGCGGGAGGAGAGAATAGCCAAGAGGCCGCCATGACCTATGTTCGCAATGCCTGGTATGTCGCCGGATGGGAGCAGGATCTTGCCCCTGAAAAGCCCTTCGCCCTGACTATCCTTGGGGATCGCATCGTCATATGGCGCTCGGCCTCCGGCGCGGTCCATGCGCTGGAGGACAAATGCGTCCACCGTTTTGCGCCGCTCTCACTGGGCCGGTGCGAGGGCGAGCATTTGCGCTGCATGTATCACGGCCTGCTGTTTGATGCCGGGGGCAAGGTGGCCGACATTCCCGGTCAGGATCTGATCCCGGCCCGCGCCCGCGTGCGTGCCTATCCGGTGGTGGTGCGCCACAGCTGGATCTGGGTGTGGATGGGCGATGCGCAAGCGGCGGACCCGGCGCTGATCCCGCCTGCGGTGGGGCTTGATGATCCCGATTATATTCTGGGCTGTGGCTTCCTCGATTATCAGGCCGAGGCGCGGCTCATCAACGACAATCTGCTGGATTTTAGCCACCTGACCTATGTCCACGCCGCCAGCTTCGGCGCGGGGCCCGAGTTCGCTGCATCCCAGCCCAAAGTCACCCCACTGGCGCGCGGCGTGCGGGTGGAGCGCTGGCTGGAAAATACCCATGGCTCCAGCAATCGCAAATCCGATGTGCCGATTGACGCATGGTCCAGCTATGATTTCCTGCTGCCCGGCGTGCTGCTGATGTGGAGCGCGAATTATCCGGCGGGCACCGCGCGGCGGCTGAACCATGCCGCGCCGCGCATGGAAGAGGCCCTTGCGGGCCTCAATTTCACCAGTCAGGCCGTCACCCCGCTGACCGACAGAACATCGCGCTATTTCTTTTCATGGGGCCCGCATCGCAAATTCGGCGACGAAGCCATGCGCGACCACATGATGGGCATTGCAGGCATGGCCTTTGCCGAGGACAAGACCATGATCGAGGCGCAGCAGCGCGTGATCGACACCACGCCGCCGCAGGACGTGATGCCCACGGCCCATGATCGCGGCGTGACCCTGTTCAACCGTTTGGTTGAAAAACTGGCCAATGCCGAGACCATGGAGCGCCGCGAAGCGGTGGCATGATGCCTAGCCGGTGATGGCTTTGACCTCATCGGCATCGCCCATCATCACGCCGACGCGTTGATGCAGGCCGGTCGGCACCACATCCATGATCGGCCCCTCGCCATCGCTGGCGCTGCCGCCGGCCTGTTCGATCAGGAAGCTCATCGGATTGGCTTCATAGAGCAGGCGCAGGCGCGCCTTGCCGGTGGTGCGGTGGTCGGACGGATAGAGGAACACCCCGCCGCGCTTCAATATGCGATGCACATCGGCCACCATCGAGGCGGTCCAGCGCATGTTGTAATCCACCCCGCACGGACCCTCGGCGCCCAGAATGCGTTCCTCGACATAGCGCGCGACGGCGGGTGACCATTGGCGGCGGCGCGCCATGTTGATGGCAAATTCCTTGTTGCCCGCCGGGATCTGCATCGGCCCGTCGGTCATCCGCCATGACCCCACCTCGCGGTCGAGCATGAATTCATAGACCCCCGTGCCGATGGTCAGCACCAGCAGCGTCTGCGGCCCGTAAAGCGCATAGCCCGCGGCCACCTGTTCGCGGCCGGGCTGGAGGAAATCCTGTTCGGTGACATCCCGCCCGGCGCAGCCCTCGGGCGCGCGCAGGACGGAAAAGATCGTGCCGACGGAAAGATCGACGTCAATGTTGCTCGACCCGTCAATCGGATCGAACAACAGCAGATATTCGCCCTTGGGATAGCGGTTGGGGATGCGGTGAATCGTCTCCATCTCCTCCGACGCCATGGCGGCCAGATGCCCGCCCCATTCATTGGCATCGAGCAGGAGGTCATTGGCGATCACGTCCAGCTTCTTCTGCACCTCGCCCTGCACATTCTCGCTGCCCAGCGCGCCCAGCACATCGCCCAGCGCGCCTCGGGAAATGGCGTGCCCCACCGCTTTGCAGGCGCGTGCCACCGTTTCGATCAATAGGCGCAATTCCGCCGGGCAGGGGTGATCGGGCCGCCGCTGCTGTTCGATCAGAAAGCGGGAGAGGGTGATGGGTTGAACGTGATCGGCTGCCATTACTGTTCCTTTCGCTGCGCCATCGCGCTCATCAGTGCGCCCACTTGCGGGCCATGGGCAAAGCCGGCGGCGTCGGCGATGGCCGCCGCATCGGGCCGGATGCCGGTATAGAGCACAAATTGCTCCACCGCCTGAAGCACGATCACCTCGGCCCCGGAGATAATGGTTTTGCCCGCATCGTCTGCGGCGCGGATGAAGGGCGTGCGTGCCGGCTGGGCCACGACATCAAAGGCCACCTGGCAATCGGCGATGAAATTGAGCGGATAGGCCAGCGCCTCTGCATCGGCCCCCTCCATGCCCAGCGGGGTGACATTGACCAGCAGAGCCGCGCCGCTTTCGGGCAGGTCGGCCCGCCAGCCATAGCCATATTGCGCGGCCAGCGCTTGGCCTGCCTGCGCATTGCGGGCGATGATCGTGCCATGGGCAAAGCCGCCGTCGCGCAGCGCGGCGGCCACCGCCTTGGCCATGCCCCCGCTGCCGCGCAGCAGGAAGGGCATGGCCGGATCAAGCCCCCGCGCCGCCACCAGATCGCGCACGGCGGTGTAATCGGTGTTGTGCCCGCTCAAGACGCCATCGTCATTGACGATCGTGTTGACGCTGTCGATGGCCGCGGCCGATGGCTCGATGGTGTCGAGCAGGGGGATGACATCCTCCTTGAACGGCATCGAGATCGCGCAGCCGCGAATGCCCAGTGCGCGAATGCCGCCGATGGCCGCAGGCAGATCACGGGTGGAAAAGGATTTATAGACATAATCCAGACCCAGAATTTCATAGAGCCGGTTATGCAGCCGCGATCCGGCATTGCCGGGGCGGCCCGATAGCGACATGCAAAGCTGTGTATCGCGGCCAATGGGGGGCTTGGTGGGCATCTCAGCTTCCTGTGGTTAAATGGCGCGCGCTGGACCCGCGCTCGATAAGTTTGCCGGAAAGAACGGTCTTGCGCATCGCGGCATCGGGGTGATCCAGCCGGTCGAGCAGCATGGTCATTGCCGTCCGCCCGATTTCCTCCACGGGCTGCTCGATCACGGTCAGTCCGTTGCCGATCAACTCCATCCAGTCGCTGTTGTCAAACCCGGCCAGCGCGATGTCGCGCGGCACCGCAAGATCAAGCGAGCGCAACGCGCGCAGCACCGAGATCAGCATGACACCATTGCTGGCCATCAGCGCATCGGGGCGGTCGGGCCGGGAAAGCAGTGCAATGGCCGCCTTTTCCGCCTCGCCCGGCGCATGGGGAACGGCCAGTGTTTCAACCGCGATGCCAAGGCGGGCAGCGGCGCGTTCGAAACCGTTGCGCCGCTCGATGCCAGTGCTGCTGCTGGCGCCGAACAGGCCTGCGATGCGGCGGTGGCCCTGATCAAAGAGATGGTCGAGCAGCAGGCCCGCCATTGCCTCATTGTCGAGCAGCACGCAATCCTCGCGCGCGCCGGGAATGGCGCGGTCGATCAGCACCACCGGGCAATCCATCGCCAGATCGCCCGCGCGCGCCACCCTCTGGCGCGTTGGTGCAAGGATGATGCCGGTCACGCGCTCCTGCCGCATCAGGTCAAGATACATGGCTTCCTTGGCCGGATCCTCATCGGTGTTGCACAGGATGACGCGCAGCCCGCGCGCGGCCGCAACGCTCTCGATCGTGCGTGAAACGGCGGTGAAGAAGGGGTTGCGAATGTCGGCGAGGATGAGGCCAATGGTGTTGGTGTGTTGCGAACGCAAACGGCGCGCAGCCAGATTCGGGCGGTAGCCGGTGGCGATGACGGCGGCCTGCACCCGCTCCTGCATCGCCGGATCAACCGCCCGCCCGCTCAGCACCCGCGAGACCGTGGCGGGCGAGACATTGGCGACTTTGGCAACATCCTTGATTCCAACGGGTTTGCTTTCAACCGACATCAGAAAACGTTCTCACATGTCAAACGGCCTGATGGCCTCTCCTGCCCTGCATCATGCCGTCAATCTTGTTCAAAATGCAAGGGCTCTTGACAAAAGTGGTGAGAAAACGTTTTCTATGATCAAGGACAGAACGTGGAGAGATTCTGAACATGCCCGCACCTTCCGCCACCATGCCGCGCATTGCCCAATCCGGAGCCCAATCCGGATCGCCCGAACTGGTGCGCATCGCCGCCTCGGCCGCCGACAAGGAGGATGCCATCCGGCAGGTCGGCCAGTTGCTGGTGGCCGCCGGTTGCGTCGCGCCCGGCTATGAGGACAGCATGGTTCGCCGCGAGGCGGTGGCCAACACCTTTCTTGGCGCGGGCGTGGCCATTCCCCACGGCCTTGGCGAGGACAAGGGGCTGGTGCGCCATGACGGCATCGCCATCCTGCAACTGCGCGAGGGCGTGGAATGGAATCCCGGCCAGATCGCGCATCTGGTGGTGGGCATTGCCGCCAATTCGGACAGCCACATCGCCATCCTGCGCCGCCTGACCCGGCTTATTCAGGATGAGGCGCGGATCGCCCATCTGATCGCCACCGATGACGCAGCGGCCATCGCCCGCGCTCTGCATGAGGATGGCGCGCCCGCCGCCGATATCGTCCCGGCCGAAGATTACGCCGAGGTGGAGCGCTGGACGGTTGATTACCCGTCGGGCCTGCACGCACGCCCCGCCTCGGCATGGGGCGAGGCGGCCAAGGGGCTTTCGGCCCGCCTGCGGATCCGCCACGGCGCGGAAACCGCCGATCCGCGCAGCCTCGTCTCCCTGCTCCAACTTGGGCTGAAGGCGGGCGACACCATCGTCATCTCGGCCGACCAGCGCGATGCGCTGGACACTTTCGTCAAGGCCATCCGCCGCCTGACGGGCCGCGAAAAGGAGGATGCCGCCCGCGCCGCCGCCAAGGCCAGCGCCCCGGTGCGCGGATGGAAACCGGCCGGCGAGGCCAAAGCCATCGCGGGCGTTCCGGCCAGCCCCGGCCTTGCCATTGGCCGCGTGCATATCCTTGCTCCCGCCGAACTGGTTGTGCCCGATGAACCGGTCGATCTGGTGGCGGGCGGCGCGGCGCTGGAGGATGCGCTGACCCGCACGCGGGCGCAGATGAAAGTGCTGATCGACGACACCACACGCCGCCTCGGCGCGGGCGAGGCGGCGATTTTCAAGGCGCAGGCTGACCTGCTCGACGATACCGATCTTATCACGCTGACCTGTCAGTTGATGGTCGAAGGGCATGGCGTGGCCTGGGCTTGGGATCAGGCCGTGGGACGAATTGCGGGGCAATTGTCGGCGCTGGGCAATCCGGTGCTGGCGGCGCGGGCGGCGGATCTGCATGATGTGGGCCGCCGCGTGCTGTCCACGATGGACCCTTCGCTGGCGGCCGGATCACTGGCTGACCTGCCCGATGAACCCTGCGTGCTGATCGCTTCCGATCTTTCGCCTTCCGACACAGCCACGCTTGACACCGCGCGGGTGGCGGGCGTGGCCACGGCGCTGGGCGGGCCGACCTCGCACAGCGCCATTCTGGCGCGTACGCTTGGTTTGCCCTCGATCGTGGCGGGCGGGGCGGACCTGTTGGGGCTCGAGCCGGGCGCCTGCGTGATCGTCGATGGCGACAGCGGGCGGGTCTGGCTCGACCCCACGCCGCAGGATCTGGCATCGGCGCGTCAGTGGATGGCCGATATCGCCGAAAAGCGCGCCGCCGAGGCCGCCGAGCGCAGCCGCCCCGCCATCACCACCGATGGCCATGAAATTGCCGTCGCCGCCAATGTGAACCGCCCCGATCAGGTCGAATTCGCGCTGGTGCAGGGCGGCGAGGGCGTGGGCCTGATGCGCACCGAATTCCTCTTTCTCGAACGCGGTGAAAGCCCCGGAGAAGATGAACAGGAGGCGATCTATCGCGCCATGATCGAGGCGCTTGGGCCGCGTCCGCTGATCGTGCGCGCGCTCGACATCGGCGGCGACAAGCAGGTGCCGCATCTTGACCTGCCGCGCGAGGAAAACCCGTTCCTTGGTGTGCGCGGGGCGCGGCTGCTGCTGCGGCGGCCTGATCTGCTTGAGCCGCAATTGCGGGCGCTTTATCGCGCGGCAAAGGCGGGGGGCGATCTGTCGATCATGTTCCCGATGATCACGTCGGCATGGGAATTGATCCGCCTGCGCGAACGCTGCGAGGCCATCCGGGTAGAGTTGGACGCGCCGGTGGTGCCCATCGGCATCATGATCGAGGTGCCCGCCGCCGCCGTTCAGGCCAAGGCGCTGGCCGCCCATGCAGACTTCTTTTCGATCGGCACCAATGACTTGACGCAATATGCGCTGGCCATTGACCGGCAAAACCCCGATCTGGCCAGCGAGGCCGACAGTATGCATCCCGCCGTTTTGCGCCTGATCGCGATGACGGTGGAAGGGGCCAGGGCGCATGGGCGCTGGGTGGGCGTGTGCGGCGGCCTTGCGGGCGATCCGTTTGGTGCGGCGCTGCTGGTGGGGCTGGGCGTCTCCGAACTCTCAATGACGCCGCGCGACATTCCCGCCGTCAAGGCCCGCATTCGCGCCGCCGACAAGGCGTCGCTGGAGGCTCTGGCGCGGCGCGCGCTGGAGATGGAAGGCGCCGCTCAAGTGCGCGCTCTGGACGGGGAGGCCGCATGATGCGCATTCACACCGTGACGTTCAACCCCGCGATTGACGAAACGATCATGCTCGACCGGCTGATCCCCGGCGAAGTTCACCGCGCGCGCGCCGTCCGCCAGAATGCGGGGGGTAAGGGCGTCAATGTCGCCAGTTGCCTTGCTGACTGGGGCGCGGATGTGATGGTCCATGGATTGCTGGGGGGCGACAATGCCGCCCCGTTCGATGCGCTGTTTGCCGATAAAGGCATCGCCGATAGCTTCATCCGCGTGGCCGGCTCCACCCGCGTCAATCTCAAACTGGTCGACGATGGCGGGACGACCGACATCAACCTCGACGGCATGGCGGTCGATGAAGCCCTGGTGGCCAAGGCGATCAGCCGGTTGATCGCGTCGGTGCGCGCGGGCGATCTCGTGGCGCTTTCGGGCAGCCTGCCGCCCGGTTGTCCGCCTGATATCTATGGCGTGATGGTGGCGCAACTGCGCGAAAGCGGTTGCCGCGTGCTGCTCGACACCAGTGGCGTGCCGCTCAAACATGCGCTCGACGCCGCCGTCCTGCCCCATGTCATCAAGCCCAACCGCAGCGAATTGGCCGCATGGACCGGGCGGGCGGCGATGGACCGGGCGGGCCTCCTGGCTGTGGCGGAGGAGCTTTGCCGCCGGGGCGTCGAACTGGTGGTGATCTCGATGGGCGAAGAAGGCGCGCTGTTCGTTTCAGCAGAAGGCGCGGTTTGCGCCCATCTTGCGCTGGATGGCGTGGCCAGCACGGTGGGCGCGGGCGATGCGATGGTCGCGGGCCTTGCCGCCGCATTGGCCGATGGTCTGTCGCTTGAACCTCTGGCGCGGCTCGCCACGGGCTTTGCGGTGGGCAAGCTGGGCATGGCGGGGCCAAATCTGCCGGAACTGAATGCCGTGCGGGCCTTGGCGCAGGAGGTTTCGATCTCCGCGCTGACCATGGCCTGATGAATTAAAAAGGGATGAGGATTCCATGAGAAAGCTCTTTGCCGTGATCGATGCCGGGGGCCGCGATGTGCAGGCCCTGCTGGCCGCCGAGGCGCTGCGCAAGGCCGCGCGCACGCAGGGTCGCCCCATTGAGGTGGCGCTGCGCAGCGACCGCAACCCCGCTGAAGCGCCTGCCATTGATGCCTTGGGCGATGACCATGCGCTGCTGTTTGTGGGCGGCGCGGATGATCCTCTGGCTGCGCGGGCCGACAGGCATCTGAGCCTTGATGCTGTCCTCTCCGATCCGCAGGGCGCCATTGGCGTTCCTGATGCGCCCGCCGCCCGGCCCTCGATCGTGGCCATCACCTCTTGCCCGACCGGCATCGCCCATACGTTCATGGCCGCCGAGGGGCTGGCCGAGGGCGCGCGCCAGTTGAACTATCCCATCCGCATCGAGACGCAGGGTTCGGTGGGCGCGGGCAACCCTTTGACCGCCGAGGAAATCGAGCAGGCCGAGGTTGTCCTGATCGCTGCCGACCGCGAGGTGGATCGTGGCCGGTTTGCGGGCAAGCGCGTGTTTGTCAGCAACACCAAGCCCGCGATCACCGGCGGCGCGGCGCTGATCGAACGCGCTCTGGCCGAGGCGCAGGTGCAGGGCGGCGAGGCGTCGAGCGCCGCACCTGTCGCCGCAAAAGAACGCGCCGGGCCTTACAAGCACCTGATGACCGGCGTATCCTTCATGCTGCCCTTTGTGGTGGCGGGGGGCCTGCTCATCGCGCTGGCATTCGCGCTGGGCGGGATACATGCCAATGACGATGCCGCCGCCGGGACGCTGGCTCACGCGCTGTTCGAAATCGGCGCCAAAGCGGGTTTTGCCTTGATGGTGCCGGCCCTGGCGGGCTATATCGCCTATTCTGTGGCCGACCGTCCCGGCATTGCGCCGGGCATGATCGGCGGGATGATCGCGTCGAGTCTGGGGGCGGGCTTTCTGGGCGGGATTGCGGCGGGGTTTATTGCGGGCTATGGGGTGGATGGGCTTAACCGCCTGATCCGCCTTCCCAAAAATCTGTCTGGGTTGAAGCCGGTTTTGATCCTGCCCCTGCTCGGCTCGCTTCTGACGGGTCTGGTGATGATCTATGCCGTGGGCGCGCCGGTGGCCGCTGCGCTGGCCTTTCTCACCGAATGGCTGCGCTCGATGCAAGGGTCGAGCGCGATCCTGCTCGGCGTGATCCTTGGCGCGATGTCGGCCTTTGACATGGGCGGCCCGGTTAATAAGGCGGGCTATGCCTTCTCGGTCGGTCTGGTTTCCAGCCAGGTCTATACGCCGATGGCCGCGACCATGGCGGCGGGCATGGTGCCGCCGCTGGGTATCGCGCTGGCCACATTCCTGTTCCGCAACCGTTTCAGCGCCGAAGAGCGCGAGGCGGGCGGCGCGGCGGGCGTGCTGGGTCTGGCCTTTATCACCGAGGGCGCGATCCCCTTTGCCGCGCGCGATCCGTTTCGCATCATCCCTTCGCTGATGGCCGGTTCGGCGGTGGCTGGGGCGATCTCGATGGCCTTCGGGGTGGAACTCAAGGTTCCCCATGGCGGCATTTTCGTGCTGCCCATTCCGGGAGCCGTGACGCATCTGGCCGCCTATGCGCTGGCGATCGTCGCCGGGACGGCGGTGACGGCTTTGCTGGTGGGCCTGCTGAAACGGTCGCCTGAATCAGCCTGACGGACCAACTCTGACCTGCGCCCGGAATCGGGCGCGCAAGGATCATTCCATGTATCGCACAATGCTCAAGGGCGCCTGCACCGCAGGCGTCATCGCCCTCTCCTTGTCTTTGGCGCCCGCATCTCTGGCGCAGGCGCAGGAAACGCCGGTCAAACCCTTCCAGCCGCTGGCCGATGAGGGCATCACCCTCGCGCTCAACTATACCGGCGAGGCGGCGGGCAATGTCAGCGGCGGCCTGCGCCGGGCCAGCGCCTATACCGGGCAGGTCTATATGGGCGCGGATTTCGACATGGACCGGATTGCCGGGATCGGCGGCGGCACCGTGCATTTCGCCGTCACCAACCGCCATGGCAAGAGCCTGTCGGGCATCGCCATCGGCAACAACACCTCGGTTCAGGAGGTGTGGGGCACGCAGAACACCCATCTGGCGATCCTGACATGGGAGCAGAAGCTGCTTGACGGCCGATTGGATATCGAGGCGGGGCGCAGTCAGGCCAATATCCATTTCCTCAACTCGCCGCTTTATTGCAATTTCCAGACCAATTCGGCCTGCGGCAACCCGACTTTCGTGTTCAAAAACAGCAATTTCACCTACTTTCCCGCCTCAAGCTGGATGATCCATGCGCGCGCCAATTTCACGCCGCAATGGTTCTTGCATGTCGGGGCCTATGAGGTGAACCCCGACCGCAAGCAGGCCGATGACAATGGCTTCAGCTTTTCCACGCGCAATGCCACCGGCGTCGTCGTGCCGTGGGAGGCGGGCTATGCCGACGATGCGGGCAAGACGCGCCTGCCGGGTCATTATATCCTTGGCGGCTGGTTCGACCGGGGGGATTATGCCGATCCGCTGCGCGATGCCAATGGCGGGATTGCGATCCTGACCGGGCGCAGTCCGGCAACGCTCCATGGCCGTTCGGGCCTCTATTTCCGCTTTGACCAGATGCTGACTCGCCCTGATCCGCGTTCCAAGCGGGGGTTGACTCTGTTTGGCGTGGCGATGGCCAATCTGTCGGGGCGGGTTGAGGAAAGCCATTACCTTGAGCTGGGCCTGTTGCAGACGGGTACGTTCAAGGGGCGGGATGCCGACACGCTGGGCTTCTTGATCAATGATCAGCAATTCAGCGATCTGGCCGTCGAACGGATGCGCGCGGCGCGGATGGCGGGCGGCGGCGATGGCAATATCCGCCGTCACCAGTATATGATGGAATTGGCCTATGGCGCGCAATTGAACGCCGCCATGCGGATTTCGCCCAATATCCAATATATTGTCAACCCGGACCAGACCGGCGCCCCTTTCCGACCCCGCGACATCGGCAATGCCTTGGTCTTCGGATTGAAATTCACGGTCGATGCGCCCACGCTGATGGGCATGCTGCGCTAATTGTCCGGGATTTTGACCTTTACCTCCGCCTGAAAGCCGATACGCGACGATCGGGCGGAGCCAGCAGCAGCCCGCGAGCCTGTGACAGATCATGGAGCGGGGCTGGCGTGCCGGTGAATGTGCCGATTTGCTGCCCTTCATGAAGAAGTTGGTGGGGTTTGCCTGAACGTTGCGGTGGGCTTATGATCACCTCTTGGATAGCGGATCGGGAGCGGCAACCAATGGAAGCAGCGGCGACAAGGGCTGCAAAATGCCGCAAAGCTGCTGGCGGAGGGTCTCATCCAGCACCGGCCAGATGTTAAGCCAAAGAGTTATCCAGCGAATTGTCGCGCCATTTCAATCAGGGCTTTGAAGGCGGCGGATGGATTTCGTCTGGTGGGATAATAAAGGCACAAGGGCGCGAGCGGCGGCGTCCAGTCCTCGAGGACCCGGATCAAACGGCCTGCCCGGATGTCGTCGCGGACATCGGCCTCCATGAAATAGCCGATGCCGACATGATCAAGGACGGCGATGCGCGACAGGCTCGCCTCATCCAGAGTTATGGGGCCGGCAACGTCGATCAGAACGGGCTGGCCGTTCTTCTCGAAGTGCCAGCGATGAAGCGCACCATTGGGCAGCCGGATGCGAATGCATGCGTGGCCAAGCAGGTCCGAAGGATTGCGCGGTTTGTCGTTGGCCTTGAAATAGTCTGGCGATGCCACCACCGCAAAGCTGCGCGCCGGTCCGACGGGGAGGGCAATCATGTCTGTCGGCACAAGGTTTGCGGTCCGCAAGCCAAGATCGAACCCCTCGGCGACAATGTCCACGATCCGTCCTTCGGTGACAAGATCGATATGAACCTTGGGATGTTCTCGCAGGAATTTCAACAGCAGCGGGCCGAGGATCTCCCGCGCGCCCGTGGCAAAAGCATTGATCCGCAGCGTTCCGGAGGGCGTCTCCTGCTGTGATCGGGCGGCTCCCATCGCGTCGTGCAGTGTGCGCAAGGCAGGCCCCACCTGTTCGACGAAATCCCGACCGGCATCGGTGAGGGACACGCTGCGGGTTGTGCGATTGAACAGACGGACGCCAAGCTGTCCTTCCAGCTTGGCGATGGCATGGCTCAACGCGGTGGTTGAAAGCCCCAGCTCAAGGGCCGCCGCGCGAAAGGACCCTCGCCGCGCTATGGCGAGGACGGCATCAAACTCGATCAGACCATGCTTGGACATTATCCCGCCTTTCGCAACGTTACATGCCGGTTTGGCCCGATTATCACAAGTATCGCTTGACGCTACATTCCCCTTGCCATCGCAAGGAGCCGAGTCATGTCAATTGAACCACACAAACCCATCGCCGATTATGTCGCGGCCAACGCGCGGCTGGATGCCGACGCCATGCTCAAACCATTCGCTGCCGATGCAGTCTTTCTGGACAACGGAAAGCGCTTTGAAGGCCACAACCAGATCCGCAAACTGTTCGAGGAGGAGGTCATCGCCGTGAAGGCCATCTTCACGCCCGATACGATCCGCAACGAGAACGGCCAGATCGTCGTGGAAGGCCCAGCCCATGGCAACTTCCCCGGCAGCCCGCTTCGCTTCACCTATCGTTTCACGCTTCAGGCGGATGAGATCAGGACGTTGGAGGTCACGCTGTGACGATCAGGATTGATCCGACCGAATTCGCGGGAAAGCGCGTTCTCGTCAGCGGTGGCACCAAGGGGGCGGGCCGCGCTACGGTGGACCGGTTCCTTGCGGGAGGCGCCCGGGTCATCACCGCCGCGCGCGCAGCGCCCGAACCAATCGAGGGCGTCGAGTTCGTCCATGCTGACCTGACGACCGCAGCAGGCAGTCAGGCGCTGGCGGATGCGGCGCTTGACCGGTTCGGTGGCATCGACATCGTTGCTCACCTTATCGGCGGGTCATCCGCGCCGGGAGGCGGTTTCGTCGCCCTTACCGACGAGCTCTGGCTTTCGGAGCTCAACCTCAACCTGCTGGCGACTGTTCGCCTTGATCGGCTGCTGGTCCCGGCGATGATCGAACAGGGCTCGGGCGCGGTGGTGCATGTCACCTCCATTCAGTCGGTCCTGCCGCTGCCGGATTCGACCACGGCCTATGCTGCGGCCAAGGCCGCGCTCAGGACCTACAGCAAATCGCTCTCCAAGGAGCTGGGACCGAAGGGCGTGCGGGTCAATGTCGTATCGCCGGGCTGGATCATGACCGGATCGGCGGTGCATTTTCTCGAACGCTTGCAGGAGGCGAATGGCGGCACGATCGAGCAGGCGAGGCAGTCCGTCCTGGATGCGCTTGGCGGCATTCCGATCGGACGCGGCGCGGAGCCTTCCGAAGTCGCGGATCTCATTGCCTATCTGGCCTCGGATCGCGCCGGGGCAATCCACGGCGCTGAATTCGTGATCGATGGCGGTACAATCAGGACGGTATGAGTTCCTGAACCGCATTCACGCGAAAGCAGAAGGCCGCGCGAGGCGCATCAGGCTTTTCCCGCTTTATGTCGCCGGAGAAGCCTGCCCCGCCTGCGCCTGAGGAAAGGCGGCGAAGAAAGCGTTGCGCACTTCGGTCTGCGCACCGGCCGCGATTTTGGCGGGCGTGGCCCCGCGCGCATTGGCCAGATCAGGCCGCGCCCCGGCCCGCGCCATCGCCATGAACATCGCGGCCAGGTCCGCCGCAGGCCTGCTGCCCGCCAGCACATGCAGCGCGCCGTTTCCTTTGGCATCGGTCATATCGGGCCGTGGCAGGGCGGCCAGTGCGGCATCCAGCGCCGTCAGTGTCCGGCTGCGCGCTGCCGCGATCAACAGGTTTTCGCCATCCTGCGCCACGAAATCCGCTTTGGCCCCTGCCGCAATCAGCGCTTTCATCGCCTCGGCCTGACCTGCCTCGGCGGCCATGAGCAGCGGCACTTTGGGCGGCACCGGCGGCGGCGCCACACCGAAATTGGCCTCTGTCACCCATGTGATGCGCGAGGGGCCGGAAAGCCCCTCCACGGCTGCGCCCCGCGCGATCAGCAGGCGGATCAGGCCCACATCGCCCCCGGCGGCGGCCCGGTGCAGCAATTGCCAGCCTTCGCGGTCGCGCTCGTTCAGATCGACGCCGCCGCGTTCGATCAACAGGCGCAGCACTTCCCAGCGCCCCTGATAGGCGGCCAGTTGCGCCGCGCTGGTGCTTTCCGGCCCGCGCACGGCCGCATCGGCCCCCGCCGCCAACAAGGCCGAGACCGCCGCAACATCCCCCGATTTCACCGCAAAGAGCAGAGGGGTAAAGCCACCCTGCGACACCAATCTTGCCGAAGCCCCGGCCCGGAGCAGAGCCGAAACCGCCTCTGCCCGACCGGAGTATGCCGCCCACATCAAAGGCGTTTGCCCCCGCGCATCGCGCAGATCGACCGATCCATGGGCCATCCGCTCCACCACCGAGGCAGGCGCGAAACGGGCGCACAGATGCAGGGGCGTGGCGCCATCGCTGCGTGCGCGTCGCGGATCGGCCCCGGCATCCAGCAGCGCTCCGATCATGCCCGCATCGCCCATTTCGCAGGCCAGCCATAATGCGCTCACGCCATCCTGATCCACGGCATTGACCTTCGCCCCGGCCCGGATCAGCGCGCTGACCGCCGCGCGATCCTGATGCGACACGGCCAGCATCAGCGGGGTTTCGCCATAGGCCAGAGGGCGATTGGCCTGTGCCAGCGAGGCCGCTACCCCCCGCTCGTCGCCCAGACGGATCGCGTCGGCCAAGTCCTGCGCCTGAACCGGCGCGGCCGCGAGGGCGGCCAGCAGCCAAACCTTACGCAAGGGCCAACTCCTTGAGCGCGCCGGTGCTGTCGCCAAACTTTTCGATGGGCATCCCCACCGCCTGAAGCCCGGTCAGCAGCAGGTTCGACATCGTCGTGCCCTTTTCCACCCGCGTATGGCCGACATGGCGCACCAATCCGCCCGCGACCACGATGGGCAGGTCCATGAAATCATGATCGTTGGAATCGCCAAAGGCCGATCCGCGCAACACAAAACTGGTGTCGAGCAGGCTGGCATCGCCATCGCGCGCCGCCGCCATCTTTTCCAGCAGATAGGCAAAATAGGTCATGTGATAGCGATTGATCTGCGCCAGTTTCACCTTCTTCTCCGCCATCTGTCCGTGATGGCTGAGCATGTGGTGGGAATCAGGCACCCCGATTTCGGGATAGGTGCGGTTGCTGATCTCGCGCCCGGCCATAAAGGTGGCGACGCGCGTGATGTCGGCCTGCATCGCCATCACCTGAAGATCCAGCATCAGGCGCACATGTTCGTCAAAACTGTCGGGAATCCCCGCCGGACGCTCGATCCCGGCTTGGGCCATCGGGGTGTTGGCGGCGCGCTGGATGCGGCGTTCGATGTCGCGTGTGGCGGTCAGATATTCGTCCAGCTTGCGCCGGTCCTCCATGCCCAATTGCCGGTTCAGCCTTGCCGCATCCTCGCGCACGAAATCGAGCAGGCTGGCCTGACGGCGCAACCTTGCGGCCTGCGCGGCGGCATCCGCCGCATCGCCATCGCCAAACATCCGCTCGAAAATCTCGGCCGGATTGGCCGCCACCGGCAGGGGCACCGTCGGGCTCATCCACGAAAGCCCGTTGGTATAGGCGCAGCTGTAGCCGATGTCGCAACTGCCCAGCAGGCTGGGCTGGTCGATCCCCGCCTCGATCGAGGGCAGGGCCGTGGCATCGCCCAGATGGCGCGCATAGGCCTGATCCATCGAGATCGCGCAGCGGATATCGGTGCCCTCGGTCTGGCGGACATGGGTGCCGGTCAGGAAAGCCGGGCACGAGCGCCCGTGGCCCGCCGAAAGATCGCCCATCGCGGCGGCCTGCGGATGGCCAAGGCCGGTGATCACGCTCATCCGGCTTTTGAATTTTTCCAACGGGCCAAGGGTGGGTGTCAGTGCATAATCCATCCCCGTTGCGGCGGGGCGGAACTGGTCCATCATCATGCCGTTGGGCGTATAGAACACGAACAGGCGGCGCGGTCGGGCCATACGGTCGGCGGCCTTGGCCGACGGCGCCATCGCCTCCAGAAAGGGCAGGGCCATGGCGGCGCCTGCCCCGCGCAACAGGGTGCGGCGGGAAAGGTTGGGGCGCGGGATCATCATGGGCGAAGGCTCCCCCCGTTTGGGTTCAAGGTGGCGGGGTTCAAGGTGGTGGTGTTCAAGGTCATCTGCGCGGCCGCGGCGGGCACTTTGCGCAGGCGGAAGGCATCGGACAGAACAATGCCGCGAATGACGGTGCGGATGCGGAAATTGTCGGCTGCGGCCATGCGGGCGATGGCGCGGATCTGGGGCCGGTCGCCCGCGATGATCCCGCGCCCCAGCGCATAGGTCATCAGTTTTTCGGTGAAGGCCTGGGTAAACTGATCCTTGCGCGCCAACAGGATGTTGCGCAGCCCCGGCAGGCCCACAAACCGCGTGCCGTCAGGCAGCGTGGCGCCCGCATCGATCACCTGTCCCGCATCCATCGTGCGGCGCGCGCCGATGGCATCATAGTTTTCCATGGCAAAACCGATCGGGTCCATCCGCACATGGCATGCCGCGCAGGCCGGATCGGCGCGGTGCAGTTCCAGTTGCTCGCGCGCGGAAAGCATTTTGCCGTCATGGGTGGTTTTCAGCGCGGGCACATCGGGCGGCGGCGGGGGCGGAGGCGAGGAAAGCAGGTTTTCCAGCACCCATTTGCCACGCTTCACCACGCTGGTGTGGTTGCCATAAGAGGTGACGGTCAGGATACTGGCCTGCCCCAGCAATCCGCCCCGGCCCCAGCGCGGATCGAGCGCCACCTTGCGCATGGCGGTGCCGCGCACGCCGGGAATGCCGTAATGTTCGGCCAGGCGCTGGTTAAGGAAGGTGTAATCGCTGGAGAGGAAGTCGAGCAGGCTGCCGTTGGTTTTGACCAGATGGGCAAAGAACAGTTCGGTTTCCGCCGCCATCGCGCCGCGCAGCCGGGTGTCGAATTGGGGGAAGACATCGGTATCGGGGCGCTGCTGATCCAGATTGCGCAGATAGAGCCACTGGCCCGCAAAGTGTTGCGTCAACGCCTTGGCGCGCGGATCATCCAGCATCCGCATCGCCTGCGCGGCCAGAACCTCCGGCCGGTGCAACTGATGCGTTTCGGCCAGACGCAGCAGTGTTTCATCGGGCAGGCTGCTCCAAAGGAACAGCGAGAGGCGCGTGGCCAGATCGCGGTCCGTCACGGGATGGATGGTGCCGGGGGCACCCCCCGCCGGATCGCTCTCGGCCTGAAACAGGAAATGGGGCGAGACCAGCAGTGCCGCCACGCCCGCCTCAATCCCGCGCTCGAACTGGCCGCTCGCGGCGCGTTCATCGTGATAGGCGTGCAGCAGAGGCGAAAGATCAGCCGGGGTGATTGCGCGGCGATAGGCACGCCGGGCCAGCGTCCCCAGAATTTGCCTTGCGCAGCCCTCTTCCTGCGCCGCCTTGCCCGGGCGGCAGGCAAAGATGCGGCGGCGGCTGGGCGTGTCCTGCGGCCCGGTGATGGCGGTGGGACCGGCCACGTCGATTTCCATTACATCGCGCGGAAAATTCTGCTGCGCATAACGGTCCGAAAGCCGATAGGAGGGCACCATCAGCGTGGCCGCGCGCCGCCCGTCCACGAGGACATCCAGCGGCAGCATCACCGGCTTGTTCACCGGTAGCGGCACTTCATCCAGATTGTTGCGCAGGAACTGGACACTTTCATCGGGCGCCACATCGCGGCGGAAGGCCATGCCGATCCGGTGCGCCCCCGCCCCCAGCCGCACCCGCGCGCTCACCCGGTCCTGGGGCAGACGGTCGCTTTCATTGTTGGTGTTGGCGTTGAGCCAGCCCACCACATCATAATCGCCCGCCGCCCGCGCATAGAAATCCATGATCCCGCCCCCGCGCGAGGCGGGCGGCAGATCCTCGCTCATCCTTTCATTATAGGCCGGGCGGCCCGAATTCATGATCGAGCCGTCCTTGGGCACGATATAGCTGGCCACCGAGGTGCGCGGGCGGTCGATCCCGGTGGCCAATCGCGCCACTTTTGTGCCCACCGCCACATAGCGTTCGACCAGCGTGGGCGAGACAGACAGAACATCGGCGATATTGTCGAAACCATAGCCGGAATTGTCCTGCGGCAATTCGCGCGAGACATCGACATTGAGCGCCAGCAGGTCACGCACCGCCGCTGCATATTCCACCCGGTTGAGCCGCCGCAGCGTGGCCCGGCCCGGATCAGGATGAGCCGCGGCAAAGGCATCGCGCCCCGCCGCCACCCAGCGCACAAAGGCGGCGCGCATCTCGGGCGATGGTTGGCGCTTGGTATGGGGCGGCATTTCATCCTGCGACACTTTGCGCAGGATAGCTTCCCAGATCTCGGCACGTTTGCCTTGCGGTATGTCATCCCCACGCAGATCATCGAAAGAGAGCGACCCGGCCTCGTCAATATCGTTGTGGCACGAGGCGCAGTAATCCTCGACCATCGACAGCGCGGCCTTGTCGTTGAAGGCGTTGTTGAAAGCGAGCGCCAGATGGGGCGGCGCCGAAGGGGTTTGCGCGGAATGCAGCACGCCTGTGGCCGCCAGCGCCAACAGGCTGGCTATCAGGCCCGTGCGTCCGAAATGGTTTGCCCCGATGCGGCGCATGTTATGCAGATCCCGATGGTTTGTATGGCGCCTCCCTGTGCGGCGCGGCATCGGGCTAATCGCTTGCGGCGTTGCCGTCTATTGCTGTTATTGCCATAAGTCGTGCGAAAAAATAGAGCGCCTTTGGCGAACGCGCGAGACCATAGCCAGACAGGGCGCCGTAACGTGGGGCAAGACCACCGTTGGTTGCTTAGATCGCAGGCAGGTGCCGTCGAAGGCGCAGGTTGTCCCTTTCAAATGCGACGGCATGGGGGAGAACTGTCACCAACGAGCTGGGCCGTAAAAGTTCGATGAGGGTTATCACCGAGCCTGTTTCGATGACGAAGTTCGGATTGAGACTATCTCCCCGTTTCCTCCGAGGTGCGAGTCGCTGAATGCGTTTTGCCACTCCGGCACAATGCCGCGCCATGCGATTTCACGATAAACCACTGAGATTGCGACATTGTTTTTGGACTGAACCGAGACGTTGATTTGCCGCCTCAAAAACAACTTGTACCTATCGGTAAATCATTATACCGATAGGTACAGGCGAGCAACCCCGCAGGGGAATTCCATGAACCGCCGTACCTTCATAGCTGCCCTACCTGCTGCCGCCCTTGCGGCCCCGGCACTTGCCAAGACCATTCCCATCTCGAAAGGAAATAGCATGTCCCGTCCCCCGCTGCCCCCGTTCACCCACGATAGCGCCGTCGAGAAGGTGCGTCTGGCCGAAGATGGCTGGAACACCCGCGATGCGGCCAAGGTAGCTCTGGCCTACACGCCCGACACCCGCTGGCGTAACCGGGTCGAATTCGCGACCAACCGCCAGGAGGCGCAGGCCTTCCTCGAGCGCAAGTGGAACAAGGAACACGAGTACCGGCTTATCAAGGAACTCTGGGCCTTTACCGGCAACCGTATTGCGGTGCGCTATGCCTATGAGTATCGTGATGATGCCGGTCAGTGGTACCGGGCCTACGGAAATGAAAACTGGCAATTTGCCGAAGATGGTCTGATGTCCAACCGCCACGCAAGCATCAACGAAATGCCGATCAAGGAAGCGGATCGCATGTTCCACTGGCCGCTGGGCCGCCGTCCCGATGACCATGCTTCGCTGAGCGACCTCGGCCTGTGAAAGTAAAACGCGCCCTTACCGACCGCGAGAGTGCCATTCCGGCGCTGGCAGAAGCCTTCCGCGAACACGGGTTCGAGGGCGCGACCCTGGCCACCCTGTCCAAAGCCACCGGTCTTGGCAAAGGCAGCCTCTACAACTTCTTCCCCGGCGGCAAGGAGGAGATGATGGCGGCGGTCCTTGAGAATATCGACGGCTGGTTCGCCAAAGCGATTTTCTCGCCGTTGGAGCATGGGTCTGATCCGGCAGCAGCGGTTACGGCGATGTTTGACGACGTGACCGCCTATTTCCGCTCCGGAAGAAGAGTATGTGTGGTGGGGTGCCTCGGGCTGAACTCTTCGGGCGAGACCTTCGCGATCAAGGTGAAGGATTACTTTGCACGCTGGATTTCGGCCCTGGCCCAATGTCTCGAAGCGGGGAAGGTGCCTCCGGAGATGGCCTTGGATCTCGCTGAAGAGGCGGTTTCCGGCATACAGGGGGCCATCGTTCTGGCACGCGCGCTTGGTGATGAGGCCAGCTTTCAACGGATCGTGCATCGCCTGCGGTCGACCTTGCTTGATACGATCGACCGCTTTGGCTGACGCTCGATAAGCTGCCGCGTATGCGGTTGGCTTACTCACGCTTCCAGAACATTGCCTGCGGTTAGCCCGATTGGCTCTCCGGTATGCTCACGATCAATCCCGATCTGCCCGCCTTCGCGCAGGGCTGATCGAACGCGCCCGAGGAGGCCCAGTTCGATGGCACACACATTCTTCAAAACCATGTTCGGCCCCCGCTCGCGCGCCTTGCAGGAAATCGACGGTTCGCGGGCATCCTATGCCCGCATGGAGGCCCCGGCGGGCGAGATGGATAATCTTACTGATCGAGAACTGGATTTCATCGCCGCGCGGGACAGCTTCTATTTGGCCAGCCTCAGCGAAGGTGGCTGGCCCTATGTCCAGCATCGCGGCGGCCCGGCGGGATTTTTGCGCTGGATCTCCGGCAACCGTATCGGTTTTGCCGATTATCGCGGCAATCGGCAGTATCTTTCGACGGCGAATTTGGCTGCCGACAATCGGGTATGCCTGTTCCTGATGGACTATCCGAACCGGCGTCGGCTCAAAATGATCGGCCATGCCCATACCACCGACGATCCTGAGAAAGTCGCAGCGTTGATGGTGCCCGGATACGAGGCCGAAGGAGAGAGGGCCTTCGTGATCGATATCGTCGGGTTCGACTGGAATTGCCCTCAGCATATCACACCCCGTTTTACCAAAGCGCAGATTGCAGAAGCCACTCGGCCCCTGCTGGCCGAAATTGACCTTTTGCGCGCCCGTGTCGCTGAGTTGGAAGGATCAAACATTGGCTGAAGAACTGACCTGCGGGGTCCACCATAACGCTGCCTACCCGCCTGATTGGACACTTTGAAACTCGTCGCTCATTGCTGACTTGAACCTGTTGCACCAATGGTCGGTTCCAACGCCTCAATCAGCGACTTGAAAGGGCCGGAATTGGGGCGGCCGCTTCACTTTTGAAATGCCGCCGCCAGATGATCGATCAAGGCGCGCAGGGCGGGAGGAAGGCCGCGCCTTGTCGTGAATACCAGGTGGACGATGCCGATTTGCGCGCGCCATTGGGGCAAAACATGCACCAGTTGGCTATTCTTCAGCGCATCTGCGCAGATGTGATCAGGCAAGAGCGCCACGCCCAGACCTTGGATCGCCGCCGTGCGCATGGCGGTCAGATCTCCACAGGTCATGCGGGGTGTGTGACGCAATCGGTGTGTCGCACCATCGTTGCACTCCAGTATACACTCGATTTCGCCGATATCATCATTGGTGCCCAGCGTCGGCACCTGGACCAAGCTGGAAAGTCCGCCACCGATGTGGCTCGCCATCTGCAGACTGGCCACCAGAATGCGTGCGGATGTGCCCAGCGTGCGCATTGTTAGCGCGGCATCGCTGGTCGGCGCCACACGCACGCGCAGCGCAAGATCAATGCGCTCCTCGATCATGTCCACGGCCCGATCGAGACCGCTGGCCTTGTCGAACTGGCCGGCCCCGATGCCGCCGCCCAACAGGGCCTGCTCGATTTCATGGCCGCGCAGGTGCCGCTGGCTCGCGTGGGTCAGCCCGAGGAAATCGCCAAGGCGGTGTTGTTCCTGGCCTCCGATTAGGCCAGCTTTGTCAACGGTATTGAACTCTTCGTCGATGGCGGCATGGCCCAGATCTGAACCACCCCCAAACAGGGCGCCGCCGTGTCAGCCGCGCCCCCTATCCAGAGGGGTCTCGCCATGATCCAATCCAACGAAAACCCAGCACGCATTTGCGAACAGCTCGCCCGCAACCTTCAGCAGGTCTTGGGCGAGGGCGATGATGCCCCGCGCGATGATAGACAGTTTCGCCGCCACAGTGCGGGCCACCCATCCACAATTCGTTTACACACCCCTTGGCACGTCAAAGGCGCTGCGTGATGCAGGGCGTCTGGTCTGGGGATCGCAGGTGTAGCGCCAGTCTATACAGGGTTGGATGTCATTGCCGTAAAGGACGGAAAGATCACCGCACTCTATGTCTATCTGGATGAAACATCAGAGGAATGGCGTCGTTCTGCCTCGGTTGCACCGGCTTAACCGTCCACATGCGTTCATCTCAGCCAGATGAAGGAAAGATCGGTTTGAGGGATCACGTCCAGGCCCTCGAACGACTGCTATGGCGGCGATCCGTACAGCCGCCCGACAGTTCCATTGGCCGCTGGGCAGCTATGCCAATGACAGTCCCACCCAATCCACCTGATCATGTGGGATGCAGTGCTCAGCCATTCTCCACAAGGGCGGACCTCACATAGCCCACTCTCAGCGGCAAGCGTCTGATGGGGATGCCTGTAGCGTCCATCACGGCAGCGGCAATGGCCGGGGCCGCAAGGGCGTTGGCGCTTTCCGAACCTTGCCCGTAATTGCCGACACCGCTGTTATCACTCAGCACCACGCGTAATTCCGGCATCTCGGCCATGGTGAGAATGGGATAGGTTGACCAATCGAGCGCGGTGATGGCGCCGCTATCAAAGCTGACCTCCTCGTGCAGGGCCTGGCTGACCCCCATCAGGCAACCTGCCTGAATTTGGCGGCGCAGTTGCATGGGGTTGATGATGATACCGACATCGGCGGCGATGGTGATGCGCTCCACCTTCACGGCGCCGGTACTCGGCACCACGCTGACATGCGCGGCACAGGCCCAATAGCCGTTGTCGCGCAGCATGATCGATACGCCTTGGCCTTTCATTGCGACTTTGCCGGTGGCGCGGGCGCCGGGGGCGGGGGAAGGGCGCCTGATCCAGCCCGATTCCGCGCGCAAACGTTCGAGCAAGGCTTTGAAGCGTGGATCGTCAACATGGTCGAGCCGGAATTGCAGCGCGTCTTTGCCCGCCAGCATGGCGGCCTCGCTGATGGCCATTTCACGGGGGAAGTTCTGCTGGAACTGGATCGGCGTGCGCATCGAATGGTTGCGCAGGCCAGCGCCCAGTGGCGATGCCTTTTGCCCCATATGATATTGGCCGTAGCCTGTTTCGCTGACTGCTGGCACCGTGCCATAAACCCATGTGTCCGCAATATTGAGCAAGGCGTTCTGGAAACCATAGGTGGTATCGGGCGATGGAGCGTCGATCACCTTTTCCCCCGCCAGCATGGCGCCGATCAATCGGTCATCCTGCATGCCGGGCATATGGTGGGTGGCCTGATAGGCGGCGATGCGCCCGCCATCATCAAGCGTAATGGCCAGATCGGCCAGCGTTGCGGGCGAGTTGGTGGACCAGCCCATATCATCGGCGCGCATCCATTGTACCCGCACCGGGGCACTTACCGCACGCGAAAGGAGTACGGCCTCGTCCTCGCTCCCCGCGCTGCCGCCATTGGATCGGCCATAGTGGCCCGCGCCCGGATAGGTACGGACGGTAACCTGTTCCTCACCACAGCCCAGCATCAAGGCGATCATGCGGCGCAGATGTTGCGCGTTCTGGCTGTGGGTGTGCAGCGTGGTCGTGCCATCGGGTCGAACATCGGCCAGCGTGACCATCGGGCTGATCGGCGCATGCTTGTAAAACGGCATGCTGTAAGTGGCGCGGTGGGTTTTCGCGCCCGTCACACCGGCCACATTGCCCTTGTTGGCGCGGCCTGCGCGGGCGGGGAAGGCATCTTGCGCGCTGGCTTGGCGCAGGTGATCGGCCAGCTTTGCCTGGTCCGGCAAGCCCGCCCAGGCGCTCCATTGCGTGTCGGCGGCAACGGCCTGCGCCGCTTGTACAGCCTCCCACTCCTGCGGAGAAACGACAGCCAGCAGATTGCCCAGACGAACCAGCCGTGCCGTGGGATATTGCGCCCGATCCAGCAGGCCAGCCTTAACCAGTGTGGAGCCCAGCGTTGCCGGATGGATCACCCGTGCGTGCAGCATGCCGGGCAGTTTCACATCGCCCACCCATATGGTCTCACCTGCCACCTTTGGCCGGATCGAAGGGTTGGGCACGCTTTGGCCGATGATGGTGTAATCCTTGACGGGCTTGAAGGGCGGATTGGCATCCACCCGCAAGCCCATGGGAAGGGTTAGATCCCCCGCCACCGGAATGGTCAGTTGCAATTGCTCGCCTTGCACCAACTCCGCATAGGTCAGGCTGCGTCCGCCCGCTGCGAAAATGCCATCGTGCAAAGCCACCTCGGCGCGTGGAGCCCCCAGTTTCCGGGCGGCCAGTTCATGCGCCGCCTCGCGCAGCAGGGCGGCGACCTTGCGCAGATTTTGCCCATAGCGGAGCAGGCCGAACGTGCCCCCGCCATCAGGTGTGCGATCCGTATCGCCCGAAATGACAGTGGTGATCGCCGACAGCGGCACGCAGAGTTCCTCCGCCGCAATCTGGCGATAGGCGGTGTAGATCGTGCTTTGGCCGAAATCGCATTTGCCGGTGCGAAGCAGGATCTGGCCGTCGGCCTGAATGTCGATCCAGCTTTGGCTGCGCGCCGCGTTCAGCGATGCGCCGATCGCCTTGGCGCCCTTGGCCGGGATGCCGGGCATGGCCAGAACCGCCACCAATGCGCCGCCGACGCCCATAAAGCCGCGCCGGTCAAGCCGCGCGCCATGGATGGAGAGGGGCGCGTTCATGCCGCGCCTCCTTGCGCCATAAGTTTGGCAGCGCGATGCGCGCCTTCAAGGATCGCTGCATAGCTGCCGCAACGGCACAGGTGGGGCGACGGGCCGGATGTGGTCAACGCCTGCTTTATATCCTCGTCACTCGGGCGAGGGTTCGCTTCCAGCAGTTCGGTCACCTTGATCATCATGCCAAACTGGCAGATGCCACATTGCGGTACCTGCTCGTCGATCCAGGCCTGTTGTACCGGATGCAGCGCATCGGGCTTGGCGCCTGCATGCTGATGTTTCCAGCGCGCGGGCAGGCCTTCCACTGTGGTCACTTCTTTACCCTCAAGCGTGGAGAGCGGCGTGATGCAGGCGCGGGTTTCCACCCCGTCCACCAGCACCGAACAGGCCCCGCATTGCGCCATCCCGCAGCCGAATTTGGGCGTCATCACATCCAGTTCTCCGCGCAAGACATAGAGAAGCGGCGTTTCCGGTGATGCGGTAACCTCACGCATCGTGCCGTTGACTTTCAGGCTGGGCATGGCGGGTTCTCCCTGAATGGTTATTTTTGCACCATCTGCATGGCGGCGGCAGGATAGCGATCACCCATCACGCCAATGGCATCGGCGGTGGCGGTGATCCTTGCCAATTCGGCGGGGGACAGCGCCAGATCGGCGGCGGCGGTGTTCTCACGCATGCGATGGGCCTTGGTGGTGCCTGGGATCGGCACGATGGAAGGTGCCTGTGCCATCACCCAGGCCAGTGCGATCTGCCCTGCGGTTGCGCCCTTTTCGCTGGCCACGTCCTGCAACAGGCGCACCAGCGCCAGATTGTGTTCATAGGCATCGCCCTGAAAACGCGGGATGCCGCCGCGGATGTCGCCTTCGCCAAAGCTCTTTCCGGCCTCGATCGTTCCGGTAAGGAACCCCTTGCCCAACGGGCTGAACGGCACAAAGCCAATCCCCAGTTCATGGCAGGCGGGCAGGATCGCGGCCTCCACATCGCGCGTCCACAGCGAATATTCGCTTTGCAGCGCGGCAACGGGCAGCACCGCATGCGCGCGGCGGATCGTTTCCACCCCCGCTTCGGAAAGGCCGAAATGGCGCACCTTGCCCTCGCGCACCAGATCCGCCACCGTTCCGGCCACATCCTCGATCGGTACGGCCGGATCGACGCGGTGCTGGTAAAACAGGTCGAGCGCTTCGACGCCCAGGCGGCGGCAGGATTCCTCTGCCACTTTGCGGATCTGTTCCGGGCGGCTGTTTAACCCGCGCATCGGCGGGCTGGCGGCAGGATCGAGATCGAAACCGAATTTTGTGGCTATCACCACCTCGCCACGAAACGGCGCCAGAGCTTCGCCCAGCAATTCCTCATTCGTCCACGGGCCATAGACTTCCGCCGTGTCGAAAAAGGTCACGCCCGCCTCCACGGCCTCGCGCAACAGGGCGATGGCGTCACTCCGCTCGATCGGGCTGGTCTTGTTATAGCCAAAGCTGAGGCCCATGCACCCAAAGCCGATGGCCGAGACGGCAAGGTCTTGGCCCAGAACGCGCTTTTCCATGCGTTTCCATCCTTGTTTTTCCGCCCATGGGCGGGATGATGGTGCCCTTGTACCGCGCTTGAATTATCCCGATAAGTCGTGCATTTTTGCATAAACCTATACTGAAATGTGATAAATCATGCGCGATGAACTGGGCGATCTGGCTATCTTTCTCGCTGTTGCCGAAGAGCGCAGCTTTACCCGCGCGGCGGTGCGGCTTGGCACCTCGCAATCGGCGGTAAGCGGCGCGGTACGGCGGCTGGAAGGCCATCTTGGTGTCAGCCTGCTGGCGCGCACCACGCGAAGCGTGAACCCGACACAGGCGGGCGAACAATTGCTGGCCACCTTGCGCCCCGCGCTTGGGGATATCCGCAGCCGACTTGGCGAGATCGCGGCGCTGCGCGAGAAGCCGACCGGGCTGGTGCGCATCACCACCAGCCGACACGCTGCCGAAAGCCTGCTGTGGCCTGCCATCGACCGCGTGATGGCGCGCCATGATGGCATTGTGGTCGAGCTGTCGCTGGACGGTGCGCTGACCAACATCGTTGAGGATCGCTTCGACGCCGGGGTGCGGCTGGGGGAAAGCCTCGAAAAGGACATGATCGCGCTGCGCATTGGGCCGGATCTGCGCATGGCGGTGGTCGGGGCGCCTGCCTATCTTTCGGCCCACCCCGCGCCCCGCAGCCCGCGCGATCTGATCGCGCACCGTTGCATCAACCTGCGTATGGCAACCCGGGGCAATCTTTACGCGTGGGAGTTCGAAAAAGACGGGCAGGCGCTGAATGTCAGGGTGGAGGGACCGTTTATCGCCAATGATGCATCCATGGCCCTGCGTTGCGCGGTGGCCGGGCACGGGCTGGCCTGCGTTGTGGAGGATGCCGCCGTGCTGGACCTGATGCGCCAAGGAGCCCTGGTTCGTGTGCTTGAGGACTGGTGCCCGCCTTTTGCGGGGCACCACTTGTATTACCCAAGCCGCAGAAATCTCTCCCCTGCTTTCCGCGTGGTTATGGAGGAATTGCGCAGGGGGATTGGCTGACAGGAAGGAGATTACAAAGCGAGGGTGATGGAACGGTAAAGTGTTTTCGGTCCTCTTACGTGACTTGGGCCTGGCGCATGTGAGCCCTGTATCAGACCTTCGCACGGCACGAACTGACGACAGCTCCCAACGGAACAGCATTGTGCTCTGCAAGTCGGGGTTGGCGGCGGGGTTTCCCCTAAGGTCTGAGTGCCTTGAGGATTAAGTTCGCGCAGGCCGTCGCGGAACCCTCTCCGGTCATCGCGACCGTGACGATAGCGTCGTCATCAGGCGAGTAGAGCGCAATGGCGTTGACGCCGGGGGCGCCGCCTGCATGGCCGATCCAGCGAAGCGTCCGTGGCCCGTCCGGTACTTCGAACACCATCATGCCTAGCCCGTAATAGGTACCGGGGTCGAACATTGGATAGAGGGTCGCGGTCATTTCCTGTCGCAGGCTCTTGCGCAGAAAATGTCCGTCGAGAAGGGCCGCCCAGGCCAAGGCCATATCGCGGGCATCACTGACGACAGGACCGGCGGCGCCTGCCCAGCTTGGGTCCATGGTCTGGCCCTGCGTCGATGCGGGCAGGGCAACATCGCGTGCCTGTTGGCCGGGAGATAGCGCACGCATCGACCGCAGGCCAAGGGGTTCGATGATCCGCGCCGTGATCGCTGCATCAAGGGGCCGGCGGTCAACCCTTTCGACGATCATGCCCAAAACATCGTAGCCGGTGTTCGAGTAGCGCCATCTTTCGCCCGGGCAGAACATCGCGCCGTGCCGACCGGCGATGGCGAGCATCGTTGCCGGATCGCGGTAACCGGGATGGGCGCGCACAACCATGTCCTCGTTGGCGCTGAACAGGCCGGAGGTGTGGGCAAGAAGGTCTCTCACCGTAACGATATGCCCGTTCGGCACGCCCTCGACCCATTGTGACACCGGCGCGTCCAGCGACAGCTTCGCTTCCTGCACCAGTTGCAGCACCACGGTCGCGGTGAACGCTTTGCCGACGCTTGCCCACCACAGGATCGGGCGCTCCGGCTGTGTCGATTGCCGATGCCACAGGCCCACGCCGGGACAGGCTACGGCGGCGGACAAAGCGGGCGCCGCCGTATAGTCTTTCAGCCGGGCGAAGGCGGCATCAAGAAGCGCCATCGTCGCGGCGGGCAGGGGGCGGTCGGGGATCGCCGTCAGTTCAACGGCATCCACCGGCGGATGCAGCGGTGCACCGGAATAGGGCGCGCGCGCCGAGCAACGCACGGGGCGATAATCAGTCGCCTCGGTTCGCGAACCGATCACCATCGCGCCAGCGAGGCCAAAAGCATCGCGCAGCATTTTTCGGCGGGAGCGCAAGGGTCCGGCTGCCGCCACGGGATTGGTTCGGAAAATCGGCATGGGATCTCCTTGCGAGAGACTTAATGTTGATCGAAAATATATTATCGTAAAACAGAAAATATAGGATATAGGATGGCGTCACAAGGAGATTCCGCCATGGCCTCATCCGGCATATGCGTCACGGCGCGACAAGATGATCCCCGCGCCATCCGGCTGGATCGGGTTCGCCGCCGGAGCGAGTTGATGGCGACGGCCAGCATGGCCGTGGCGTTCCTGCTTGCCATGGCGATGCTGCTCTACTGGTGCCTCACACCGGCCAGCACGCTGTTTCGCCACGCGGGTCTGCTCCTTCACCCACCGGCAGAAATAGGTTTTGCCATGCGGTTCGCCGCCTTCGCGATCGCCATGATCCCGCTCGGCGCGTTGATTGTCGGCCTGCTGAGCGCCCGGCGCTGTTTTGGCTGCTTCGCGGCTGGGCGTATCTTTTCCGCGGATGCCGCGCGAAGCCTGCGAGGTTTCGCGCTCGGTGTGGCGGCGGCGGCGTTGCTCAAGCCGGTGGCCGGGTCGATCCTCAGTCTGCTGCTCAGCTCGCTTTCTCCCGCACACACGCGCGCTCTGGCGCTCAACCTTGGCTCGGACACCGTGCTGTCGCTGCTGTTCGCCGGGATGGTCGCGATCATCGCGGGCGTGCTGGTCGAAGCAGCCGATGTCGCGGCCGAAAACGATCAGTTCGTCTGAGGAGAGCCGGACATGCCCATTCAGGTCCGGCTCGGCGTCATGCTGGCCGAGCGCAACGTCAAGTCGAAGGAACTCGCCGAATATGTCGGGATCACCGAAGCGAACCTCTCGCTTCTCAAGAAAGGGCACGTGAAAGGCGTCCGTTTCGAAACGCTCGAACGCATCTGCGACTTCCTCGACTGCCAGCCTGGCGACCTGCTCCGCTACGAACGCGCCGAACGCGTGGAAGGAGAAGCCTTATGAACGGCTTTTGCAAGCGCCGGGGCGTTGTGGCGAGGTCTCACTGACCGATGCGTGACTGATTCTCAGTGCTGCGGCCAGCTCATCGCCGCCGAAGTAGGGGCCAGCGGGCTCAAGGCCAACGGCAAAGGTTTTCAGAGGGCGGAGAGGCACGGGAAACTATCATTATGCGCAGCGAGGCCATTGCTGAAAGGCTGCGGCCGCTTATGGCCTCGCTGGGCTGGATAAACGCGGGCCGATTGACCGCCGTCGATCATCAGAAAGACGTCGGTTATCTTGGCACAAAGCGCTCAAATCGGCGCTCCTCCCCGAATTGCAATCCAATGGTCAAGGCGCCGCTTCAACGCCCGGTCGCGCCCGAACTGGAGCGCCTCTTCGTCGACGTGCTCTACCACCTCGAAACTGAACACATCGGCGCCGTGCAAAGCCCAGGCTTCCTGCAGGCTCCGGTGGGGATTGTTGCCCTGCCTCAGCGTGAACCACAGGCGGTTCCGGATCGTGGCGAGGTCGGGGGCCTTGCCGATCCATTGCTGGCCCGTGGCGTCGCAATGCACGGCATAGATGCCAGCCTGCACCTTGCGCTCCTTGTAAGTGGCCAGTGCGTCACGTCGGTCGCTGCTTTTCATGTTCTGTCTCCATCGCGCGGTGCGGGCTGCGCAGATTATATTACCCGGATATATTGACTCCCATAGAAAATCAAATCATCTGGGTCAAATGAATGACACTCCCTCCAATCATCCGCTTGCCGTGGCTTGCACCGCCTTCATGGGCTCAGAGAAGCTCGCTTCCGGCGATCTGGCCGATGTGGCGCTGGCCGTGAACGCGAAGATGGCGGCGGCCCCGAGCACCATCCTGATCTTTGATGATGCCACCGGCGCGCAGATCGACATCGACCTGCGCGGCACCACGGCACAGATCATTTCCAGATTGGCCGCCTATCAGGGCCATCAGCCCGAAGCGCGCAAACGGGGGAGGCCCAAGCTGGGCGTGGTCGCGCGCGAGGTTACGCTTCTGCCGCGCCATTGGGATTGGTTGGCGCAACAACCGGGCGGGGCGTCGCAAACGTTGCGGCGTCTGATCGATCAGGCGCGAAAAGGGGATGAAGGGCGCACGGCGGCACGTCTGGCCCATGAGCGGGCCTATCGCTTCATGTCGGCGCTCGCGGGTGATTTTCCCGGCTTTGAGCGGGCTTCACGCGCGCTCTTCGCGCATGACCTTGCCGCGCTGAAAGAGGCGATGGAGGCATGGCCCGCCGATGTGCGCGACTATGCGCTGCATCTCGCCCGGCCCGATGTCGCGGATTGAAAGCGCGAGGTCATGCCCATCATTCAGGCCAATGGCATGGAACTGGCCTATGACAGCTTTGGCGAGCCGGATGCCACGCCTGTCCTGCTGATCGCCGGTCTGGGCACGCAGAGGATCCGCTGGACCGCGCCCTTTTGCCAGGATCTTGCTGCGCGGGGTCTGCACGTGATCCGTTTCGACAATCGCGACAGCGGTCAGTCCACGCATTTCAGCCACGCGGGTACACCTGATTTCGCCGCGATGATGCCGGGCAGGAAGCCTCAGATCCCATACGCGCTGGCGTCCATGCCGCCAGAATTTCCCACAGGCGCTGATTTGCGGCCTTTCATGTGGCAGACGCGCTGGCCCAGTTTAGCCTAGCCCGTGCGCATGCGGTTTTGCGGTTGAATGCTCAATGCGGGGCTGTTCATGTCGGCATGTCCCATCATGTCCAATTGCTCAAGACAAATGACAACGGCTTCAACCTCGCCAAGAGTTACGAGCGCCAGAAGGACAGGTGCAGGCTATCGGCTTCAGAGCAGTTCAACCGGCTTCCGCTCGTCGCAGCGAGAGCCGTCAGGGGAAGAGCGAGAGGTCAATGCCATTGCCCATGGCCTGATGCCCCTAGTCGCTGGGGTGCAGATGATCGCCTGAATCGAACTCGGGCTTGAACTGCGTCGGCTTGGTCGGATCGCGCACCATAGCTTCAAAATCGATCACCGCATCCGGCGCGTGCGATGTGCGGATCCAGTGGTGGACTGCGTCGCGCATCGCCACTTTGGCTGGGGTTGAGGTGAGAGGATCAAAGGGATTGGGCGTCAGCGTGCCGAGATAGATCTTCACCGAGCGGGCATGGGCTCGCGCGATGATCTGGCGGTAGCCGGCGATAAGTTCCTCTGCCGTGATGTCCGAGTAATCGCCAAACAGGCTGTGGCCGGAGAAATTGATGTCGTTGATGCCTTCAAGCAGGATGAGATGCGTCAAGCCATCAATCCGCAACACATCCCGATCCAGCCGTGCCATGCTTACCGCACCCCACCCCGGCGAGAGCACCCGGTTGCCCGCGATCCCGGCATTCAACACCGTATGGCGCCCGCCGCCCTTGCGCGCCGCCAGCCTGCGCGCCAGCCATGCAGAGCATCGGGTCTGTCCTTGTTGCCATCGGTGACGGAATCGCCCAGCGCGACAATGACATGGGGCGGCGCCTCGCTCAGCACTGAAACGCCGGTGACCAGCGGCCTGCTTCATCGGGGCTGCCTGGTCAAGCGCGGTTTGCATGGCCTGATTGCCCGGAGCAATCACAAAACCAGCCCCGCCGCGCCCTTCGTTCATCATTGATGGGGGCAGCGCGGCGCTCACAATCAGCTTTGCGCCTGACTTGACCGCCAGATCGACCGGATCGCTCAGAACGGGCGCGCCAACCGGGATCATCACGCCGGCGGCGCCGAATGTCAAGGCGTGCAGCGAGCCAAGGCGGGCGGCGAAAGCATCGCCTGCCACACCGATCGAGGCCGCGCTCAAACGCAGCGGCGCGGAACCCTCTTTCAAAAATAGTAGTGCTATTCTGATATTACTCAAACGGAGGTTGCCATCAATTCGTGGACCAGCTTGTAGAATCCTCAATGGCGAAAGCATCCGAAAACCATCGAGCGATTTCCAGAACAGCCTCTGGAGACCTCAATATGCCTATCATTGGGCGACCAGATCGAAGCGCTGCGCGTTGAACCTGAGCAACGGCATCGCCTGACTCATGATGTCAGCTTGGGCCAACGGATCTTCCGGCGCGGGAGTTGCTGGATCTGCCGCGTCCTGTTCCCCCAGGCTTCTGATCCCTTTGAGGTCGGACCAGACCAGCCAAAGCGACTTCCCGTCCGGGGCAATCCATTTCGGCGCAATTTGGGGGGAATAGGGCCGCGCATCGGCATCGCCGCCCGGGGACCACGCCAGATCTTCATGGACCTGCCGCCATGGCCCCCAGGGAGCGTCCGACACCCAGAAGCCCAGATAGGAGGGGCGTGCAAACTCGGTTCCGTCGGGCGCGCAGCCGGTGCCGGCGGCAACCATCATGTAAACCCCAAGCGGGCCGTTCCAGACAACGCTGGGCAACCAGGTTTCGACAACAATGTCGCCTTCAAAGAGACTTGTGCGATTGACCCAGCCGCGAGGAAAAATGTGGACGGGTCGGCGCGCACTTATCTCCTTGCTCCAGACCGGGGCGCCCTCTGCGGTGCGGCCCGCATAGAATTCATAGGCGGTTCGCTCCAGCATTCCGGCGATCGGCACGCGGAACAGCATCAGTTGATTCATCAAGCCATCGATATTTCCGTTGGGACTGTATGCGTAGATGTTGCCATCGCGGTTGGCGCGATAGTCCTGCCCCATTTGCAGGAAACTGAGCAGCGAAAAGCAGCCGTCGGGCTCGTCAAAGAAGGCAAGGCGCGTGCGCGATTGCTCTGCCCAGTCCTCGTTGTGAACGGGCGTGCTGCCATCCTGATTGTGCCAGATGCGACCCCCATCATCGGAATAGATCAGCTTGGCCGCATTCCAGTGGGAGAGACGATCCGCTGCCCGGTCCAGCGCGCCGAGCGATTGATAGATCCGGCCATGCACCGCCAGCAAGCCGTGGCCGTGATAGTGGGGAGCTTCTTCTGCTCCGGCCGTGTGAAGGATGAACGGATAGCCCGACACTTTGTCCACGACGGGGGCAGGAGGAAGTCCGCGCAAATTCCAAAGGGAGCGTTTGTAGAAACGTCGAGGCGCGGTGGTGAACCCGGTGCCATCGTTCTGCACGATGAACTGCTGGTCGTTGGGCCCCCATGTCATTTTGTAGCCGTCACCCATGCCGGGCAGGCGAAAAATCGTCTGATCGCGCGGTTTGACACCGGAAATGCGCGCCGAGGCGGGCCTGAAGCCTTCGGCAAGGGCTGTGGATGTCCAGATGGATTGCCCGACCGCGGCCGTTGCCGCCAGGATCTGTTTCATGAAAGACCTTCGCGCAGACATGGCTGTTTCTCCCTGGATAACCGATGACCGACAGCGGCAGGAAGGTTTCCCACCGCTGCTCATCCGATTAGAAATCAAGTTGATACTGGATACCGATCTGGCGCGGACGGCTGACAACCGCTCTCGGCAGGCGTTGGTAGGTGCCGTCGGCAAGCAACTCCTGCCGGTCGAAGCTGGAGGCGGGCTGGTCGCCGTAGTTGAGTCGCTTGTCCAGCAGGTTTTTTACAAAGATCATCACCTGGGATCGACCAAAGCTCAGCCCCATGTTGCCGTTGACCATGCTGATCGGTTGGCGCGTGTAGAAGCCGCCGGCCCCGTTGGACACCTTTGTGCTGCCGGAAAAGCTGTAGTCGGCAGCCGCAAAGAAGGAGAGCGTTTCGCTGATTTTGCTCTCGTAATAGCCCGAGAGAGTGCCGCTCCATTCAGGCACCTGCGGCAAAGGGCTGTTCGCGGGCACCGGAAGCACGCCTGGCTGCAGCAGAACGCCTTTGGTATAGCCCAGGCCCGCCTGAATCGAGAGCGGAACGGAGGCAAAGGGTCGGCCGGAAATCTCCAGTTCGCCGCCGCGAATGCGGGCCTTGCCCGCGTTTGTGGTGATGGGCAGCAGACAACTCGGCAGGATCGTGGATTGCTGGATATTGCTCCAGTCGATCTGGAACGCTGCGGCCGAGGCACTGATTCGGCCTCCGGCAAGGCGACTCTTGGCGCCAATTTCATAATTCCAGAGCGAATCGGACTGATACTCCCGGATCTTGTTGTTATCGAGCCCGAGTGTGGCCAGATCCGCGTTGCAAATGTCGGGCAGCGGCGTCGTGCTGCCACCGGGACGAAAGCCCTTTGACGCCGACACATAGAGGTTGCCCTGGTCCCCGACCTTGTAGGACACCACGGCCTTGGGCACCCAGCCGTTTTGTTTATGGTCAAGAGCCGGGTTGTCTGAACCGTCCGGGGCAAAGAGTATGCCGGTGTCTTTGGAGGCATCAATGCTGATTTTGTTCCAATATTTACGTAGTCCCAAGGTAATGGTCAGCTTGGGTATGGGCTCGTAGTAAACCTCGCCAAAAAGAGCGAAATCATCCGATCGGTTGTTGACCGAATTGGCGCCAAACCAGTCCGGTGCGAAACCGGCAGCAGCCAGACCCGGAACGTGGTTGACCGGAACGGCCGAATTGGAAAACAGGTGCTGATAATAAACGCCTGCGATCCCCGACAGGTGCGGCAATACGGCGCCCTCGTCAAAGGAAATGCGGTCCTCATGCGTAAAGCGCCGCTCCTTTAGGACAGAATAGGCCGTAACCGCCGGATGGCCGAAATCCGATCCGTAATTCTGGACCAGCCACAGGTTGCTGCCCTCAGTATCATCCTCAAGTTGCCGGATACGGCGCGCGAACAGGCTTGTCGAAGACACCGCCGAGAAACCCTGTCCGGCATAGTTCAATACCAGCGAGCCAAGTCCCCAGGTGTCGCGCGAATATTCCTGCACATCGGCATCACGGTTCGAGACATACGATAGCGGGCGATAGCCCGGCAGCGGCACATAGGCAGCCGGAAAGCCATGCAGGAGGTCGGACTGGCCGATGACCGAGGCCGTGACTTCCAGACGATCGGTCAGCTTGGCACGCAAGGAGGCCGATCCTGCCACAACGTCATTGGCTCCCTGATTGCCGACCGATACCAGCCGACCGGCGGCATCAGGGAAGGTGCGCGTAACAAAGCCCGAGTCATGTCGGTAGCCGGCCGCAAGGTCCAGCGCGAGTTTGCCGGGCACCAGCACGACATTGGCCTGCATGTTGCCCTGGCCGTCAAACCCGGCGCCCTTCGTGCCGCCGCCCTGGACCTGAACCGACCCGGAACTGTGGTTCAACGAGGGCTTTTTGGTGATGAAGCGCACATTCCCGCCCATCGAACTGGCGCCGAACAGCGTGCCTTGCGGGCCTTTCAAAACCTCCATCCGGTCTATGTCTAAAGTTAACGGGCTGACCGAGGAGGGAACCGGCGTGTCGTTGATGTAATAGGATGTGGTCCCGTTTCCGACGACACCGCGAATGGTTGTTGCCCGGTCACCGGCCCATAGCAGGGTGCCGCCCTGTCCATACTGAAAGCTGAGATTCGGCACACGGGTCGCGTAATCGGTGAAGTTCTGAATGTTTTGCGTCTTGATGAAATCGGATGACAGGGCCGTGATCGAGGCAGGCACATCGGTCAGCTTTTCATCCTTGCGCCGCGCGGAAACGACGATGTCCGAGGTCTGCGACAGAATGGTATTGGATGGGCCTTGCCGGTCGACATTTTGTGCATCGGCCGTACCGCTGGTAAGCGTTAAGGCGGCACCAGCCAGCAGCGCTGACAGAAGCGATGTGGCACCACTCTGGGCTATCGTTGCCGGGGCTGCTTTGGATCGACGACAGATCGTCGTCCCCATGAGATCGCTGCTCACTTTCTTATGACTCCCTGTGGTGAATGTTTTGTTTTGGGTTGGATCAAGCGAACGTTGCGGCAAAACCTGCAACGCTTGAAAATCGGCCCGCCGACACAAACGGACGAGTTGAAACGCCCGCGTCATCAGGCTGTGCGGCTTGTTTGGGCATGGATGTACGTTGTTACGAACGGGTAACGAGGATTAAATTTTTCAGATATTTGTTGCGCTCTTGTAAATAGTGAAATCGCCTGGAAACCCGTTTGGAAACGTTTGATCGGGCCGGTTGCATGTTACCTCTTGTGCTCGAAAAGGCCCCGCAGAACGCCCGAAACCCGGCCCCTGTGCCGCAGCCCGCAATGGTCAAACGGTTACACCACGGCTTCGCACGTTCTGCATGGTGGGCATCTGGCATAGCCTGCGAGGTGCATCGATTGCCAAGTCGGCAGATGTGGGAGGGACGGCTCGCCGACGGAGTGATGCCGGGCAGCGGGCGTTCGGAGGGTTCGATCCGGCCGGGCGGTTCCCACTGCGAAAATGGAGATCAAGATGAAAAGAGCAAAATTCGGTATTGCTGTCATGGCGGGCGCTATGCTGGCGATGGTGCAACCGGTGTCTGCACACCATTCTTTCGCCATGTTCAATCAGGCCAGTACTGTTGAATTCAAAGGTGCAACCGTCGTTCAATTTCAGTGGTCAAACCCGCATGTGTATGTGGTGATCAAGAACGGCAACACGAACTACACCCTCGAGTGCAGCAGTCCGTCCGGAATGCGGGAGACCGGATGGAAGTTCGATACCCTCAAGGCGGGCGACAAAATCGATGTGGCGTTTTTCCCCATGCGGGACGGTCGGCCGGGTGGCGCGCTCAAGACTGCCACCTTGCCCGGCGGAAAGGTGCTGAAGGCATGGTAATCGGTCACCAGTTGAAATCCTCGCGACAAAAACAGAGTCCCTTGAACGAAAGGTCTGCCGCTTCCATGCGGATCAAAAGCGTATCCGGCATGGTCCTGTCCACGGCGATTTGGCTGGCTGCCCCGGCCGCGATTGCCGCAACGGGCCAGCCTGCGCGCGGGCCTGCAAGCACGAGCGTGAATGGCTGGCATAATCTTACCGGCGTCTGGGAGCGAGATCCCAGCCCCTTCGAGGAAGGCGGTGCTGGTGGGGCCGAGGATATTCCTCCGCCACGCCCGGGGCCAAATCTTAAAGAGCCTTATGCCAGCGCATGGAAATCACAGCGGGCCAAGCGGCAGGCGGCGCTGGATGCAGGCAAGCCGCTTGCGGACTCAAGCACGCTGTGTCTGCCCGAAGGCACGCCGACGATCATGCAGGCCATCTATCCGATCCAGATCCTTCAGACGCCGGGACAGGTCACGGTCTTGGCGGAACTCTATATGCAGACCCGCCGCATCTATATGAATGCGCCCTTTCCCAAACAGGGCGATCTGGAGCCGACGTTCTATGGCTTTTCTTCCGCCCATTGGGAGAAAAACACCCTTGTCGTCACCACCCGCGGGCTAAAGGAGGATATGCAGTTTTTCGAAATTCCGCACAGCGACAAGATCAAGGTGACCGAACGGTACCGGATCACAGGTCCGGACAAGATGCGGATCGACTTCTCGATCGAAGATCCCGGCTTTCTTCAGTCTCCTTACCGCTGGACATGGCGATACAAGCGCAACCACAAATATCGCATTCCCGAATATGTCTGCGATCACAGCCTCGAAAAGATCAATCCTGACGGCACGGTATCGTTCGAACCAAAGTAGGGCCGGCTCGGCATTTTCGCTGTTGGCCCGCATGGATGGCGGCGACGCTGTTTTAAACGGACAGTAGCGCACCCGTCTGCCGGATTGCAGCGCGCCGGTTTCGGCCATGCGTGTGGCCGGAAAGTTTGCAAGGGCGAGGGGCAGGAGGTTGATAATCCCACATATTTGGATAGCTTGTCGTCATGGCCAAATTTGTGACAATTGATGCGGGAATATCAACTATCTGTCCCTGGCCGGTACTGTTGGGACGGCGGTTTCGGGATGTCTTGGTCTGTTTCTTGAATAGGTCGGGCGTTGCGGGCCGGGTCAAGGCTGCGCCAACAGAATGGCGCCGACAGCCGTGAATTTTTCTGACGAAGAGACGCGAGCCCTGATCGCGGAAGGCAAAAAGGTTCGAGAGTTCCTTGCATCCAATCGATCCGACACGCTGTTGCGGATTTTCGATTACCTGCTGCAACAGTCGATCAACGGCCAGCGACCGCGGGAAGCCGACATCGCCGCCGAAATCTTTCCCAACAACATGATCGAAACCGGTCAGCAGGGCTCTCGGGTGCGCGTGGGCGTCTATCGCCTTCGCAAGAAGCTGGACGGGTTTTATGAGGGCCAATCAGGTCGGCGCCTGATCATACCATCCGGCGAATATGCCCTCCAGATGACGCAGCCGGACGATCCGGCCGACATGCCGGACACCGAGGAAGCGCCTGATGTGGCGTCTCGACGGCTGCCGCTTCTGGGGATTGCGGTGGCGGCTCTGGTGCTTATGAATGGCTTCGCCGCATGGCTTTACATGCATCATCAACAGGTGCCGGAGCGGGCGCCGGTGCGCTCCCCGCTATGGGGATTGATCGCGAAGGGCGAGCGCAAGACCTATTTGGTGATAGGGGACCATTTCGCCTTCATCGACACTGCAAGGGATCGGAAAGACGGTGAGATCGTCCACGATCTCAACATCAATTCGGCAGAGGAATTGTACAGATACACTTCTTCCCGACCAAAACTTGCGACAAGCCTCAAGGATCAGGTACTCCACACGGTCAGTGCGCAGATTCTGGGTTCCGTCAGCGCGGTGGAAACCTACCTTCAGGTTCCGACGATCGAGCCGACGACATCTTTCGGCCTTGATCCCACAATGATGCAGACCTCCAATATTGTCTATGTCGGAACGATGGACGAAATGTCGAACCTGTTGCGCACACCGCTTATGGAGGCCTCGGGGTTCAACTGCGGCGCGCATTGCTTTGATCTTATCGACAAGGCATCCTCGCGTCGCTTTGTCTCCGACAGCCCCTATGTGCTTCACGACGGCACTGTTCCACGACGCGATTATGGTTATCTGGCGAGCTTTCCCGGACCGTCCGGCCATTCTGTTGTGATTGTTTCCGGCACAGGGGATGCGGCGGTGCGGCAGATGGCCGAGATTGTTACCGATTCAAAGATGATTGAGAATCTGCGCCGCCAGTTGGGCGGCACCTTGCCCGCGTTCGAAGCACTTTATCAGGTGCGCACAATGTTCAACCAAACCTATGGCAGCACCCTGATCATGGCGCGCCCGCTGAAATCGGCACATATGTGGGACAAGACCAAACCCGACGATTAGCTTTCTTTCAGGAGCGCGTTACCATGATCCGGGGCAAGCCTCAGCGTTCTTGAATTGATTAATCGGGTTTCGAAGACCAGATTGCCAACAGTGCGGAACTGGAAAAGCGCCTCGAAGGCCGCCGCAGGCCCAATGTGTTGGGTAATCGCATCAAGTTGCCGCCTGTCTGAGACGATACGCACTGTCTGCGCCAATGCCGCGTCCTCTATGCCGGCAATCACGATCATCCTGTTTCCGGCACGACCAGGGAAACTTGCAATATAGCCGTAATCATAGCCCATCGCATTGTCTGCCGCCCGGTTGTATGCAATTGCCCCATTTGTCCTCGATGCCGGGGCTGAGTCCATTTTTGCCCGGAATGTCTGTCCCGTTGCCGTGTCCCTGATTTCGTCAAAGTCGGCACCCGGCGCGTAACCCAGAGCAGGAAGGATCGGCGAGCGAAGTTTGCCCAACTGCGAAAACGGCGCGATGTATATAACATTGCGCGTATCGATCACCTCTTGTGAGATTTTGGACACCGGCACGATGCTGCCCATCGCGTGATCCTGCCTCACCTGACCGGCCAACGATAATGTTGTCACCGCCACCATCGCGATGCTGGATGGAATCCGATAGATGTCGCGATCATGCAAGGCGGGATAAAGCTGTGGTCGTTGGCCCAAATAGGCATCCAGATCGAGCGAAGACTGGATTGCCGGATGCATCACCAGCCGGTCGATCGGTCCATTTCCGGCGCCTTCGGCCACCATGTAAAAATCGCTGACCGCAATGACCGGGGAATGAGGGTGAACCGCAACAGGCTTCCAAAGCTGACTTTGGGCAAGGGGAGAGGCTGTGGTTTCCGCACGATCGGCAAACCAGCCCCATAGCACCAGCCAAAGGACCGCGCTTGCGGCGAAAGCCGCGCCCAATGCGATCCTGACGCCCCGCCCGGGTGCCGGTATTGGCAGAGGGGGCGGAATATCATTCGGTTCCGCGTCATCGTCCGTTGTAAGCAGCAGGAGCCGATATTCACCTTTTGGGATATACAACCGCGGCCCGCTGTCTCCGGCGTTAAAGGCCTCAAGCCTTTGGCGCAGGCGATAAATATAGGCGCGGACTGTCGAGTCTTGCGAAGTATCGAAATCCGAGTTCTTGTCGAACACGGACATCGCGATTTCAACCTCCTTGGGAGCGCGCGATTCCGAAGATCGGGCCACAAGATAGTCGAACAACTGGATCAGCTTGGTGCCTCGACCGTCAATAGCAAGCACTTCGCGAAAACGCGCCGATTGTTCTGCCATGATCTGCTCAGTCGATGCCTGAAACTGGTCTTCTGCTACAGGCTCTATCAACTGGGCACCCTCCCTGCGATTGACTCTATCTGACGCCTTCTCCGTGTCAATACATCAGCTTGATGTGCCTAGGGATTTGCGTGCGGCCTTTCCATCAAGCCACACGATCATCGCGAACTCGTCCCCGCCCACGCGATAGAGCGTGGCGATGGGGCAGGCCGTGTCGCTAAGTAGACGGGCGACTTCCACGAGCACCCGGTCTCCAACGAGGTGGCCGAACGTATCATTGATCGGCTTGAAGCGGTCGAGATCAATCCAACCCACCGTCATGGCGTTGAGGTTTGCCGGGATGACCGCACTTTCCAAATCGGCATAGAAACGCCGCCGGTTGTAAAGGCCTGTGAGTTCGTCGCTGTCAGCCAGCAGGCGTGCCTCCCGTTCCTGCCGACCAGCTTCGAGAGCGCTGTGGGACTGAACCGTCAGTTCCCGACTAAGATTTTGAACACGGCGCGCGATAACGGCGGCGACCGCCAGAAATGATACGATACACAAGGAGATTACCGGCAGCAATTCGCGAACGGCCAAAGAACCGGGAGCAAGGCGTTTCCAGGCAATCGTGCCGATCAGCGCACCCGACCAATCGCGTACCCCGGTTGAGGCTTCGTCCCCGGAGGGCGCGCCGTCCCCGGACCACCGAAGATGCCGCAAACCAAAGCCTTTCCCCCATTCTTCGAGCAGTTTGTCATCGAGCAAGCGTATATCGACAAAAATGCGATAAGAGGACTTGTCGAGCGTTGCCGGGCCATTTTCCCGAACGATCGGTGAAAACGCTATTAAAGCCGGGGTCGTGCCAGCCTTTCCGGTCATCACCACCGCGTCGCCGCGCCGCCTTACGGCGGCCTCGTTTGCAGGAACGCTGGCAAGCAGAGTTTTCAGCGCGCTGGGTCCGATCAAGTCAGCAAGAGGGAGCTTCCGTCCTGAGGGGAGATGCGCAAACGGTGTTCGTCCTTTTGCGTCAATCACATAACTCAAGGCTATGGGAGTTCCCCATTGCGACATGATCCACGGATCGTCCAAGGAGCCGTAAGCATGGGCGAAGGCATCATTCCAATGTGCATTGATGTACGTTTCATTGCTGATACGCGAACGTTCGCGATCGATTGCTCCGGAAATCGAGGCGGCCGACAGCCGGTCGGCATGATTGTCTGCATTCCAGACAAGGAAGTTGACAATGATCACGGAAGTCAAGACGGAAAGGCATATCAGCACGGTCAGCAACGCCGCGTGAGACGTGCTGCCGACTCGCGAGACACGCAACGCCACATGGTATATGTTCCCTAGGTGTCTGGTTTCGACACATTGAACTGATGCGGTGGATGCCCCCTTCAACCGGCATTGTATGATGCTGGTTGAAGGGGGCATCCACCGCATCAGTTCACACCACGCAGCACGGCTATTTGCGAGATATCACACGGTTTGCGATCTGGCTGGGACGCCCACCCGACACCGCCACCGAGGAGTACCTTCGCAGCTACCAGATCGAGCAGACCGAGACGGGGTTTGGCGCACCGGCCATGAACATCGCGGTTTCGGCGTTACGGTTCTTCTTCATCCGCACGCTCGACCGGTCTGACGTGATCCGCAGGCTCCACCGGGTGAAACGTCCGCGTGGTTTGCCGACCGTGCTCAGCCGCGAGGAAGTGAGCCGAATGCTCAATGCGACGACGAGCATCAAGCATCAGGCGATCCTGCCGGTGGCGTATGGCGCCAGCCTTCGCGCCGCAGAAGTGGCTCTGAATCACTTTTGCTGCTGGTGCAGGTCATACGCCGACTGCCCGAGCGCGCAGAAGATCCAGCTTCGCTCGACCATACATCTGTCGTTTTATCAGTTTGAGGCGAGTAATTTGGCCCTCAGTCTGCCCGTTTGACCACGGTGAGATGATCGCGTTGCGGACCGCAATCAGGTCCTTTTCCACACCGATGACGAAGGATGCGACAAGGCTGCCCTTGGCCAGCTCGATCCACCCATCAAGTTTCGCAGCTGACTTTGATCTGATCATCGATTGGAAATCGCCGATTGCCTTGCGTGCCGCCACCAACTCCGGGACACTGTTCTCGATTACTGCGACAAGAATGGCTTCGGATTTGCCTAATCCATCTTGAGCTGAGGTCATCAGGCGCGCCAAAACGCGCGCCGAGGGTGTGCGCATAAGGCCGCTTTGGCCAGCCTTCTCGGCGAGACGTCGTCGTTGAGCCCACTGCGAGACGATCCCTCGATGTCCAACAAAGCCTTCCGTGCGCATCTCACGCCAGAGTGCCAAGGCATTGCGGGATCCTGCCTCCCATCGCTCGTTCAGCCATGGCAACCAACTGTCCAGAGTGCTTGGCCGGGTACGAAAGACGTCCAGCCGCTGTCCGCGTAGCACGTCCCGAACGAGTTTGCGGCTATGACCCGTCTGCCGGACAATCTGCCGGATGGAAGTACCGCTTTTGGCCAGTTGCTGGATAGCCTCGTTGGTTTCCTGACGGCGAAGATAGCCTTCGTACTGCAGCTTCTCAGCGTAGGTGAGAAGCTTGGGATCGACGACATTGCTGCCGACCGCTTGCCTGATCTGCCGCATGGATTTGCTGACAGCGTCGAGAAACGCTCGGCTCGAATTCTCCATGAGATGCCAACGATCGGCAACCTGCTCGGCATGAGGCAGTCCTCGTGCGATCGCCTCCCCATAACCGCCGCCGCGATCTCGGGCGACGATGGATATGGAGGGACGTTTTGCGAGCCAGGCCTGTGACGTTTCCAGTGACCGATCTGGCAAAAGGGTGACCGGCTTGCGGCGCTCCAGATCGCAAACAATCGTTCCATATGTCTGGCCTCGGCGGAAGGCAAAATCATCAATACCGACAACATGCAGTTCGTCATGCCGATCAACAGCATGACGCCGCACAACCCGCAGCAAAGTGTCCTTGCTCACTGGCATCATCAGACGGTTGGCAAATGCGGCCCCGGGTCTGCCGCCCAGTGCAAGGCCCAGATAGTGAACATTTGTCTCAGGACGTTGGGTACGCCGACCATATCGCGCCAGGACAGCTACATCGAACCGCTCGCAGAAAAAACGCCGGCTGCACACGACCGTGTCACACCAAAAGCGGCGCGCCTGGATGGTTAGAACGACACGGCGACCCGCTAAGGGTAGATCCGAAGGTCTGCGCGCATACCGGCTCTGGACCCGCTGGCTTAGGCGGCCACAATCCGGACAAATACCTGAATTGCCGCGAGAACGCAGATGAATGTGGAAATCATCTCCGACACTCTGCAGCGACACCACCGCAAAGCCCTCAGGGACAAGACGCGCTCGTTGAAATCCCCCGTGCATGACAGATCCTCCCAGTGAAGCGGTGGAAGGATGCCATCATCAGCAGCAAAAGTGATTCAGAGGCCACATTTGCCTCTGCAAGCACGGCGCTAAAGCCTTCATGAGCGGTTGTGCTATCAGCGCGTGCCAAAAAGTATGGTGCGCACCGCCTGCAAATGCTGACGCATCAGGTTTTCGGCCTGCACCGGATTGTGTCGGTTGATGGCATCGACAATTTCGGCATGCTGGGTATCACTGTCCATCCGCGGCGCAGGGATGGTGCTGAAGGCTTCATCCACCCGCGCGCCAAGGCTGTGCCGCATTTGCGAGCGCAGCATGTCATAGAGCATCAGCAGCAGATGGTTGCGCGTGGATTCGGCAATCAGTCGGTGGAGCCTTTCATCCAGCCGCCGCCACTGGCTCAGCGTTTCGCATGTTTCCATGTCGATCAGGCATTGTTCCATCGCTGAAATCTGAACCTGCGTCGCATGAACCGCTGCCTGTGCGGCCAGTTGCGGTTCGAGCAGCAGGCGCGCGTCCATGATGTCATCGGCGCTGATATGCGGTGATGGCGCCGCATCGTCCAGATTGGCCTGACGTTGGCCTATGAACGTGCCCTTGCCGACATGGCGCCAGATTACCCCTTCGCTTTCAAGGCGGCGGAGCAAGGTCCGCAGGCGCCCGCGCGACAGGCCCAGTTCCTCGCACAGCTTTGGTTCGGCGGGCAGGCGGTCTTCGCCGCTTGCCCCGGCTTGGTCAATATAGGCGCGCAGCCTGCCAATGTCGTCGTCAATGGTCAGCATCATGAAATCCAGCCCTGTCAGCCATGTGATCTAGACGCAAGCGCGATCATCCCGCAAGCGGCGCAATGAATCAATTGACACGCATCAATAATCAAATATGAGTCGCCTCAACAATAAAATTGAGGAGGAGATTCTCATGAAGGCTGCCCTGATGCTCGCCGCTTCGGCTTTCGCCCTATGCGTTCACCCGGCCTTGGCCCAATCATCGTCCAACGGTGAGCAAAAGGGCGAGGAGATCATCGTCACCGCGACCAAGCGATCGGAATCCTTGCAGAAGATCCCGCTGGCCATCACCGCCGTCGAGGGACGCGCATTGACCGCAGGTGGTGTGATGGAGGCGCGCGCGCTGCCCCAGATCGCGCCTTCGCTGTTCATTTCCACCAGCACTTCGGAAAGCGCGGGCACGCAGGTACGTCTGCGCGGCGTGGGCACATCCAGCCAGAACGCCGGTTTTGAAGGGTCGGTCGGCATTTTCGAGGATGGCGTCTATCTGAACCGCCCGGGCGAGGCTTTGTCCGACCTGCTGGATGTCAAGCGGATCGAAGTGCTGCGCGGGCCGCAGGGCACGCTTTATGGCAAGAACACCACCACCGGCGTGGTCAACATCATCACCAACGAGCCCGAGTTTACCTGGTCGGGCAATGCCGGGATCAGCTATGGCAATTACAACGCACTGCGCGTGGATGGCGCGCTGGGCGGGCCAATTATCGCAGACAAGGCCGCCTTTCGCATCGCCGCGGTCTACAGCCGCCGCGACGGCTATATCCAGAACGTGACCGACGGGCGCAAGCTGAACAACCGCGACCGTTATCAAGTGCGCGGACAACTCCTGCTCAAGCCCACGGATCGCCTCTCGATCCGCCTGATCGGCGAGGCGCAGGAGAAGGATGAGGCCTGTTGCGCAGCGCCTTACATCGCGCTGGGTTCGGGCGCGGCGGTGATGGCCGCGGCGGGGGGTACGGTGCTCGATCCGGCCAATGCCGACAACCGCTATCGCATTGCACTCGATGGCCCGATGCGCTCGCGGGTCACGGCGCGGGCCTTCACGATGATCGCGAACTGGGATCTGGGCGGGGCGCAGGCCAAGCTGACCTATGGCCACCGCTATTTCCGGTCATCCGACAGCTATGATTCCGACAACAGTTCGCTTGCGGTCGTCAATGTATTTGACCAACGCCTTCAGGACCGGCTCGACACGCTCGAACTGCAACTGACCGCCACCAAGGGCCCCGCCGACCTGCTGCTCGGCAGTTTTGCCTATGACAACAGCATCTATGCCAGCCAGAGTTCGACCTTTGGCGCGGGGGCGGGGGCTTTTTACAACCGCCTGTCGGGCGGGGCGGCGCCGGCATCGGCCTATCCTGTGGGAGCGGGCGACACGCTGCAAACCTTTGGCCAGACCGGGCGCGGCCTCTCGATATTCACGCATGATGTGATCCGCCTTGCGCCCGGGCTCAAGGCCACGCTCGGCCTGCGCTGGTTGACCGAGGACAAGCAGGGTTCGGGCACGCTCTACACCGATGGTGTGGCGGACAGCTATGGCATGGCGCTGCCCGCGCGATGCGTTGCCCCGGTGCCATCACCGGCGCGGGCCTTCTGCCCGGCCAACCCCATCGGCGGCCGGTTTTCGGACAGTCACTGGACCTATGCTCTGGGCCTCTCCTATGAGCCGGTTGCCGGAACCCTGCTCTATTTCAACCACAGCACCGGCTACAAGGCAGGCGGCATCAACGCGGCCAAGGATGCGCGCGGGCCCACCACGGTCAATCCTGCGCTGGTCAATGGCACGTTTGCGCCCGAAACCGTGCGCTCGTTCGAAATCGGCGCCAAAACGCGCGCGTTTGACCGGCGGCTGACGCTGGCCGTCACAGCGTTCCTGATGGATTTCGACAATTTCCAGTTCCAGACCCGCGACCAGACCACCCTGTCCACCCAGGTCCAGACCGCCGCGACCGTCCGGTCCAAGGGGGTGGAGGTCGAGCTTTCGCTCAACCCGGCCAAGGGGCTGACGCTGGGGGGCAATGCGGCCTATATCCTTGCCCGCTATGGCACGGCCACGGCCGATCCCACGCTGGCCGGGCAAAGGCTGGGCAATTCGCCCGAATGGACGCTGCAGCCCTTCGTCACCTACAAACACGCCGTGGGGAGCATGTGGGAAGGGCGGCTCAACCTCAACGCCCGCTATGTCAGCGACTATATCGCCAATGTCACGCTGTTGGCGGGTAACCGTCAGGCGCCTTACGCACTGGTCAATGGCTCGCTGACGCTGGAGCATCGCGATGGCCTGTCGGTGGCCCTGTTCGCCAACAACCTGTTCAACCAGTATTACGCCACGCTGCGCACGCAGGCCCCGTTGCAGGCCAACACATTCATCGCCTTTCCCGGTGAGCCGCGCATGTTCGGCATCACCGTGCGCAAGGCGTTCTGACCATGGCCGCCTATCCGCGCGCGGCCTATGGCTGGTGTGTCGTCCTTATCCTGCTGATGGTGGGGATCACCTCCTATCTTGACCGCTATCTGATCTCGCTGCTGGTCGAACCCATCAAGGCGGATCTGGGCATCAGCGACACGGCGATCAGCTTCCTTCAGGGCAGCGCCTTTGCCTTGTTCTACGTCGCCTTTGGCCTGCCTTTTGGCGCGCTGGTCGACCGGGCGAACCGGCGCAACATCCTGGTGCTGGGCATCCTGTTGTGGAGCGCGATGACCATGGCCTGCGGTTTGGCGCAGGATTATCGTCAGTTGTTCATCGCCCGCGCGGGCGTGGGCATCGGCGAGGCATGCCTTGCCCCGGCGGCCTTTTCCCTGATCGCGGACTATTTCCCGCCCGCCACGCGCGGCCGCGCGATGAGCGTTTACAACATGGCCAATTATCTGGGCGTGGGCGCTTCGCTGCTGGTGGGCGGACTGGTGCTGCGCTGGCTGGGCGATGCGCCGGTCACCGTCATGCCGCTTTTGGGCGTGATGCCTACATGGAAGGCGGTGTTCTTCCTTGTCGGCCTGCCGGGGGTGGCGCTCGCGCTGGTCATGCTGGTGGTGCGTGAAGCGCCGCGCATGGGCGGGGCGGCCGATGACAGGCCCGGCTTTGCCGCCTTCCTCGCCCATTTGCGGGGACACCGGGCGGCCTATGGCGCGGTCTATCTCGCCTCGGCCATGACCGCCTTTGTTGGCCTCACCTTTGCCGCATGGGGCCCCAGTTTCTTCATCCGCAGCTTTGGCATGAAGCCGATGGCCGTGGGGCTGACGTTGGGGCCGGTCAATGCGGTCGCCGGGGCGCTGGGCTGTCTGGCCAGCGGCTGGATCAGCGATCGGTTGATCGCGCGCGGGCGGCCCGGAGGGCGTTTTGTGGTGCCGCTGCTGTGGTGGCCGCTGGCCGTGGTGGGGCTGCTGCTGCTGGCCTGGGCGCCGGGGCAGGGTGTAGCGCTGGCGGCGCTTGCCCTCATCACCTTTGGCAGCGGGCTTGGACTCGCCTCCATTGCCCCCACGCTGCAGGCGATCACGCCCAACCGCCTGCGCGGGCGGGCCATTTCGCTGCATTTCATCTTTTCCGGCCTGCTGGGCATGGGGCTGGCCCCGACGTTGATCGCGCTGGTCACAGACCATGTCTTTGGCACGCCTGCGGCCTTGCGAGGGGCCTTGCTGGTTGTGCTGGGCCCGGTGGTGCTGATCGGCCTTGCCGCCACGATCCTGGGCCAACGCCCCTATGAACGCGCCCGTCGCACCCTTTCCGACAATCAAGCCACACAGATGGACCAGACACGATGAGCACTGACACTTCCACCCTGTTCCTTACCGACGCCGATGTGCGCGCCGCCTTTGACTGGGCCGCGGCCAGCAAGGCGCTGGAGCAGGCCTATGCGCTGCCTGCCAATGATGCGCTCTATCCCCCACGGGCGATGGCGCGGGGCGATGGCGTATGGCTGCGCACCTTGACCGGGGTCAGCGGCGATGGCGCGGTCATGGGGGCCAAGATGATCGCCGCATCTCCTCGCGCGGGCGCCGCATCCTATCTCATCCCCCTGTTCGATCAGGCGAGCACGGCCTTGATCGCGCTGCTGGACGGCAACAGCGTGACCGGTTTCCGCACGGCAGCCACCACGGCTTTGGCGGCAGACAGGCTGGCCCGGCCCGGCGCGATCCATCTGGCCGTAATTGGATCGGGGTTTGAGGCGAAGAACCATGTCCGCGCAATGGCAGCCCTGCGCCCCATTGCCGGGTTGCGCGTCTTCAGCCCCAATCCCGACAGCCGGGCGCGCTTCATCGCGGAGCTTGCCGATCTGGGGCTGCCCATGGCGGGGGCGCAAAGCGCGCAGGAGGCGGTTGAGGGCTCCGATGTGGTGCTGTGCGCCGCACGCTCGCGTGATGAAACGCCCACCTTGCAAGGTGCGTGGTTGCGGCCGGGGATGACAGTGCTGTCCATAGGCTCGACCTTGCCCGAACAGATCGAGGTGGACGCACAGACCATCGCGCGGGCCGACCTGATCGTGGCCGACATGGTGGATGAGGTGGCCCATGACACGGGCGACATGATCGCCGCCACGCGGACAGGGGAAGATTTCGCCCCGCGCCTTGTCGCGCTGGATGCGGTGATCGGCGGGCGTCATCCGGGGCGCAGCGGCTCCGATCAGGTCATCCTCTACAAATCCGTCGGTGCCGCACTTCAGGACCTGACCGTGGCGGCCATGTGCGTGCAACGCGCGCGGCAGATGGGGCTGGGCACGGTCTTGCCCGTTACCATCGCTCCCGTGCGAAAGGGAAAGTGATCATGGTGGATTTGGCGGACCAGGGTCTGTGGCGCACCTGCGCGCTGATTGATGGCGTCTGGGTCGAGGATGCGGCCTTGCCGCCGCGCCCGTTGCATAACCCTTCCACGGGCGCGGTTCTGGCCCAAATCGCGCAAGGGGGCGCGGATCAGGCCCGCGCGGCCATTGCCGCCGCTCACCGCGCCTTTGGTCCATGGGCGGCGCGACCCGCCAAGCAGCGCGCTATCATCCTGCGCCGCTGGTTCGACCTGATTGTCGCCCATGGCGAGGATCTGGCACGGTTGATCGTGATGGAGGAAGGCAAGCCCATGGCTGAGGCGCGGGGCGAGGTGGCCTATGCGGCCTCGTTCGTCGAATGGTTTGCCGAGGAAGCCAAGCGCATTCGCGGCGATGTGATGGAGGCGCCCGAGGCGGGGCGGCGGATCGTGACGCTTAAGGAACCGGTGGGCGTGTGCGCCGCGATCACGCCGTGGAATTTCCCCGCTGCGATGATCACGCGCAAGGCCGCGCCCGCCTTGGCCGCCGGATGCACCATGGTGGTCAAGCCCGCCGAGCAGACGCCGCTGACGGCGCTGGCGCTGGGCGAACTGGCGATGCGGGCGGGGGTGCCGGCGGGCGTTCTCAACATCATCCTTGGCGACGCTCGCGAGCTGGGCGGGGTGCTGACCGGCGATCCGCGCGTGCGCAAGATCACCTTTACCGGATCGACCGAGGTGGGGCGCATCCTGATCGCCCAATCGGCGCCCACGATCAAGAAACTGTCGATGGAACTGGGCGGCAACGCGCCTTTCCTCGTCTTTGACGATGCCGATGTGGATGAGGCGGTGGCCGGGCTGATCGCCACCAAATACCGCAATACCGGCCAGGCCTGCATCAGTGCCAACCGCGTTTATGTGCAGGATAGCGTGTATGATGCCTTTGCTGCCGAACTGGCCCGAAAGGTCGGCGAATTGCGCGTGGGCGATGGGTTTGAGGATGGCGCGCAGCAGGGGCCGCTGATTGACGCCGACGCGCTGGCCAAGGTGGAGGAGCATGTTGCCGATGCCACCGCCCGCGGCGCGCAGGTGGCCCAGGGGGGCGCCCGTCACCCGCGCGGCGGCCTATTTTTCGAGCCCACGGTGTTGACCGGCGTCACCCCGGACATGCTGATCTGCCGGGAGGAAACCTTTGGCCCGGTCGCCCCGTTGATCCGTTTCCGCACCGAGGAAGAGGCCGTCGCCATGGCCAATGACACACCCTTTGGCCTTGCCGCCTATGTTTTCGCCAAGGATGCCGCCCGGATCTGGCGCGTGGCCGCCGCGCTGGAAAGCGGGATGGTGGGCATCAACACGGGCGCGATTTCCAATGAGGTCGCCCCCTTTGGCGGGGTCAAGCAATCCGGGCTGGGCCGTGAAGGGTCGGTCTATGGAATCGAGGACTATCTCGAAGTGAAATATCTTGCGTGGGAAGGTGCCCGCGCCGCCCCCCACGCCGCTAACGAAGGGATGCAGTGATGTTGCCATATAACCGCATGAATGCCCGCGACTGGGCCCGCGAAAAGCTGGTGGGGGTGGTCAATTGCACGATCCCCTCCTTCACCGATGATCTGAGCGCGATCAACGAAAAGGCGATCCGCCATGACACGCGCCTTGCCATTGAACACGGCTTCATGGGCACGCTGGGCGTGTCGGAAGTGTCGATCACCCTGCCCGAGTATCTCGATTTCCTGCGCATCATCAAGGATGAGGCGGGCGACCGGCTGATTGTCACCCACCATGCCAGCTGGAACAATCTGGCCCAGAACATCGAGGCTGTAAAAGGAGCGGAGGCTGCAGGGGCCGAGTTTGTGCTGCTCAGCTATCCGCCCAACTTCTATCCCGAAAGCGAGCAGGACATCTATGATTACACCAAGGCGGTTTGCGATGCGACCAATCTGGCGGTCATGCTGTTTCCCATGTTCCTGTGGGGCTTTTCCAGCCGCATTCACCCCTCCGACATTCCCGCCGCGCTGATCCGCCGCCTGCTCGATGATTGCCCCAACATCGTTGCGATCAAGGCCGAGGGAGGCTTTCCCTCGATCCAGTCGGTGATCGAATGTGACCGCCTGTTTGGCAAGGAGGTGGTGATTTCCATGCCGATCGAGGGTGAGTTGATCCCGCTCTCGCAAGTCATGCTGATCCAGTTGTCAGCCACCAGCGACCATGAATATTACGGGCCGATGATCCCGCGCGTGTTCAACCTGCTGCGCGAGGGGAAGTTTGACGAGGCAACCGCGATCTATTGGCAATTGCACCCCGCCCGCAAGATCAAGGGCGCGCTGGCCCAGCAAATGCACGGCGGCCATTTCATTAACCGTCAGGCGTGGAAGTTTCAGGGATGGTTGCAGGGCTATAACGGCGGTCCGCTGCGCATGCCTACCCAGCGCATCCATGATCCCCAGATGATCGCGCTGCGTAAGGGGCTGATCGATGCGGGCCTCTCGCCCAGCATGGACCCGCTGCGCGAGTTCTTCATCGGCCGCAACCCGGCCTGATCAAGGCGCCATGCAGCTTGACCGGCTTGATCTCAATCTGCTGGTGGCGCTCGATGTCCTGCTGGCCGAGCGCAGTGTGACGGTGGCGGTCAACTGCCTCCACCTGTCGCAATCGGCCACATCGAGCGCCCTTGGCCGCCTGCGCGATTATTTCGATGACCGCCTGTTGGTGAACCAAGGGCGCGTCACGGTGCTGACCGAGCGGGGCAGGGGGCTGATCGGTCCGGTGCGCGATGTGCTGGACGGGATCCGCGATACGCTATCGATTGGCTCTTGAAGCCAGGCCGGCTGATGCTTTCCTCATCCACGGCCCGCCGTTTCGCGCCCTGCCGATCCACTAGCTGGCGCAATGGAATGCGGTGCAGGACAATGATCCGGCGCCGTGCTTTGTGTTGACGCCGTGGCGCAAAGGCGCCGCCGCCGCTGTTGGGCGGAAGGCCCGACCATCTTGTTAGAGTTTTATCTTCAAGCTAAAGTTACGGAAGCGGCCGATGAATGCTGGTCCGCTTCCGCCGCGTCGATCTGACACCGCGAAAGTCCGTTTTGCTAGCGGGCAACGCCCGCCACGCAACACCGGCAAAATCCGACCAGAGCCGGTCGCTCCTTCCGTCGGCGAGGGGGCCTTCGTTCCATTGGCATTCCCGGCCGGTGAAGCCTTTCAGTTCGATTGCAGCGAGGATTATGCGGTTCTGGGTAGCAAGCTGGAGACCCGGGTCACGTCCCCAAACGTGATCATTATGGCGACTTCATGATTAGTCAAGTTATGCTCATCTGCGCATAACTTGACTAACGGCTTGACGTAAATCGGCGGGATCAGGCGGGCCTTGTGCCCGAGCGCCTGCGCAAACCGGTCCCTGAAATGGCTGGTCGCACAGGCTTTCATGGCCACTATGCAGGGCGCCTAAGATTCCAGAAGCTGTTCAAGCTTTGCTCGAGAAACTGCCCGGTTACATAGAACCGACCCCGCGCGATCCGTAGCGCAGACCTGCAAGCTGCGCTTTGCAAGGTCGATTGCCAGCATATATGCTTCTGCCATCTGACCCTGATCCTTCTTTTGCGCCACGCTGGCGTTGATCAGCATCATACGATGCCGGACAAAAGGGGCCATCCACCGCATCAGTTCATCAGATGGGGAAATGCCCGTCCTGGGTTTCGACGGTGATCCAGCGGGTTTCGGTGAAGCTGTCGATGCCCTGACGCCCGCCGAAGCGGCCATAGCCGGAGGCGCCGACGCCGCCGAAGGGCATCTGGGCCTCGTCATGGACGGTCGCGCCGTTGATGTGGCAGATGCCCGATTTGATCTGCTTGGCAAGGCGCAGACCCTTGGCGATGTCCTTGGTAAAGACCGCCGCCGACAGGCCATATTCGGTGTCATTAGCCAGCTCGATGGCGTGCGCTTCATCGCGGGCGCGGATGATGCCGACGACGGGGCCAAAGCTTTCATCGCGGAACAGCTTCATGTCCGGCGTGACCTTATCCACCAGATGCGCGGGCATCACGACATTCAGCGTGGTTTCCCCGCCGGTCAGCAGGGTCGCGCCCTTGGCCACGGCATCGTCCACGAGGCTGAGGCAATGCGCCACCGTCTTGGCATCGACCACCCCGCCCAGCGGCGTGTTGCCAAGGCGCGGATCGCCTGCGGTCAAGGTCTTGACCTTGGCGGCGAATTTGGCTGCGAATTCATCGGCCACGGCCTCGACCACGATGATCCGCTCGGTGCTCATGCAGATCTGGCCCTGATTCATATAGGCGCCGAAAGCGGCCGCCTTGACCGCCTCGTCAAGATCCGCATCGGCGCAGATCACCAGCGGCGCCTTGCCGCCCAGTTCGAGCAGGCAGGGCTTGAGATGCTCTGCCGCGCGCTTGGCGATGATGCGGCCCACGGCGGTGCTGCCGGTGAAATTGATGCGCTTGACCTCGGGCGCGTCGATCAGCGCGCCCACCACATCGGCGGCATCCGCAGGCGCATTGGTCACGACATTGACCACGCCCTCGGGGAAACCGGCCTCGGCAAAGGCCTCGATGATCAGTGCGTGGGTGCGCGGGCACTGTTCCGACGCCTTCAAAATCACCGCATTGCCGCAGGCCAAGGGCGTGGCAATCGCGCGCACGCCAAGGATGATCGGCGCATTCCACGGCGCAATGCCCAGGATCACACCCACCGGCTCACGCAGCGCCATGGCCAGGCAGCCGGGCTTGTCGGAGGGGATCACTTCGCCCGAAATCTGGGTGGTCAGGCTGGCGGCCTCGCGCACCATGGAAACGGCAAGGCCAAGGTTGAACATCGCCCAACCGGCGGTCGCGCCGATCTCGCCCATCATCGCGGCGACGAACTCATCCTTCTTGCTGGCAAGCGCATCGGCCGCCTTTTGCAGCACCGCGCGCCGCGCATTCGGCCCCATCGCCCCCCACGCAGGCTGGGCCGCCGCAGCACGCGCCGCAATGCCCGCCATCTCGCCCGCCTGCATCGCCAACGCCGACGAGGCAACATCGCCCGTCACCGGGTTCAATCTCGTGAATTCCATGCCTTAACCCTCTTCCCAAAATCGATCCTCGTGTGCTGACTCAATTTTAGTTGGACGTCAAACTATTTTGTATTATCTGCACCTCCAAGGCCGCTGCTGAACGAGTCGACGGCCGGGAGGAGAGCAATAATGACAAGCAAACTCATGAGTGGACGCCTGTCCGTCAGCACCATCGCCATTAGCCTGTCTGCACTTTGCCAGACCCCAGCCATGGCGCAGGGAAATGCCGGACAAGCCGATGCACAGGCGTCGGCTGCAGAAATTGTCGTGACAGGCTCACGTGTTGCTTCAAACGGTAACGCTCAGCCGACACCCGTGACCGTCATGACGGCGGGGCGCCTTCAGGAACTTTCGCCCAAGGGTCTTGCCGAGGGCGTGCTTTCGCTGCCCAGCTTTAACGGCTCCAACTCGCGTTCGGCAGGCGGGGCGGCCGCCAATGCAGGGCACAGCTATCTCAACCTGCGCGGCCTTGGCACCAACCGTAACCTTGTGCTGCTTGATGGCCGCCGCTTTGTGGCAACGCAAGATGCAGGTGCGGTGGACATCAACCTGTTTCCCCAGCTGCTGATGAAGCGGGTTGAGGTTGTGACCGGCGGCGCTTCGGCGGCCTATGGTTCGGACGCCATTGCCGGTGTGACCAATTTCATTCTTGATGACAGTTTCAAGGGCATTAAAGGCCTGATCTCACAGGGCACCAGCCGCTATGGCGACAGCAACACGACGCGTGTCTCGCTGGCGGGCGGCACAACCTTTCTTGAAGGCAAGCTGCGCATTGTCGGCAGCTTTGATTTCACGCGCGACACTGGCGCTCAAGGTGTCAACATTGGCGGCAAGAACCGCGCCTGGCAAAGTCTTGGTCAATACCTGATCAACAATCCCAATGTCAGCGCAAGTAATCCGGCCTCACCCAGCAATCCGACTCTGATTGCCGGGAACAATGTGCTGTTTCCCTATGCGTCGAACGGCGGTCTGATTGTTTCCGGTCCGATGGCCGGCACGCAGTTCCTGCCGGGTGGCGGGACGGCCCCCTTTACCTTTGGTGCCAACCGCACGGCAGGTTCCATGACAGGCGGTGATGGCTCCAATCCTTCCGGTACAGGTACCCTGTCGACCCCGCTGAATTCGAAAGTGGGTTTCCTGCATGTTGCTTATGGCGACAAGGACACGATCGAAGTCTTTGCCGAAGGCCTCTATTCCCGCACCTATATTACCAACAACGCGGGTGCCAACAGCTATGGCGTAAACGGCACGGCCTACACGATCTACGCCGACAACGCTTATCTGCCCAGCAGCATCAAGGCGCAGATGGCGCCGGGCGACAGCTTCCGCATGGGGCGCTATAACATCGACCTTGGCGTCTATCAAAAACAGGTGGAAACTCAGGTGTTTCGCGCTGTCTTTGGGGCGAGGGGGCGCCTCGGCTCGGAATGGAACTGGGACGCTTATTTCCAGCATGGCGTGACCAAGGGCAATTTCACCGCCGCCAACGGGATCATCACCTCGAATCTGTATAACGCCGTAGACGCGGTGGTGAATCCGGCCAACAATCAGATTGTCTGTCGCTCCACCCTGACCAATCCGGGCAATGGCTGTGTGCCGATCAATCTGTTTGGCGCTGGCTCGGCCTCGTCAGCGGCGCGGCAATATATTGGGGGCAGTGCCTATGCCAACCAGACGGTGATGCAGGATGTAGTGGCCGCGACCCTTCGCGGTTCGCCGCTGACGCTGCCTGCGGGCAAGGTGCAGGTGGCGATCGGCGCCGAACATCGCCGTGAAGGACTGAAACAAGTCGTGCCTCAGCAAGCAACCATCACCCAGACGGGCGATGGTGCGCGTGGCTTCCCATCCAGCCTGCTCGGTACGCAAGGTGCTTATTTCCTTGGCAATTCCTCGCCGGTCAATGCCAGCTATCTGGTGGACGAGGCCTTTGCCGAAGTTCAGGTTCCCCTGATTGCCGATAAGCCCTGGGCCAAGACGCTGGAACTGAATGGCGCAGGCCGCGTGACCCATTATTCTAACGCGGGCACGGTTTGGACCTACAAAGCCGGTCTGGTTTACGCGCCCAACTCGCAGATCCGCCTGCGCGGCACACTCTCGCATGACATTCGCGCTCCCAATCTGGGCGAACTCTATCTGCCGCAGGCTCAGACTATCGCCACGGTTCTGGATCGGCAGAACGGCAATGCTTCGGCCACGGCCACGATTGTCCTGCCTGGCAACGCCAATCTGAAGCCGGAAACCTCCGATACGCTGACCATCGGCGCAGTGCTGACACCCAGTTTCCTGCGAGGTTTCAGCGCTTCGGTCGATTATTATGACATTCGCATCAGCAATGCGATCGGTCGCCTGAGCAATCAGCAGACGGTGGATGAATGCGCGGCGGGCAATGCCAGCACCTGCGCGCTGATCACTCGCAATGCTGGGGCGATCTCGGTCATTTCCACGCCCAACCTCAATCTGGCCACGCTCAAGACGCGCGGTCTCGATGTGGAAATGAACTACGGTTTTGGGCTGGGGCAAATCTTTGGTCAGGAAGGCAAGGTCACGCTGCGGGCGCTCGCTTCCTATGTGGCGAAGCTTCAGACCACAACGCGCGGTTCTGCACCTATCGACCGTGCCAGCCAGACGCCGTTTCAGGCCACTTTCAGTGCCGCTTTCGACATAGGTCGTTTCTCCGCACTGGTTCAGGAGCGCCGCGTTGGCCCCCGTGCCATCGACAGCACCTATACGCCGTCGTTTATCGCCAACAACCGGATCAGTCCTGTCTGGTATACCGACCTGAACCTGACCTATCGCCTCGGCGGTTCGCTGGAGGGGGCGGAAGTCTTCGCCTCGGCCAACAACCTGTTCGACAAGGCGCCGCCCTTGGGCACCACAACGTTCGGTATCGCTCCTGCTTCGACCCTTTCGCAATTCTATGATGTGATCGGGCTGTATCTGACCGCTGGTGCGCGCTTCAAGTTCTGATCAATCGGGCCGGCGTTCTCAGGAGCGCCGGCCCCTTGCCATGGGAAACAACAGAATGAAAAAGGCTCTTACCATCGGCAACCGCTTTACGACCGTTATGGCTCTGGTGCTTGGCCTTGGTGCCGCGTCGGCCATGCCAGCATGTGCCGCGCAGACTTGCGACCGGGCTTGCCTGACCGGCGTGATGGACGATTATCTGGCTGCCATTCCAAAGCATGACCGCACGGGGTTGCCGCTTGCACCCACGTTGCGCGAAACGGTCAATGGACGGGAATCGCCCGCCCAATCGGATTATTTCTGGAACATGGTCGATGGCATTGCCTATCGTCAGATGGCGGCCGATCCTGTGACCGGGCAGGTGGCCTTACTGGGCGTGGCAACCGAGGCTGGCGCACGCGGCGCATACTGGCTTCGCATGCAGGTGAAAGACCGCAAAATTGTCGAGGTTGAACAGATCATCGGCGAACGCAGTGTCAATGGCGTGCCCGGCCTGGGCGCGCCCAATCCTTATTTCGATCAGATCCTGCCTGAAAAGAGCCGGTCCAACAGGGAACAACTGATCGCCATTGCCGACAGCTATTTCGAGGGTCTTCAGCGCCATGATGGTGCGGGCGTCCTCTCCGCGCCTGGCTGCCGCCGCTATGAAAACGGCAATCTGACTTCACTCAACCCGCTTGGCAACACCTGGCCCTGCAACCTGATGTCAGACTACACTTACATGGACAAGATCAAGGAGCGGCGCTTTCCCGTAGTGGATGTCGAGCGCGGGATCGTGGTGGGCGCCATGGTGATCGAGGTTTCCCAGCCGAAGGCCACGCCAACCGTTTCGGCCACCACGGCCACCGGTATTCAGACTACTGCCGTGCCGCTGTTTGGCCGCCCGCATGACACGCTGATCCAGGAAATATTCAAGATTTCCGACGGCAAAATTCAGGAGATCAACGTCATCCGTCAGGATATGCCTTATCGCTGGGGCAGCGGCTGGTGATCCAGCCAAACGTAGGGAAAGCGAAAAGAGGATCGGCCATGAAAATCGTAATCGTCGGTGCCGGTGCCATGGGCACGCTGTTTGGCGGCAGGCTGGCGCGTGCCGGGCATCAAGTGGTCTTTGTTGACACAGATAACGCCAGGATCGGCGCCATTGCGCAGCAAGGCGTGTTTGAGAATGGCGTCGCGGCCCTGTGCGAGGCGGCTCTGCCCGGCACGCTGGAAGGCGTGGCTGATCTGCTGATCCTGTTCACAAAATCGCTTCATACGGCGTTGGCCATGAAGGCCAACGCCGCGGCTCTGAAACCTGACGGATTGGTGCTCACACTGCAGAACGGGCTGGGCAATGGAGAGGCTATTGCCGAGGTCGTAGGAGCTTCGCGCGTGCTGGTTGGTATCACCAACTGGCCCGCCGATCTGCTTGACCATGGCCGCATTCATGTCGATGGTGCGGGCATCGTCAAGCTGTGGAGCCTGACAGGTGAAGACAGTCCCGCCCTGCATACGGTCAGCGACGCTCTTTCCGATGCGGGTCTTTCCGCCACCGCCGAACCATCGGTACAGCAAGCGATCTGGGAAAAGGTCATTTTTAATGCCGCGCTAAACGGCATTGCTGCATTGACCGGCATGGCCGTGGGTCAGATTGGCGATTTCGGCCCGGTGCGCGAACTCGCCATGCGCATCGTGACTGAAGGTGTCGTTGTGGCGGAAGCCGCCGGTGTTACGGTGGAACCTGACAAGGTGGGCGCCAGCGTGGAATTCGCCATGGAGCATCATCGAGGCCACAAGCCGTCCATGCTGCAGGATGTCGAGGCCGGGCGCCCAACCGAGGTCGACGCCATTCAGGGCGGATTGCTGAAAGCCGCCATACAGTGGGGCGTGGCCGCACCGGCGCTCGAAACATGTGCCGCCCTCTTGCGCGGCCTTGACCACCGCGCCGCCATCACGCGCAAGTGCTAAGCTGTTACGCCATTTGCCACACCAGACGAGTTTTTCCGGAGCCCTCGATGTACACGACCGCCACCGCCTTTCTCGAAGTCCTTGCCGAGCAGGACATCAGCCATGTTTTCGTCAATCTGGGCAGCGATCATCCCGGTCTTGTCGAGGCCATCGCCGAGGCCAGAGCGAATGGGCGACCTGTGCCCACGATCGTCACCTGTCCCAACGAGATGGTGGCGCTGACCATCGCCCATGGGCATACCCAGATCAGCGGCAAACCCCAGGCGGTGATCGTCCATGTCGAATGCGGCACGCAGGCCCTGGCAGGCGCCATCCATAACGCGGCCAAGGCGCGCATTCCGGTACTGATCCTGGCTGGTTCCTCGCCCTATACGCAACAAGGTGAAATGCTGGGCAGCCGCAATGAATTCATTCAGTGGATTCAGGATGTGCATGATCAGCGCGGGCTGGTGCGCGGCTATATGCGCTATGACAACGAGATCCGCACCGGGACCAATGTCAAACAATTGGTGCATCGCGCCATGCAATTCGCCAAATCTGATCCCAAGGGACCGGTCTATCTAATGGCCCCGCGCGAAGTGCTGGAGGCGCCTTGCGACCCGGTGACGGTCGATATGGAGCGGTGGCAGCCGGTATCGCCGATCGCGCTTGGGGCAAAGGATGCGGGTTTTCTTGCCGAAAAGCTGGCCGGCGCGCGGCGTCCGCTGATTGTCACGTCCTATCTGGGCCGCAACCCCGATGCCGCGGCGGCGCTGGAGGCACTGTGCGTGCAATTGGGCATTGGTGTGATGGAATCTGTGCCCAGCTATGTGAACTTGCCGCATGACAGCCCGTTCTATCTGGGCAATTTCTGGAACGAACCACAGCGCAACCAGGATCTGGCCGAAGCCGACCTGGTGCTGGTGATCGACAGTGATGTGCCATGGATCCCGACCAAGAACCGGCCCGGAGAGGAGGCGCAGATTTACCACATCGACGTCGATCCTTTGAAGGAACAGATGCCGCTCTGGTATATCGAGCCGAACCGTTCGTTCCGGGCCGATGCCGAACTGGCGATCCGTGCCATCATGGACGCGGCGGGCGAGCTTGAGCTTTCCGCAGAGAGGATTGCCGAAAGGAGTGCTCATTATGCCGACCGCAGCGGCCATCGGCGCGCCAGGCTGGTCGACGAACAATCCAAAGACGGTGGTCTGACCATCGCCCGCCTGATGGCCGCATTGCGCCCGCATATCGACGCAGAAACCATTGTGATGAATGAGGGCATCACCAATTATCAGCCGGTTTTCGATCATCTGGCCCCGGTCCGTCCGGGCGCGATGTTTGCCAGCGGGGGCGGATCGCTGGGCTGGAACGGCGGGGCGGCCATTGGTGCCAAGATGGCTCGGCCCGATGCCACGGTCGTCGCTGTCTCGGGCGATGGCTGCTATATGTTCACGGTGCCTTCCAGTGTTCACTGGATCGCGCGCCGTTATAATGCGCCTTTCCTGCAAATTGTGTTGAACAATGATGGTTGGAATGCGCCGCGCCATTCGGCGCTGGCTGTTCATCCGGACGGCCATGCCAGCAAGGCCAATGACCTTGATCTCAGCTTTTCTCCCGCGCCTGATTATGGCGCAATCGCCGCGGCGGCCGGGGGCGCGGCGGCCTTTGTGGTGGATCGGGACAGTAATCTGGAATCGGTTTTGGCACAGGCCTTTGCTGTGCTGAAAAACGAGCGCCGGGCGGTTGTTGTCGAAGCCAGACTCGACTGATGGTTTTGGGAGATACGCCAGTGAACGGCGAGGCCAAGCTGATGGAAGATCGCGCGTGGAGCCTTTCACAAAAGCTGCTGCTGGCGCTGGTTTCGCTCGCAGTTCTGCTTGACGGGTTTGATAATCAGGCCCTCGGCTTTGCCTTGCCCAGCCTGATGAAGGACTGGGGGGTGCCCAAATCGGCGTTGGGTGGCGCGCTGGCGGCGGCGCAGTTCGGCATGCTGATCGGCGCGATCAGCGGGGGCATGGTGGGCGACAGGATGGGGCGCAAGCTGGCGCTGGTGTCCAGCGTGGTGCTGTTTGGGGTGGCAACGCTGATGATCGGTTTTGCCGGATCGCCTGCCCAACTTGGCGCGCTGCGGTTTATTGCGGGATTGGGGTTGGGGGCTGCTTTCCCGAATGTGGCAGCTTTGGCGACAGAATTCACGCCGGCCCGCCATCGCAGTCTTGCGGTGATCATTTCGATTGTCTGCGTGCCTTTGGGCGGTGTTGTGGGCGGCATGGCAGCTTCGGTTGTCCTGCCGCTGATGGGATGGCAGGCGCTGTTTGTGCTGGCGGGAGGCTGTACGCTGGCGTTGGCCGCAGTGCTGGCTTTGGTTCTGCCGGAATCGGTGACATTCCTTCTATGCAGCGGCGCCAGCGAAGCGCGGATCAGCAGCAGCCTGCGTCGGATGGGGCTTGGTGAGGGCGCCATGACTGGAATGCCCTCTATTGAGCCTGCCAAAGAGGCCTCGCTTCCGCTCTCTGCAGTGCTGGCCCCGGCCTGGAGGAAGGACACTCTGCTGGTGTGGATGTCTTTCTTCTTCTCGTTGATGGCAGTCTATTCCGCGTTTAACTGGTTGCCCACATTGCTGTCCGAAAGCGGCCTTAGCGTGGCGCAGGCGGCTCAGGGACTGGCGGCATTCAACATGGGCGGCGTGGTTGCCGCCTTGATGGGGGGCGCCGCCATCGGACGTTACGGTTCACGCCGTGTCATGCTGACCATGTCGTTGACGGCGGTTCTGGCCGCCGCAGTGCTGGCCATCCTGTCGCGTTCCGGCATGTCTCTTGCTGGGATGTTTATGCTTATCGCGATCGAAGGAGGCTGTGTAAACGGAGTGCAGACCAGTCTGTATGCGCTGGCATCAAACATCTATCCTGCCGCCATGCGGGCCAGAGGCGTAGGGTTGGCAACGGGCATCGGTCGCCTTGGCGCGATGCTCAGTGCGCTGCTGGGCGCGGTCATGGCTGGAGCTTTGGGCTTGACGGGGTTTCATTGGGCGATTGCTGGAGTGATGGTGTTGGTCATGGGCACGTTGAGCCTTATTGCAAGGCACGTCGCCCCCCGCTGAACGGGCGGTATTCCCTGCGGACACTTGACTTTGGTCCTTTGTCCATGCCAGCGGTTCCGGCTTCTCGGGGAGTTGGAACCTTCAATGCCAAATTGCTGCTGCAACTTGACTGACCCCGTTGGATGCCTGTTCATACGGCCGGTGGCGGTCCATGGCCGGTAAAAGGCGGCGAGTGGAGGCTCCGGTTCCAGCCGAAACGCGCAATTGGACCCGTGGGCTGGACGATGTAATCGCCTATCATCTGCGCCGCGCACAGGAGGCATCCTTTGCCGCCTATGCACGAAGCTTGGGCGAAATCCACATATGGCCCGGCTGGTATGCTCTGCTGCGTATCATTCACGATAATCCCGGCATCAACCAGACGGAACTGAGCGCCGCCACAGGGCGGGACAAATCCACGTTGACTGCCTCTCTGCGCGAGTTGGGCAAGGCCGGCCTGGTGGTGCGTGAGCGGGATGAGACGGACAGGCGTAATTTCCGCCTGACTCTGAGCGAAGCCGGGGAGACCCAGTTGTGCGATCTCGATGTGAAGGCCAGAGCTCATAATGACAGGATCGACGAGATCGTAGGGCCTGAAAACAGAGATAATTTTCTGGCGATCCTGAAGAAATTGTCCTTGCTGAGTTAAGAGTTAAACACCCCTTGCCAATGGGCGTTTTGTGAATCGTGATCAGCCATCGAAGGCGGGGATACGGCCTAATGCGATCGTTCCGATTGCACCGGAACGATTACTGCAGATTCCTGTTTTACCGCGTTTTCCGAGTCACCGGATGATTCCATCCGGTTCAAAAACGCTCTAGATCGAATAGATGTCCGATGATGTTGCGATGACATCATTGAGAAGGATGATCTTTTTTCTTGCGATCCGAATGCGTCCTTCTTCCATCCGCAAGTGATGTTCATACCTGCCGAACACATAATCGGTTCGGTTCATGCGCGTATCGTGGCGATGGCAAACAAAGGCCGAGCGAACCTCCGCCGTTGGCCTGTTGCCGGAGATGATCTCCACATTGCTGATCATGTGCAGGACTCTTGCCGGAGGCGTGGACGCGGTCGAGTGACCCGATGTCAGGCGCATGACCCGATCTTCGAGATTGCGCCGCCCTTTGTAGTAGATCAGCGACAACTCGCAATCGGGATCCTGCGTGGTCGTTACTTCATCGCGCCACGCCGGCATCCAGAATTCCATATCGGGCAGATACAATTCCAGCCATGCGTTGAATTGCCATGTGTCCAGCAGATAGGCTTCACGATGGAGCAGCGCTTTTGCCGCCTCAAGAGTGATGGTTGCGCTCATGCCGACAACTCCTGCTTCATGCGGTTGGCCCAAGCTCTGTAATAGCTGTGAAAAAGGGTTTCGTCGCAAAGCTGTGGGTCGGCCAGCACGCTACGTTCCGGATGCAGGCCAAGGAGATCGCCAAAGCGGTTCCCGCCCGGAACGCTGGCCGTCATGCCTCTTGCATAGCCCTGCAACCATCCGATTTTGCCTCCGCCATAGCCCATCTGGCAGTTTTCGTAGGATATCGTGTCATCGGGCGTTGCCATGCCGGTCGGGTTGAAAAAGTCCTCATATTGCCGAATGCGCTGACGGCGGGCGGCTGCGCTCTCGCCCTTTGGGGCGAGGCACCACGTGCGCATTTCGGTCAGGTTCGGAGCCAGTGGGCGAATGATCCGTAACTGGCTTGAGGCGTTTTCCGCGATTTGGAGGTTGGGAAAGATGGTCAGGTTGCGCATGTTGAACATCCAGTCCCGTTTCGCCTCACCATGGCGTTCGGCCAACTGGGCGGAACGGTCATAAAGCGGAGAGGCTGCTGTCACTCCGAACACGCCCCAGTTCAGCGCATGCCCGTTGACGAAGCTGAAGCTGCCGCCACCAATTCCGGTTGCGTCGTCTTTCCAGTAATCGCTGCTTTCCCAGACCGACGCCACGACGTCCTGATCGAATTCCTGCTGGCGCCGTTCCAGCACGCGAATATAGGATGGATGGGTCGAGGTGAAATGGTAGGCGTCTGAACAGTTTTCCAATTGCAGCTTCCAGTTGGCTGCGTAGGTGAAGGTGACCTGTCCCGGCACCAGTTCCAGCCCGCGTTCTCCCTCATCTGCCACCAGATCCAGCAATTTGGCCGCCTCGCCCAGATGATCTGTCAGTGGGGGCACGTCCGGTGTTAGGCTGCCAAACAGAAATCCGCGATAATTGGCAAAGTGGGGCAATCGGATCAGGCCATGATCGTCCTGATTAAAAGCATCGGAATAGCATCCTGCTCGTTTGCTCTTGATGGCCTTGTTGCGGCCCGCGCTGTCAAAGCTCCAGCTATGATAGGGGCAGACATGCAGGGCCGCGCTTCCCTGCCGAAGCTGGGCCAGGCGAGCCCCCTTGTGGCGGCAGGCATTGATGAAAGCGCCCAGTTCGCCTTGCCCGCTGCGCTGAACCAGCACCGAGACGCGGCCGATCTGGGTGGTGCAATAGTCATGCGGCTGCTCGGCCTGTGACGATAGGCCCAGGAATACCCAGCCGCCTTCGAAGATCGTCCTGATCTCGGCATCGAAGACGGCGCGGTCGGTGAAGATCGCCGGGTTGACCCGAAAGACCCCCTCATTGGGGCGATCATCGATATAGTCTGTGACGGCCACAGTTCTCTCTCCAGATATACCGGCCGTTTTATGGGGCCTTGTTGTCCCAAAGATCGCACACTGGATCATCGATACAATTGCATATTTGGGAAAAACTCATACGCTTGATGCATGACTTTCTCCGAACGCGAATTGCAGTGCTTTGTCGCCGTGGCGCAAACAGGCAGTCTGGGGCGGGCTGCGGCACAGGTTCATCTGGCCCAGCCCTCACTTAGCCGTCTTGTGCAACGGATGGAGGCGCAGTCGGGCCAGCCTCTCTTTGATCGCACCACGCGCGGCATGGTGTTGACGGATGCGGGCGAGGTGCTGTTTCGCCATGCTGGGCATCTGCTGGCTGATATGGACGACCTGCGCGATGAATTGGCCGCATTCCGGGGGCTGCGGCGGGGAACAGTCCGCGTGGGTGCGGTTGCGGCGGTCATGCGAGGGCTGGTCGTGAAGGCCGCTGCGCATATGCTGGAACTTAGCCCGGCCTTGAGGATCGAGGCGCGCGAGGACGTTAACAGCGCCTTGCTTCAGGCGCTGGAGCAGCGTGAAATTGACATCGCGCTGACTGCAGGTGAAATCAGGGACGAGGCGGTATCATGTATCGGGTGTTGCGATTACAGCGATGATTTCGCCGTTTTCTGTGCGCATGATCACCCTATTGACCACGCTCCGTCACTGGAGGACATTTTCGCCTGCCAATGGGTTATGCCTGGCGCCGCGTTCAGCCCCCGGGCGCGCTTCGAAGCGCTCGCACGGAGTCTGGGGCATAAGGTTTCGGTTGGCATGGAAACCCATTCGGTCGAGACAATGGCTGCCATGTGCGCGGCAAGTCGGTTGTTGTCCTGGCTTCCCGTCCCCTTGATGGCGGTCAATATGGAGCAGGACAAAGTCAGGCGTCTTGACGTGCCATCACTCGAATTGCGGCGTCATTTCTGGGTCTATCGCCGCAGTCGCGGTTTGCTGAGCGATGCCACTCGTGAATTTCTGCGCTACCTGCCTTTGCGTGAACGGCCCATCGAGCATGGCGCCAACCTGTTTTGAAGACCTGCAGGACGGTTGCTTGCGATAAAGGGCCGCCCAGTGCCAATGATCGTGCCGTTGCAGCCAATCCGCTTCGCATTGCGCACATTATCCCATGAACTGATGCCATTGCGCGCAGGGCTCGGGAGAAATTCATGCATAATGCTTCCCATCACATTAGACAGAGCGATGAATGCCCTGCTTATGAAGTCAAGGTAGTCGCCCTGCTTGCGTTGGGTTTCGGGCTCGTAGGGCTTGATCGTTGGCTGGTGACGCCTCTTGCGCCGCAAATCATGCAGGATCTCAAATTCGATTACCAGGATCTGGGGGCGCTGGCTTCGGCGGTTGGGCTTTCCTGGGGCGTGTTTGCGATTGCCATGGGCCGTTTGGCTGATCGCGTCGGTCGGCGGATTATCATCATACCGGCAATCATCGGCTTTTCGTTGATGTCGGGACTAAGTGGTCTGGCAAATGGCTTTGCCACGCTGTTTCTGGCCCGATTGGCTATGGGGGTGGCTGAAGGGGCCTATTGCCCTTCAAGCTATGCCGCTGCGCTCGATGCCTCGCCACCTCAGCGCAGAGGGCTGAATCTGGGGATCATCAGCTCTGCCTTTGCACTGTTTGGCCTCGCCTTGGGGCCGATCATTGCCACGCAACTGGTGCTGGTGCTGCCCTCGTGGCGAGACGTGTTCATGCTGGTGGCTGTGCCCGGATTGTTGTTGGCGCTGGTCCTGGCGCGTGTGTTGCGTGAAACGCCGGTTGCGGCTGTTAAGACGGACAGACCACAGCAGAACAGCGGATGGCTGGCCGTGCTGCGCTATGCGAACATGCGCGTGGTCCTGCCGGTGATCTGCTGTTCGATGAGCGGCGTATTTGTATTGGGCGTGATGACCCCATTGTTCCTGACAGATGTCGCGCATTTGCCAACGGCAACGATGGGCATGGTGATGTCCGGTCTGGGTTTCGGCGGGTTTGCCGGACAGATCGCGGTGGGGGCCGCGTCAGACCGGCTTGGGCGCAGGCGCTCGCTGGCAGGTGCCTTCCTCCTGGGGGCCATTGCGTTGCTGCTGCTGGCCCTAGGCGGGTTTGGTCCGACAGGCCTGTTTGCAACATTGTTTCTTGCGGCCTTTGCCTGCTGCGGAGCCAACGCTTTGCTTGCGGGCCCGGTTCCCGGCGAATCGGTGCCGCCTGAGATGGTTTCAAGCGCCATGGGCCTTGCCATTGGCGTGGGGGAAATCTTTGGCGGCGGTATCGCTCCGGCCATTGGCGGTTTCATTGCCCAGCATGCCGGTTTGGTTGTCACGCTGGTGGCGGTGTCCGGCGTGCTTACCGTGGGCGCGATGATGACCGCCTTGCTGGCGGAAACGGCCCCGCAGTTCCAGCGTAATTGAAAGACTTTGCTGGTCGGCGGACGGTTAACCTGCCGACTTTGCAGCAACAAGATGGAGAGAGAAATGACATTGTCGCAGCCATTTAAGGCCGCTGCCGTTCAGGCTGCGCCTGAATTCCTCGATCTGGCCGGCACGGTGGATAAGACGATAGCCTTGATCGAACAGGCCGCACAACAGGACGTGAAGTTGTTAGCCTTTCCTGAAGCGTGGTTGCCCGGTTATCCCTTCTGGTCGTGGCTGGGCTCGCAGGCATGGGGCATGCAGTTCGTCGGGCGCTACCATGCCAATTCGATCGAGCGCGATGGCCCGGAAATGGAAGCCATCGCCGCTGCGGCCGCGAGGGCGGGGATGACTGTGGTGCTGGGCACAAGCGAGCGGGATCATGGTTCGCTCTACCTTGGCCAGACCATCATTGCCGGCGACGGATCGATCCTGGCCCACCGCCGCAAGTTGCGTCCTACCCATGTCGAACGCTCGGTCTTCGGCGATGGCGACGGCAGCGATCTGAGGGTTCACGCCACCGAACTGGGCCGGTTGGGGGCGCTGTGTTGCTGGGAACATCTTCAGCCGCTCGTCAAATACGCAATGTTTGCCCAGCACGAACAGATCCACATCGCATCCTGGCCTGCCTTTTCGCTTTACGAGGGCAAGGCCTACGCATTGGGTGCCGATCTCAACAGCGCGGTAACCCAGGTCTATGCCGCAGAGGGCCAGTGCTTCGTGATTGCCGCGACCATGGTGGTCACGCCCAAAATTCAGGCCATGTTGTGCGATGAACCGGCAAAGGCGGACCTTTTGCCTCTTGGCGGCGGGTGCTCGATGATTTTCGGCCCAGATGGCGCGCCCTTGGCTCAGCGCATCGCTCCGACCGAGGAAGGGCTGGTGATTGCAGAGATCGACACGTCACTCATCGCCTATGCAAAGGCAGCGGCCGATCCGATCGGCCATTATGCAAGGCCGGATGTTTTTCAGGTGCTGTTTGACGACCGTCCACGCAGCCGCTTTACCCGTGCTTCAATTTGCGACAAGGCCGACGCTGATGCACAGGTCGATGTGGGAGACGACAGCGGCTTGTGAAAGGGCGCCGATCTTCATGACAGTCTCGCCAGGAAACAGGCATGAAGGGAAATTGCCTTTGCATCCGGTCATCGGACCTATAATGTGAATAACCGAGCACAGGGATGCATCACGGCAAAGAAGGCTGGTGAGAAGCGACAGGATGGCTGGCATAGCGGGACACATGCCGCATCCGGATCTGCCATATTAGGCGCCGTGAGAGTACCGGAAAAACGGGTGCTTTAGCCGATCGAATGGGGGCTGCCATGCAATGCACCGAAGTTGGTCGTATCAATGTTACAAGAGATCATCGGCAGTGGCGTGACGCGGTTTGCGAAGCGTTGATCGATCTTGATGTCTGCATCGACAAGGATACGCCGTTTCAGGGAGCCATGCGGCTGCGCAATCTGCACGACACGCTGGTCATGGATGTGCAGGCGACCGCACATTCAGTGACCCGCGACAAGTCACGTATCGGGCGCTCGCATGATGATTATGTATTGCTCAGCCGTATCAGTTCCGGCAGCGCGATGCTCTCCCAGAACGGACGAGACGCCATTTTGGGATCTGGTGATTTTGCCATCTACGACACTGCCGCGACCTATCACATCGGCCTTCGCCAGCCCTTCGAAATGACGGTGATGCGCATAGAGCGCGACCGTTTTTCCCATCTTGTGGGCAACGTCGGTGATCTGACCGCCATTCCCGTTCGCGGGGACAGCGGCACGGGGCGGGTGGCGTCCTTGTTGATCGGGGAGGTTTGTCGCGAGTTGGATGCCATTGGCGATGCCACCATGCGACAGATGCGGGATACGATGTTGGGCATGGTCGCTGCCGCACTTTCCGAAATTCGCGAAGGGCCTGTACGCACCACCAGCCAACCGCGCTATCTCTTGATTCAGCGCGCCATGCGGCTGGTTGAAGACGAACTGGGCAACGAATCGCTTTCGTGTGAATTTGTGGCGCAGCGATTGGGCATTTCGGGGCGCTATTTGCGCAAGCTGTTTGCGGACCAGGGGCGACCGCTTTCCGATTTCATCTGGGAAAGGCGTCTGGTTGCGGCGCATAATCAATTGGCGACGCAACGGTCGGTTCAGCGCAGCATTACCTCGATCGCTTTTGATTGCGGCTTTAAGGATTCGGCTCATTTCAGCCGTGCGTTTCGCGCCCGCTTTGGCATCAGCCCCCGCGATTTTCGGGGCAATCGCTAAACATTCCTGACCGCTGGCGACAAAAGAAGGGGCCGCAACAAGCAATCGCCCGGCAATCAGACATGACACTGTTTTCCCCTGTGAGGAGAGGTCGAACCAAGCCTAACTCAGGGGAGCTACAATATGAGGAAGAGATTCAGTTTTCTGGTGGCAAGTGCGCTTGTACCGTTAACGCCGGCCTGGGCACAGGAAACCCCGGCCCAGCCAAAGCAGGAAAGCGCCGTCGGCGAAATTGTGGTGACGGCCCAGCATCGATCGGAGAATATCCAGAAGGTTCCGATCGCCATTTCTGCCTTCAGCAATGAAACCTTGCGTCAGCGTGGCTTGACCAACATCGGTCAGATTTCGTCCTTCACGCCCAATGTTGACATAAAGAACACGTCCGGCTTTGCGGGTTCATCGCAGATCCTCGTCGCATCGGTTCGTGGGGTGGGGCAGAATGACTTTGCCTTCAATCTGGAACCGGGCGTTGGCGTCTATATCGATGGCGTCTATTTTGCCCGTTCCTTGGGTGCAGTGGCCGATTTGCTTGATCTGGAGCGGATCGAGGTGCTCAAGGGGCCGCAAGGCACGCTGTTTGGACGAAATACGATCGGCGGCGCACTGAACATCGTTACCCGCGATCCTGGCAAGGATTTCAAATATGCCTTTGAACTGACGGGCGGCAGTTTCAACCGCACCGATGTGCGCGGATCGGTTGATGTGCCGCTGATCGGTGACCAGTTGTTCTCGCAGGTTTCCTTCTCTTACAAGCGGCGCGACGGCTATCAGAAGCGCATTGCCTTCCCCGGCGTGATCGGCACCAGCGACCTGGGCCAGTTTCGAACTGCCGGAGCCCCCGGCGGCTTTGATACGCAGGGCGGTGAAAACGCGATCAATCTGCGCGGCAAGCTGAAATGGGTTCCCAGCGCCCGCTTCAACCTCTTGATTAGCGCCGACTATACGAATGCGGATCAGGCAGCACGTCCGTCCACCTTGATCAAGACCTTTGCCGGGCCCACCGATGGCACCTTGCTGGCCGCCTACAACGGCTGCATTTTTGGTGCAGCGCCCGCATTCATCTGCAGCAATCGTGGGACGGTCGGGACCAGCTACTTTGGCGTCAATACCGACAGCAACCCCAACAACAACCGCCTTCCGATCAGTGATGCCTTGCTGACCGGCAATATCGACACCAGCTATGCCCGCGGCAGCAATTTCGACATCCTGAAAGCTGGGGGCGTTTCGGCCACTGCCAATCTGACGCTGACGGACACGACTTCCGTGAAGTCGATCACAGCCTATCGTGCTTTGCATTCGCGTTTTGGCAGTGAGAATGCTGCCGCGCCGATAGTGGTGAACGATGCCTCTTTCGACATGAACCAGTCGCAATTTTCGCAGGAATTGCAGGTCAGTAACAACGCTCTCAACAATCGTCTGAAGAGCATCGTCGGCCTTTATTACTTCATGGAAGATGGCGATCTGACCGACAGCCCCGTGTTCGCCGAAGGTCTGGTGCAGGTCTATGGCTACAACCATTTCAGCAACCTGGCTTTCGCCGCTTTTGCGCATGAGCATTTTGATGTCACCGACAAGTTCGGTCTGACCTTTGGTATGCGCTATACTAAGGAAAATAAGGAGTTTGAAGGCTTTCAGAAGGATCTGAACTCTTTCTTCCTGCGTGGGCGCGGAGTGGACCCCACCGCTCTTCCTCTATCGCCCGCCGTTTTGGCCATTCTGCCCGACCCTACCGATCCCACGCGCGTCTACCCGGTTGGCAAGAACAAGCTGTCGTTCAGTAACGTGTCGTTCAAGGCCGGGGCTGAGTACAAATTCTCGTCCGATCTGATGACGTATTATTCGTTCTCGCAGGGGTTCAAGTCGGGTGGTTGGACCACGCGTTTGCTTGACGTCATATCACCGCCGAACGACATCAGTCAGCTGACCTTCCGGCCCGAGACGGCCAATACGCATGAGCTTGGTCTGAAATCCACGCTCCTCAATCGCAAGCTGCGTCTCAATCTGGCGGCCTTCAGCACCGATTATGACAACATGCAGGTTACGGTCTACAATGGCCTTTCACCCGTATTCAAAAATGGCGGCAAGGCCACGATCCGCGGCTTTGAGGCCGAGGCGCAGGCGAAGCTGGGCGAATTGTCGATCAACGGCAGCGTCGGCTATCTGGATGCCTATTATCGCCAGCTCAGCCCCGGCGTGACATTCGCGGCAAGCAACAAGCTGGTCAATACCCCCGAATGGTCGGCCGCTCTTGGTGGGTTTTGGCGGCACGCTCTGGCAAACGGCAGCGCACTCTCTCTGGCCGCCGATTATAGCTACAAGAGCAACGTTCATCCTGATGCGGAAAATTCGCGTTACCTTCAGTCGGGCAATGTCGGCATTCTGGATGGCTCGATTGGGTATACCGGCAGGGATGAGCGCTGGAGCCTGACCTTGGGCGTGCGCAATCTGACCGATAAGCGCTTTGTCGTTGGCGGGTTTGATCAATCCTCCCCCGGCAGTGTAGGCTTTGTATCCGCAACCTATAGTCCACCTCGCCAGTGGTATCTCACCTTGCGGGTTCACGACTGACCAGTTGTACAGCCTGAGTTGTTATGAGGTGTTGGGTTGGACGGCTACCAACGGCATCGCGATGTGCCAAGGTGATGTCGTTGTAGGACTCACACGAGGGGACCGCCCATGGAACGTTAGCGTCCGTGCTTGTGGTGTAATTTCTGGTGTAGATTGAGGCGATCACCTGGTGTGGGGGCATGCCCCCACACCAGGTGATTTCGATCTCGGTGGCCACCGGGCTCATCGGTAAGGTGGAGTTACCACACTTCACACGCCCACCGAGGAGTTGATCCCGATGACCGACGACAGACTACCGCTTGCCGAGCTGATGGCGAAGACCGGAGATGGAGATTTTCTGCGTACGATCGCTGAGAGTGTTTTGCAGATCATCATGGAGGCCGACGTTGACGGCCTGGTCGGCGCTGGCCGCCATGAACGATCTGGCGACCGGACGACCTGGCGCAATGGCGACCGCGACCGCAGCCTTGATACCCGGCTCGGCACGCTCAACCTCAAGATCCCCAAACTGCGGGCTGGTGCCTATTTTCCCGGCTTTCTGGAACCGAGGAAGACCGTGGAGAAGGCGCTGGTCGCGGTGATACAGGAGGCGTGGATTGCCGGCGTCAGCACCCGGCGTGTCGATGAACTGGTCCGGGCGATGGGTATGACCGGCATTTCGAAGTCGTCGGTGTCGAAGCTCTGCCCCCAGCTTTGTGGAACGCAAAGCGTTCCTGATGGGACATCGACGAGCGTGTCCATGCTTTCCTGAAGCGCCCGCTCACCGGCGATTGGCCCTACCTCTGGCTCGACGCTGCCTACCTCAAGGTGCGCGAGGGCGGGCGGATCGTCAGCGTCGCCGCGATAATCGCCGTGGCCGTCAACACGGAGGGCAAGCGCGAGATTGTCGGCCTGCACATCGGCCCTTCCGAGGCTGAGGTGTTCTGGTCCGACTTCCTCAAGGACTTAGCACGCCGCGGACTGACTGGCGTGAAGCTAGGTGTTTAGTCCCAGCATGTGATGGTGTAGATTTATCGTCATCACAGCGGAGGGAGTTATGGGCCAGGTTCTCCATGGCAGCGCCAAGACCACGCACGCCATTCGAGCAGAGCTACAGCGATCGAAAGCTTCGGTCGCGAGCCTCGCCAAGAAGTACGCGATCAACGAAAAGACAGTCTTGAAGTGGCGAAGCCGTCAGTCGGTCGAGGACAAACCGATGGGCCCCAAAGAGCCACGCAGCACCGTCCTCTCACCCATGGAGGAAGCGGCCATTGTGGCCCTGCGAGTTCAGGCCCGGCTGCCGCTCGACGATGTCTATATCGCCTTGAAGGACGTGATCCCCCATCTGACGCGCTCCTCCCTGCATCGCTGCTTGCAACGACACGGCATCTCCCGGCTTCCCAAGGCGGATCGCGAGAAACCCAAGAAGTTCAAGACCTACGAGATCGGCTACTTTCACATCGACATCGCGGAATTGCACTATGAAGGCGGCAAGGCCTGCCTCTATGTCGCTGTCGATCGCACCTCCAAACTGGTCTTTGCCCGCCTCTACCGCAGAGCCACGAAAATGGTCGCGGCCGGCTTTCTCAAGGCGCTGATCAGAACCGTGCCCTACCGTATCCACACCATCCTGACCGACAACGGGGTCCAGTTTGCCCAAACCGAACGCGGCACAGGCCTGACCTTTCCGCATATTTTCGGACGCGTATGCCGGGAAAACGGCATCGAGCATCGGCTTACCAAACCCTATCACCCATGGACCAACGGTCAGGCAGAGCGCATGGTTCGCACTATCAAGGAAGCGACCGTCAAATCCTTCCACTATGCCTCGATCATCGAACTGCGCAGGCACGTCCGCGATTGGCTGGTTGCCTACAACTTTGCCAAGCAACTCAAGGCTCTCCGCTTCAAAACGCCATACGAGGCCATCGAGCAGGTCTGGAAATCCAAGCCAGAGGTCTTTATCGTAGAACCGCACCATCACATGCTGGGACTAAACAACTAGGGCGTAAACTCATAAAGCGAGTTGCGTTTGCGGGCATTGCGTGATTCAGGAGTTACCCAGAAAGGGGAGACGGATGGCGCGGCGGCGATACGAACTGACGGACAAAGAGTGGCTGATCATAGAGCCTCTGCTGCCCAACAAGCCACGTGGCGTGCCCCGGGTTGATGATCGGCGGGTGCTGAACGGGATCCTGTGGCGGTTTCGATCCGGTTCGCCCTGGGCGGAAGTCCCCGAGCGCTACGGCCCCTCGACCACCTGCTACAATCGGTTTGTGCGTTGGCGCAAGGCCGGGGTCTGGGACCGGCTGCTTTCTGCGGTTCCTGCGGGCTTCAATGGCGAATTGGTGATGATCGATTCCACCTGCGTGCGCGTCCACCAGCATGGTGCGACCGCTAAAAAAGGGGATCATTCGATCATGGCATGGGACGTTCCCGGGGCGGCCTTACCAGCAAGCTCCATGCTCTTGTCGACGCTGAAGGACGTCCTGTCGGCCTGCGATTGACCGGCGGGCAGGTTCATGATGCCTGCGAAGCCGAAGCCCTGATCGCCGACATTCCCGAGGGCGCCACGCTGCTGGGCGACAAGGGCTATGACAGCAACGCCATCAGAGAAGCCGCTGCGGCGCGAGGCGTGTGGGCCAACATCCCCAACCGCTCCAACCGCACGCAGCGCTACGGATTCTCGTCATGGCTCTACCGCCAGCGCAACCTCGTCGAACGCTTCTTCAATCGGATCAAGCAGTTCCGAGGCATCGCAACCCGCTACGACAAGGATCCCGCCAATTTCATGGCTGCCGTCAAACTCGTCTGCGCACGCATCTGGTGCGCAGCGTAATGAGTCCACGCCCTAGGTGTTTAGTCCCAGCATGTGATGGTGTAGATTTATCGTCATCACAGCGGAGGGAGTTATGGGCCAGGTTCTCCATGGCAGCGCCAAGACCACGCACGCCATTCGAGCAGAGCTACAGCGATCGAAAGCTTCGGTCGCGAGCCTCGCCAAGAAGTACGCGATCAACGAAAAGACAGTCTTGAAGTGGCGAAGCCGTCAGTCGGTCGAGGACAAACCGATGGGCCCCAAAGAGCCACGCAGCACCGTCCTCTCGCCCATGGAGGAAGCGGCCATTGTGGCCCTGCGAGTTCAGGCCCGACTGCCGCTCGACGATGTCTATATCGCCTTGAAGGACGTGATCCCCCATCTGACGCGCTCCTCCCTGCATCGCTGCTTGCAACGACACGGCATCTCCCGGCTTCCCAAGGCGGATCGCGAGAAACCCAAGAAGTTCAAGACCTACGAGATCGGCTACTTTCACATCGACATCGCGGAATTGCACTATGAAGGCGGCAAGGCCTGCCTCTATGTCGCTGTCGATCGCACCTCCAAACTGGTCTTTGCCCGCCTCTACCGCAGAGCCACGAAAATGGTCGCGGCCGGCTTTCTCAAGGCGCTGATCAGAACCGTGCCCTACCGTATCCACACCATCCTGACCGACAACGGGGTCCAGTTTGCCCAAACCGAACGCGGCACAGGCCTGACCTTTCCGCATATTTTCGGACGCGTATGCCGGGAAAACGGCATCGAGCATCGGCTTACCAAACCCTATCACCCATGGACCAACGGTCAGGCAGAGCGCATGGTTCGCACTATCAAGGAAGCGACCGTCAAATCCTTCCACTATGCCTCGATCATCGAACTGCGCAGGCACGTCCGCGATTGGCTGGTTGCCTACAACTTTGCCAAGCAACTCAAGGCTCTCCGCTTCAAAACGCCATACGAGGCCATCGAGCAGGTCTGGAAATCCAAGCCAGAGGTCTTTATCGTAGAACCGCACCATCACATGCTGGGACTAAACACCTAGTGATCTCCGATGTCCACGAGGGCCTCAAGGCGGCGATCACGCGCGTGCTCAGCGCCACATGGCAACGCTGCCGCGTCCACTTCATGCGCAATGCGCTGGCCTATGTGCCCAAGGGCCAGAACACCGTGGTTGCCGCTGCCATCCGCCAGGTCTTCCTCCAGCCCGACCACGCCGCCGCGACACAGGTCTGGCGCCAAGTCGCCGACCAGTTGCGTGTCCGCTGGCCAAAGCTGGGCGTCTGCATGGACGACGCCGAGCACGATGTGCTCGCCTACATGACCTTCCCCGAGCAGCACCGGGTCAAACCGCATTCTACCAACCCGCTGGAACGGCTTAACAAGCAAGTTAAGCGCCGCGCCGATGTGGTCGGCATCTTCCCAAACGAGGATAGCATTATCCGCCTCGTCGGAGCCATCCTGCTCGAGCAGAACGACCAATACCAGCTCCAGCACCGCTCCATGCAAATCGAGGGCATGGTCGCCCTTGCCACACCAACGAACGAGGAGGTTCAGCCGCTAAAGATCACACCCAAGGCCGCCTGAAAATGCAGCCCGCTGGCCACACCCGATTCTACACCTCATTGACGGACGCGACCATCACCATCATGCAGGAACTCACCAGTAGCTGCGTAACAATCACATTGATGACTCGCAACGAGGGTGTGGTGAGCATCGAGTGAGGCATGACGAGCAGGCTGACCCCGCCAGCCACCGTACCCAAGAGCAGAAAGCCCAGTGAAGAAAGGATCGGCCGAGGTGCCGGTTTCGCTGTTTTGTCAAACCAGTCGAAGCCGATGTCTGTGATGGCTTCAAACAGGAATTGCAGCAGGAACTCGCCAATGAACTGGAACAGGATCTCGAAAAGGGCTTCCATCGAACTTGTCAGACAGGCTGGATGATTGTGAATTGCGGTTCGCCCCAGTCATAACTCCACTGGTCATGTCGATAGCCCGTGATCGAGAAGGCAAGGTTGAGGGGAGCATCGAAGAGATAATCCACCTCCGCGCTTTCTCCGCCAGCGGCATCCTGTTCTGCCTTTTGCGCGGACACTATCGTCTCAAAATCTGTCGGGGCCGGACCGGTGGAGTGGATATCATAAATGCCCTCCTGTGCGTTATGCCACACGTTCCAGACTTGCTTGCCGCTTTCGGCCAGATGACAGGAGCTGAACATGAGATGTTCTTCGACATGGCATCCGATCATCCGCGAATGCTGGATAACGTCAGGTTGGGAAGCGTACTCGAAGCTGTTCGCCCAGACGATGGTCCAGCCGCTTGGCAAATAGGCGGCGGAAAAGGGAGCCTCGTTAGCTTCGTCCATCTCACCGGTATCTTGGAACCCCATCACTTCAAGTGCGCGCGATTTCGGCATTTGCAAGCCGATCCACGATATCGAAAACCCCATATCGCCCTTACCTAGAAATGCTAATCAGGATTGATGACATGAGAGGCTGCGGTAGGAAATGACTTTGGAGAGAAGGGCTTCCGAACCTTACTGGGCAACCTTCCGCCGATCACAGCCCTCCAAGTCTGGTGATTATTGCCAATTCCAACCTGCTGAACAAATGGCTGGTCCCGATGCTCCAGCCTGACCCGCTGAATGGCAGGAATGGCGGCTTTCTCGGCGACAATCCAAGCGGGGCTTCAACCGGCGGCAGTCGACCACCGTAGGCCATTGACGCGCTTGGGGTGACGGTTCAATTGGTGAAGTCCGTTTCCAAATTTGGCGCCGATCGCTAGAACGACGATCACGTCACAGAAACGAGATGGCCACCATCAATCTGCTGGATCAGCTTGACCGATTTACCAGTAAAGCGCTTTGCTATGTCGACGGCAGTTCGCAGATGCTGGCTGGGCTTGACCGTTGTAAAGGAGCCTCCGCCCGCCAGCACAAACGGCAGGATCAACTGGTCGGCCAGATAGGGGCCGGCAAAGGCCTGGCATTCCAGATAGCCACGCATCCGCGCGGCAGCCGTCTTGCCCAGCCTTTCGGCTGGTACGCCAAGTTGCCCGAAACCGCTGACGATTTCGGTAACATTGCCATATCGCGCCTCCAACATCAGGATCACACCCGGCCCCTGATCTTCGGGCAGTTTGCGCGCGGCAAAGCTATCCTCGATCCAATCGGGTAAATCCTTGCGGGCTCGTTCGAGCATGCGCATAGGAATTTCGCTCGGCAGACCGCAATAGGCTGCTAGCGCGCTCGCGCCCTCAAAGGTGCCGCGTTCGCTACAGGTGATGGGCGTGAGTTGTGCAGGCTCGATCTCCACCTCGATCCGTCCGCCACCACGCGGATAAAAGCCGTGCCGCGCCATACGCGCCGAAACGCGCGGGCCCATGCGGTTGATGATGGGCAGGAAACAGCGTTCAATGAAATCAAACGGCGGGGCGAGCATGTTGTGTGTGCCACCTTCCAGCACCAGTCGCGAGGGCCCGGCTGCAAGCAGCAGCGGCATCAGCACTGTTTGCAGCACCAAGCCGGTGCTGCCTGCTGTGCCGACGGAAAAGTGGTATTCTCCAGCCAACGCCTTTCCGGGGTGGAAAGTTAGGTCCGGGGAACCCACCGTCAGCCCGCTGCATTCGCTGCCGGAAATGGCCGCCGCCGCTTCCACTGCCGTCACATGTTGGCGCATCAGGCCGGGCTTGGAACGCTTCGCGCGGATGTTGGTGATACGGAAAGGCTGGCCGGTGACCAGCGACAGGGCGCAGGAATTGCGCACCATCTGGCCTCCGCCTTCGCCTTCCGAACCGTCGATGATGATCATGTGTTCTTCTCAATTTAGTCTGCGCAAAGGGGTATTACCCCTTCACGCAGACCACCTGTTTCAACGTATGGACGATCTCGACCAGATCGGCCTGAGCGGCCATCACGGCTTCGATCGGCTTGTAAGCGCGGGGTGTTTCATCGATCACGCCCACATCCTTGCGGCATGCCACGCCTTCTGTATCAGCGATATGGTCGGCAAGGCTGACCTGACGCTTAGCCTCGTTACGGCTCATCACGCGGCCCGCGCCGTGTGAACAACTGTGAAAGCTCTCCGCATTGCCCAGCCCGCGCACGATGAAGCTATTGGCCCCCATCGATCCGGGGATGATCCCCAGCACGCCCTTGGCCGCGCGCACCGCCCCCTTGCGGGTGATCAGCACGTTTTCGCCAAAGTGGTTCTCGCGCGTCACATAGTTGTGATGGCAGTTCACCGCTTCCAACTCGGCCTCGAACGGCTTGGCGATCTTGCCCCGCAAGGCGGTGATCACATTGGCCATCATCATTCGCCGGTTGAGCGCAGCAAAGTCCTGCGCCCAGCCCACCGCTTCGACATAGTCGTCGAAATGATCGGTCCCTTCGGGGAAATAGGCCAGATCCTCGTCGGGCAGGTTGATATGCCATTTGCGCATGTCCTTCTTCGCCAGTTCGATGAAGAACGTGCCGATGGCATTGCCCACCCCGCGTGAACCGGAATGCAGCATCACCCAAACCCGCGCCTCGGTGTCGAGGCACAGTTCGATGAAGTGATTGCCCGTGCCCAGCGTGCCCAGATGCGTCAGGTTGTTGGTGTTCTTCAGGCGCGGGTGCTTGTCGCAAATCCGCTCGAACCGCACCGCCAAGTTGGCCCATGCCTCGACAATGGCGGCGGGCGGGCTGCCCCATGATCCATTGTCGCGCTTGCCCCGGCCCACGCTGCGCCCATGGGGCACGGTCTGCTCGATGGCGCTGCGGATGCCTTCCAGGTTGTCGGGCAGGTCATGCGCCATCAGCGAGGTGCGCGCCGCCATCATGCCACAGCCGATATCGACGCCCACCGCCGCCGGGATCACCGCACCCTTGGTGGGGATCACCGACCCAACCGTGGCCCCGATGCCGACATGGACATCGGGCATCGCGGCCACGTGCTTGAAGATAAAGGGCATCTTCGCCGCGCGCGTCAGTTGTTCGCGGGCCTTGTCGTCCACGGGCACGCCGCGCGTCCACATCTTGATCGGGACGCCGCCTTCAACAGTCTGAAATTCGTAAGTCTCGGTCATGCTTGACCTCCGTTTGACAGTCATGGCGCTGGCGACAAGGGTTTGGCGAGACATTTTTCCTGAGCTACTGCGGATTGCTCCGAGGGTGGATTCGGACCACCGACCTCCCGCTGGTGTTGCGGGCGCTCTACCCATGTAGTCCCGCCGGCATTCGCCAGCTTGTCAGATTTTGCCGTGGCGACGAGGTGTGGCGAGACACGGTCCTTAAGCTACGTTCCGGCGGCGGGACTCGAACCCGCATCTCCCGTTGGCCGTCGCGGGCCGCAGGGCGCTTTACTCGTCGGACCTGTGGGTTGTGGAGGTGTAGTCCCACCGGCATTCGCCACGGTAATTCCTGAAATTCTGCGAGAAAGGTCACGGCGACTAGGGTTTGGAAAGACAACCGTGCTCTACCAACTGAGCTACTGCCGCAAGGCAGGCGGGGCTCGAACCCGCGACACCGACATTTCCAAGTGTAGTCCTTCCGGCATTCGCCGTGACCCAAACTCTTCAAACCTCCGTATTCTCGATGATCTCGACCCAATTACGCGTCTCGCCTTTGGCAAAACGCGCCATCGCCTCGAAGATCGCATCGCTGAAACCGCCGACATTCATGATGTCCTCGCGGCTCCTCGCCTGTGTGGTGACGCCCGGGGTGATGTCGATGCAGATCAGCTTGGCACCCGGATCGCGGGCTTTCAGTCTGTTCCACTCCGCCATCGTTGCCGTGGCGCGCGCGCCAGCAGATATGGGCCGAGCAGGATCGACCCAGGACTCATTGTCCGAGACGATCACCACCACATCCACCCGCGCCCGCTCCTTGTTGAGCAACGCGAGCGGCGCCGAGACATTGGTGCCACCGCCGCCCACCGCCGCCAGCTTGGCCGCATTCACGGCCACACGGGCATGGGGATCAAGCGCGAGTTGCACCACGTCCTGTTCGAACGGGATCACCCGCGCATCGCGGTTCTGACGCAGCACGGCGGCGGCGACCAGCGCGGCAATGTCGATGCATCGCACCTTCGATGTCGCGCCCTTGCGGTAGCCAGTCGCCGACCACCCCATAGAGCCCGACACGTCGGGGCAAACCACGACACAGCCTTCCAGCTTCGGCACCGACGCCAGCGATACCTCCAGCGCACTTTCCAGTGCTGCCTGCACCGCCAGTGGCACACCATCGCCCACCTGCCCCAACGCCATCATCACCTGATAGGGCATGGGGCGCACGCGGGCGATCGTGTCCGCATCGGCCAGTTTCGCCGCAGCCGCCTCGGTTACCCCCTTCACGCCAAACGCACCATGGCGCGCCAGCGTGTTGAGGTTCATCCGCAGCGCCTGCCAGCCCATGCGGCCCGCCAACACAGCCCATTGCTCCGCCGACAAGGTGAAGGCCGTCAGCCATTCGAAAGGCACATCAGGCAAGTCGCCCGAAGGCGCCCGCTTCCATGCTTCGAACGCCGCAATTTGCGCAGGCAAAGCGGCCACATCATAGGGCTTGCCAATCAGCCAGCCATAAAACGCGCGCCGCTCAGCGTCAGCCGGTGCGGGGTGAACCATCTTCACCACATCGGCGAGGCTGGGGCTGGTGCCCGTGGCGGTCTGCATCAGACGCTGAATGCTGGCCTGCTCAAGCCACTCTTTTACCAAGCGCTTGGGCCGCGAGCCGAGCGAATTGCGCCCAACCTGACCCGACCGCATGATCTGCACGAAGTTGCGCAGCATCCGGCCATTGTCGATCACCCGCTTGAACACAGGCACCGCCAAATCGGGATCGGCCACCGTCAGCCAGGCTGCGAGCAGCGCAGGCATATCCTTCATCGCACCAGACTTGCGGGCATAGACCGCAGCCTTGGCGACAAATTCGGGCGACACCGCTCGGGCGGCGGCCAGCACATCGGCCAATTGCGCCTCAGCGCCAGAGTAGAAGCCATCGGCCAGCGTGCCAGTTGCGGCGAGCTGCGCCAGCTTGGCCTCGGGGCCGAATGTATAGGCGACACCACCGGCCTGATTGACCGCATCGGCGCGCGGCCAGACCTTGGCGGTCAGCGATGCAAACAGGCTCTGGTTGGCCATGGTGAAAATCCTTGTGCGTTTGGGGCTTTGGGGCGGCCAGCCCATTCTGGCCGCCCCACATACCGCTTGCCTGTCGGGCTGTTCGACTGACCCGACGGATAGGTGATAGCAGGGAGCGTGCCAGCTTTTGGCCTTGCTGCCTTCCAAGAAATCAAAATATTGAATTACATAGATATTAAAATTCAACGGGGTTGGTCCCTGTGAATTAACGCTGAGCGATGCTCAGAAATTTGTATCTTGGTATATAAGCTGATATAAATTTCGCGCATGACGCCAACCACCGTCATCAGCTTTCTCGGCTCCACCTTGGACGCCTCCAAATTCGGCCCTTCACGCTGGATGAAGTGGCGGCCGTCGGTGGGCCTGTGCATGCACGAAGACCTGAGAGTGGATCGGTTCGTGATGATCCATGGGTCCATGCACAGCCGTTTGGCCGATTATGTCAGCGAGGACATTGCCTCCGTCTCGCCCGAAACACAGGTCGAGCGGCATATCATCGACTTCAAGGACGCGTGGGATTTCGAGGAGGTCTACGGCAAGCTGCTGGACTTTGCGCGGAGGCTGGAGTTGGACCCCGATGCCGACGATGTGCTGGTCCACATCACCACCGGCACCCATGTCGCGCAGATCTGCCTGTTCCTGCTGACTGAGGCGCACTACCTGCCGGGACGACTGCTCCAGACCCAGCCCAAGCGGGGCACGACTGAAGCGGCAGGCAAATGGAGCGTGATCGACCTCGATCTGTCGCGCTATGACAGCATCGCCACGCGCTTTGCCAGTGAAAGCGCGAAGAGTTCGTCTTTCCTCAAATCGGGGATAGAAACGCTCAACCCCGCCTTCAACACGATGATCGACGAGATCGAGCAGGTGGCAAGCCGCACCCGCGCGCCGATCCTGCTGATGGGGCCGACCGGCGCGGGCAAGAGCCAGTTGGCGCGGCGGATATTTGAACTCAAGAAGCTCAAGCGCCAGATGACCGGCAGTTTTGTCGAGGTGAACTGCGCCATCCTGCGCGGCGACAGCGCGATGTCGGCCCTGTTCGGCCACAAAAAGGGCGCCTTCACCGGCGCGGCGGCGGATCGCCCCGGCCTGCTGCGCAGCGCCGATGGCGGCATGCTGTTCCTCGACGAGATCGGCGAGTTGGGCCTCGACGAGCAAGCGATGATCCTGCGCGCAATTGAGGACAAGCGCTTCCTGCCGGTGGGTGCCGACAAGGAGGCACAGAGCGAATTCCAATTGATCGCGGGCACCAACCGCGATCTGGCCGCCTGCGTTGCGGCTGGCACGTTCCGCGAAGATCTCTATGCTCGCCTCAACTTATGGACCTTCAACCTGCCGGGCCTGGCCGAGCGGCGCGAGGATATCGCGCCCAACCTTGACTATGAACTCGACCGCTATGCCGAGCGCGAGGGCGAGCGTGTGACTTTCAACAAGGAAGCGCGCTCCGACTATTTGGCCTTCGCCATGTCGCCCGCCGCGCGCTGGCACGGCAATTTCCGCGATCTGGCGGCCAGCGTTACCCGCATGGCCACCTTTTCGCCCAAGGGCCGCATCGACGTTTCAGTCGTGGTCAAGGAGATCGAGCGGCTCAAACGCCTGTGGGCCGATGGCAGGGCGGATGGCGATGGACTGGAACGCTGGCTTTCCAGCGAAGCGTTGACCGAGCTCGACCCGTTTGACCGCGTGCAATTGGCTTATGTGGTTGAGGTCTGCGCCTCTGCCCGCTCGCTGTCCGAAGCGGGGCGCAAGCTGTTCGCTGCCTCACGCGAAAAACGCGCCAGCACCAATGATGCCGACCGGCTGCGCAAATATCTGGCGCGGTTTGGTCTGGGGTGGGATGATGTGAGAGCGAGCAGCTAATGCTGGCTACACGCCCAGCCATTTCAGTCCGCCCGGCAAGGCATCCGCGGTGAAATCAACCTGAAGCACGCGCCGGTGATCGGGACTGCTGGCAGCATCGGAAGCATGAAGGATAGGCGTGGCATAGGCCCAGACATCGCCCGCCTCGGCAAGGCACGCTATCACGCCGCATTCCGCAACCACCTGAGCGACCGAAGATTCCGACACGCGCCCGCGCCTGTGCGATCCGGGCGCGATCAGCAGCGGGGCGTTGGTGGCGGGCACAGCATCGAAGTGCACCCGCAGCGTCACCATGCGCGAGAGCAGTTCGATGGGCGGGGCGACATGATGGAGGCCAGCCTTGATCGACCAGGGCCCAAAACCCGGCATTTCAATCCGCTCGCGCACGCAGATGGTTCGGTCCTGATGCCAACCCAGCGACCAATTGGTAGCCGCGCTCTTGTCAAACAGGATGGCGCGGACGGGCTTTGCTTCGGTGCCAATCGCCTTGCTGGCAAGCAAGCCGATGGAGCCAGATGGCGCAAGATAGGAATGCAATGCAGTCATCCCATGAAGACGGATTCCGGCCTGATCGGGCAGCAGCACATCTATGGCCGCCTTCAATTCTAGCAGATCCGCCAAAGCCGCCCCTCGAAAAAGTTGAGCGCCATGTTCCGCCAAGCGCAAGTCGTCGAGCGCCCTCATGCCAGCCATTTGGATTCACCTCGCGCCACCTCAGCCTTTGCCCGCTGCAACAGTTCGGGGTGGCCCTCGCTCAGCACCTCCAGCAGGGCGGCAATCTCGCGCAGATAGACCCGCGCAAGACCATCGCCGTGATCGACGATAGAACGCGTATTGGAGATCACATCGGCCAGCTTGACCGTCTTCATATCCGCAGGGGCCTGCGCCAGATGTTCGCGGTCCATCGCCTTGCGGATGACGCGGTTGCCATCTTCCGGGCGGCTGACATCACTCAGCCATGCCACGCCTTGCGCGATCTCTTCCCCAAACCGGGCTTGCACATCCTCGATGTTAGCCTCGGTATCTTCAACCACATCATGGAGTAGCGCGGCGGCGATCATCGTGGGTGAGCCGCCGACCTCCGCCACGATCCGCGCCACCTCAAGGCAATGCAGCACATAGGGATCGCCGGTGTATTTGCGCTGCTGGTTGCCATGCATCCGCACGGCGAAGGCGCAGGCATCGAGTACAATCGGCATGGCAGCAAGGTCTTGGGCAGGCAAAACATAATCTCCAAACGATCAGTGGGCGGGCACCAGCCCACCCACCGATAGCACTTACGCCGATCTTAGCTGAAACCGCTCTCCGGCATAGACCCTGATCGCGTTCCCCCGCTCAAGTTCCTGATGGACCTGCCATTCTGACCGGCGCTGATCATCCTTGGCCTGTCCGCGCCGCTCCTCCAGCATGATCGCCAGCTTCAGGCGCGCCAGCTTGCGGTTGGCATGCTGGGATCGTTGCTCCTGCGCGGTGGCGACAAGGCCGGTGGGGCGATGGGTGGCCCGCACGGCGCTGTCGGTCTTGTTGACATGCTGCCCGCCGGGCCCGCTGGCGCGCATCGCCTGATAGTCGATGTCCTCCTCGCGCAGGTCGCAGATGGTTTCAGGCTCTGGCGCCAGAGCGACACCCACGCACCAATTTCGCCGTTTGTGAGCTGGACGAAAGGGACTGGTGCCAATCCACTGGTTGGTGCCGATGCGCCGCACGGCAAACGCTGATGCAGCCTCGCCCGCAATGCGCAGCAGGACGGAGGATGGCCATTCTCCTCCGCCCCGTCGAGAAGCTCGCATTCCAGCCCCATGCCCTTGGCCTCCCGCGCGAAGGCGCGCGCCAATTGCGTCACCACCCAGCGGCATTCCTGTGGACCTTTGCCCGCCGTGATATGCAGAATCACCTCGCTCATGCCGCCCTCGTCTTATAGCTGAGAAGGGGGCGCAACTTGGCAATCACGCGGATCAGGCCTGCCTGCTCCAGATCGGCGATGACCATGCCGATATCCTTGTAGGCATCGGGCGCTTCCTCGAAGATCAGGCGCCGGTCCTCACAGATCACATGGCTGCCAAGGGCCGTGCGCTGCATATCGGCCACCTTGAACCGGCGCGAAAGGCGGGCATGGGCATCCTTGCAGCTCCATTTGCGGCCCGCGCCATGGGCCAGCGAATGGAGCGCATGATCAGCGCCATCAACAATCGGCTCAACCAGATAGCTGAAATCACCGCGCGAACCGGGGATCGTCACCAGTCCCTTGTCGGCAGGGGCCGCTCCTTTGCGATACAGCAACCCGCCTTGATGGGGCGTTACGCTGTTGTGGCAAATGTCGAGCACGCGGCGCCCACCAAGGCCAAGGCTGTCACAAAAGCGCTCGGCAATGATCTGACGGTTGAGGATGGCCCAGCCCAAGGCCGCATCATGATCGGCCAGATAGGCTATGGCTTCAGGGCTATCGGCGGGGATGCCTTGGCTGATGTCAGGCTGGCGATGTGCTTGCAAGACAGCCTGTCCCAGCCCGCGCGACCCGCTGTGGACCATCATCCACACCCGATCCTGCGCCAGGCCCAAGGCGGCAAAGCGCGCCTCGTCCACCACCACCTCGATGCGCTGGAATTCGACGAAATGGTTGCCCCCGCCAATGGTGCCCAGCGCGGGACTGGCCAATCGGGGCGGCAATCCGGCCTCGACCAGCGCCGCAGCGCCATCGCCCGCCCACGGCGCATCCAGCCCATGCAGCTTGCGCTCGACCGTGCTGAGGCGGAACTTGCGCAAGGGCAGGTCCGTCTCCCATAGGGCCATGCCGCAGCCGATGTCGCTGCCCACCAGATGCGGCCAGATCTGGGTGGGTGACCAGAACGCCGCGCCCACGGCGATGCCATTGCCCGCATGGAGATCGGGCAGGCCCACGATGCGCGTCATGCCGCCATAGCGCGCACAGGCATCAAGCTGGTCCAGCGCCAGAGGATCGAAACGCGAGGGATCGGCGGCGATCAGAGTGACCTTGCTCATTGCTCGCCTCCTTTGCCGAGTGCCAGCATCGCTTCCAGAACGCTCATATCCTTGAGTATGCCGTCGCGTGGATCGACAAACAGTTCCCTTCGGCGGAACCACCGGCCCTTGCGCCCGAGAACCTGCCCCTCGAACATCCACTCGCCATCCCGCCCGATCGAGATGCGCGTCAGGACAAAGTCCTCGATATGCTGGCGCACGTGCATTTTGACGGTGCTGCCCGTATCGAGGCTGGTGCAGATCTCGCTGAACACAGCGTCCCAGCGGCGCCCGCGCTGGCGGCGCAAGTAGCGCAGCAGCGGGGCAAGGTTTTCGTTGAGCATCTTGGTATGCCGCGCGCCGATAATGGCGTGGCGCTTGAGGCCGATGTGCTTGGCCTCGGCGTCTGGCATGTTTTTGAGTTTGGGAGAGGCGGCATAGCGAGCGCCCTGGCGGGGGCGTTCGACAATCACCTTGAACATGTCATCGCGCATGATGCACCTCCCCGACGAGAGGTGCGGCCACGGCGAAAAATTTGGAAAAATCAGCGGCGCGCAGGCCGTGAAAAATAATCAGGCGAGACGCGTCGCCCGTGAGAGAATTGCCCATGCAATCTGTTCCTGAACACAGGGAAATAAGAAGTGATGTTGGGTGCGGGCGAATGCTGTGTGCATGGTCTTCTCCTTTCCTTGGCTTAAGAACAGGCCGGTATTGGCTGGACGGCCCATTACTTCGAATTGACCTTTCGTACAAGTCGCTCAAAACTGACCAGAATTTTTGCCAGAGGCGTTGCTTGAAAACCATCCTGTTCATTTGCAGCCAGAACCGCCTGCGCAGCCCCACGGCCGAGCAGGTATTCGCCGATCATCCGGGGCTGGAGGTCTCCTCCGCCGGCACCAATCATGAGGCCGAGAACCCGCTGACCGCGGAACTGGTGTCATGGGCCGACACCATCGTGGTGATGGAAAAGCAGCATCGCGCCAAGGTGCAGCGGCGGTTCCGCGCGGCCCTGCGCGGGCAACGTATCATCTGCCTCGATATCCCGGACGATTATGCCTTCATGCAGCCGGAACTGGTCGAATTGCTCAAGGCACGCATGGCGCGGCATCTTCCGCCGGTATTATCATGAATGGACGACAAGTTTGGGTGGCTCCGCCGGTGGCGTTGAACGTCGCGTTTGCGGCGGTAAACGAACATATCTATTCTCCGGCAAATCCTTGAGCTATCGTCACTATATGATCACCCGTCTTGCCGTTGCCGGCTATCGATCCTTGCGCGATGTCGTTCTGGAACTGGGCCAGTTGACGCTGATCACAGGTGGCAATGGCAGTGGCAAATCCAGCCTCTATCGATCGTTGCGCTTGCTATCGGAAGCGGCGCAAGGGCGCCTGATCGCCACGCTGGCCGGCGAGGGCGGATTGTCATCGACAATGTGGGCCGGGCCGGAAAAGTTCAGTCGCGAAATGCTGAGCGGCCGGCAACGCATAACCGGCACGGTGCGGTCCTGCCCGGTCAGCCTACGCCTAGGCTTTTCCGGCGAGGATTTTGGCTATGCCATTGATCTTGGCCGCCCCGAACCGATGCACCCATTCCAGCACGACCCGGAGATCAAGGTCGAGGCGATGTGGACTGGCGAGATGCTGGGGCGGGCGAACCTGTTTGCGGAGCGCCGCGGGCCTGCGGTGAACCTGCGTTCCTCCGCCACAGGGGAATGGCGCAGCGCCTTCACCAACCTGTCCGCGTTTGACAGCATGGTCACCCATTGCGCCGACCCGGTCGATGGGCTGGAACTGCTGCTGATGCGTGAGCGGATGCGCAACTGGCGTTTTTACGACAGTCTGCGCACCGATTCCGACGCGCCCGCCCGACGCCCCCATGTGATGACGTACACGCCGGTGCTAGGCGCGGATGGGGCGGATCTGGCACCCGCCATCGCCACAATCCAAGCCATCGGGGATGGCGATACCTTTGCCGAAGCCATTGATGACGCCTTCCCCGGATCGCGGATCGAGATTGATGGCGATGAATATGGCATGACGGTCATGCATCAGCGCGGCCTGTTGCGCCCGTTCGAGGCCAAGGAACTCTCGGATGGCACCTTGCGCTATCTGTTGCTGGTCACCGCGCTGCTTTCTCCGCGCCCGCCCGAGATCATGATCCTCAATGAGCCGGAGGCCAGCCTGCATCCCTCCCTGCTCGACGCGCTGGCCCGCCTGTTGATCGAGGCATCGCGCCGCAGCCAGATTGTGCTGGTGTCGCATAGCGATCGGCTGATTTCTGGCTTGCGCCGGGCAGGGGGACTTCAGGAAATCCGCTTGTCGAAAACCATGGGGGAAACCTGTGTCGAGGATCACGATGCCCCGCGCTGGGCATGGCCAAAGCGCTGAGATCATGTGCAGGAGCATGGGATGACTGTCCGCTACCAACCACTTGGCAAGGAACGCTTCACGGTCGAGCACACGTTCGAGGGGGAGCAGATCCGGATCAAGGCCAAGCGCCAGATCTTTCCGATGCTGTTTCTGCCAGTTTGGCTGGTCGGATGGACGGCGGGTGGCATCGCAGCCATCTCCCAACTCATCCAGCATTTCGAGCCGTTTCTGGTTTTCTGGCTCTGCGGATGGGCAGTCGGTTGGTTGTTCGCATCCGGTACGCTAATCTGGATGTTCACGGGTACCGAAACGATCCGGGTGATCCATGGCGATCTGGAAATCGCCCATCATGCTTTGGGCTTCCGGCGCGCCTGGCTTTACCAAGGCAGGATGATCCGCGCTCTTGGCGTTGCGCCGCAACCGGCATGGCCATTCAAATTCCAGTGGCAGGTGCCCTTCTTCAGCAACACGCGGGCGGGCGCCATCCGTTTCGATTATGGCGCCAGAACCTTTTACTGTGCGGCGGGGCTGGATGATGCAGAGGCGAGACAGATCGTCGAGATTTTGGCCAGAACTCTGCCTACAACGACGATGCTTGAACGCTGAGCAACGTGATGAACGGATGGCGACTTCGAATGGGCTGATGGTTGTCGGGCAATGACTGCTTTGAGGGCGACTATCCCCCTTTGGCCAGTGCCACGCCAGCAATCGCGGTTCCCGCCGTTGCGCTGCCAGCAGGCATTGTTAACTGGAACGGTCCGCCGATTTCCTGTCCAGTCGGGCCAAAGAATTGCGGCGTGAAGGTGCCCACCGCCGTGCTGCCCTGATTGAGCGGGCCGGTCACCCCCTGCCCACGCGCCATATTGCCCGCAAAGTTGAAGGCGCCGAAATCAACCGAACCAGAGCTGCCCAAACCGGAGAGGTTAAGCGCGCCGGAGTAGGACTGGCTTGTGAAATTGACGTCAAAGGTGGATGTGCCGGTTACCTTATAGGTCACGTTTGTGGCCGTATTGCCGGCCGCGCCATAGGCCACACCGCTGTAGTGCGCCGTGCCGGTGCGCGCGCTCAGCAAGCCCGGACTCGTCGACAGTCCGAAAACTTCAAAACTCTGCTGCATCGCATTGGCGCTGATCGTTCCATCGAAGATATGGGCAAAGCTGGAGTAGGTAAGCGCCAGCTCTGTATTGCCGCTGCCGGCGTTATAGACTTCGGTCGTGCCGGTCTGGCCGTTCACCGTCTTTTGATAGGTGGTGAAATTGGCCGCGCCGCTGATTCTGTCGCTTGCGGCATATTGGAAATAGGGTCGGTTGGACGTGCCGGGCACCAGCAGGCTGCCGTCAGGCGCCTGCGTCAATTGCTGGTATTCGACGCCGTAGCTGGTGAAATAGGTCAGCGCGCTCGAGAAAGCATTACGTGAGACATACAGCGAGGCACCCAGCGCGCCATAAAGCTGGCTGGTGACCAGATTGGTGATGGACAGATTGGTCAGCGACATCGGCGTGCCGGGTGCATAGGCAACCAGAGCGCCGCTGGCCGAACTGCCGTCCGTGCCGTTTACGGAAAAGCTGGCGCCCACTTCCTGACCTGCCGGGCCATAGAGACGGCCATTCAACGTGCCGGATGCATCGGCATGCATACCGCTGTAATAAGCCAGCCCTGACAAAGTACCATCCGTGGAGGACAGCGTGCCGCTGCTGTAAAATTGAATATTGCCGCCCGAGGCGCTCGCTCCGCTGACAAGCGAGTTTTCGGTGACATAGGCGGAGGTGTTGAAAATGCCGCGCTGGAAATCAATGTCGAACCGCCCGTTTCCGCTGAAGGAGGCCGGTTCGACATTGGGCTTGGTGGTCAGTCCGAAAACATAGGCGTTCAAAGCGGCTTGTCCGGTGCGGGGAACCCCCGAGGCTGGCGTGTTCAAGCCATAGGTAAAAATGTCAAAGCTGGTGCTCTGCGACGAGCCATTGACTGTATTGCGCTGCCACGAGCCAAGGCCGACATATTGAGGGCCGCTTGTGGCGCCAAATGTGGCCGCGCCCAGCGTGAGATAGTCCGTTACCCCATTGGCGGTTTTCTTGAACGCAGCCTGCCCATTGGCGTTGCTGGTGATGTCGGCGGCTGCAAAACTTTGGCTGCGGCCCGGCGCAGTGAGGGTGTAGGTATTGCTGGCCACATCATATTGGATGGTCAGCGTTGATTTGGCAGACGAGCCGGTCACAGTCTGGGAATTACTCAGATTAAAGCTGGCGCTGTGCGTGGCTGCGTCATTGGTAAAGCTCTGGCTGGCCACCAGTTTGGCCAATGAGGAATTGGTAAGAGGGGCGGGGGCGGATGCCACCCCGCCATTGCCGTCGCCGCCACAGCCGGCAAGAGCAAGGCTGGTCAAAGAGATGGCCATGGTCTGAATCGTGAATTTCACGCGCATTAGTCTGTCCCCTGTCATCGCCCATCGCCAGCATCAAAAAGCAGCCGTAACCCCAACTTCGCCCACAAAGCGTCGGTAATCGTAAATCTGCACGGTTGATGCATTACGTTCGTACCGAAAGCGCACCACCGGGGCAATGCTGCCCACGTGGATTTGACGCAAAGTGGCGCTGCTGCCCAGAATAAAAGTGTTATCGATCCGGCGGTTGTTGAACAACGCCATCCGAGCGTCGGCCTCCAGATGGTTATAAGCCGCATTGACCGTCATCGTCGTCTTGCCGATCTCGCGAAAGAGATAGCCATTGAGCCCACCTCCCGCGGTAGCATAGGCCCTGTCGCGTGCGGTCTGACGCAAGGCCGTCCCTTGAATGCCGCCGCCAAATCTTGCGGAAAAAGCGCGGTCCATGCCAAGGCCGAGCGACCAGAGATTGCCCGTTTCCAAGGAATTGCGACGGTTCGTGACCGCCGAGAAGGCTGCATCGGTGCGCAATTGTCCTTTTGGGCCCAACGGATGCTGCCAGTTTGCGCTGCCAACCCATGCAAAGGAATAGGGCACCGCACCATACCAGCGCCATGCCGCGCCTGCGGCAAGATTGAGCTTTCCTTTGCCCAGTATCAATTCGGGACCGATTTGCGGAGCAACGATCATGTCGTCAAAGTCGCTCGCGCGATAGACGTTGGCACTGCCCGAAACGCGGGCGAGCACATCAACGCCTTCTGTTGCGTGCATTCGAGCAAAGGCCTGTCCGCGCACAGCCGCACCGACACCGGAAGACGCTTTGGCATCCTTGCTGAGCGAAAAATTGCCTAGGACGGTGGCCAGAGACGATGCGGCCGTGGCGCGGTTGATGTTGCTGTCAGGGGCAAGCGTGACTTCAAGGCTGCCGCCCAGCGGGCGCCTGGCATCCAATGCCTGCGCATAAAAGCGCACCATCCGTTCGACCTCTGGCGGAAGTCCGGCGGCTTGCGCAGCCCGCAATTCCCGTCCTGCTGCACCCATCCGCCCCAGGATGGCGTCAATCCGCGCCAGTTCAAGCCTGACACGAGCGGCCCTGGGCTTCTCATCCAGAATCTGGCGCAGCAATCGCGCCGCCTCAGTCGGTCTATTGCATTGATAGGCCAGCATCATCGCCAAACGGAACCGTGCTTCTGCGCGAATGTCGGCGTTACTGTTGCCCGCCAGCGCGCGATACCCGGCCTCTGCGGCGATATAGTCCTTCCTATCGCGCGCAGAATCGGCAAAACTAAAAAGCTGGAAGGGTGTCATTTGGACGGTTTCCGTAGGCGTCTGGCCCGGCAGATCCGCCTCCTGACACGCTGCAGTATCGGCGCATAGCGCCGCCAAGGCCACGCAGGCAGCCTTTCCCGGCAGAATAACATATTGTCGCCACATGGTTTGATGCTTAGGGGCGCAATTCCTGATCATCAAGAGATTGCGCATGGAAGCAATCATGGGTTTGGCAGTTGCTCCGTCAAAAAGGTTAGGCGTTCCTGACAATGGATTGAGTGGCGTTTAAGCGGGCAGTTCCCGCACTCATTGCTGACGCATTTTTGAAATGGTAATGAGTGGCATGCGATCTTTTTCAATTTTCTTTGTGGCGCTTGTTGTTTCTCTGGCAGCTTGCAGGAGCGCTCGGGCGGCCACCAGCAATGAAATTTTGATGGACGAGGTTGAGCGCTTGGTCGTATTGCCGAAAGGTGCTCGCCTTTTAGGTGTTTAGTCCCAGCATGTGATGGTGCGGTTCTACGATAAAGACCTCTGGCTTGGATTTCCAGACCTGCTCGATGGCCTCGTATGGCGTTTTGAAGCGGAGAGCCTTGAGTTGCTTGGCAAAGTTGTAGGCAACCAGCCAATCGCGGACGTGCCTGCGCAGTTCGATGATCGAGGCATAGTGGAAGGATTTGACGGTCGCTTCCTTGATAGTGCGAACCATGCGCTCTGCCTGACCGTTGGTCCATGGGTGATAGGGTTTGGTAAGCCGATGCTCGATGCCGTTTTCCCGGCATACGCGTCCGAAAATATGCGGAAAGGTCAGGCCTGTGCCGCGTTCGGTTTGGGCAAACTGGACCCCGTTGTCGGTCAGGATGGTGTGGATACGGTAGGGCACGGTTCTGATCAGCGCCTTGAGAAAGCCGGCCGCGACCATTTTCGTGGCTCTGCGGTAGAGGCGGGCAAAGACCAGTTTGGAGGTGCGATCGACAGCGACATAGAGGCAGGCCTTGCCGCCTTCATAGTGCAATTCCGCGATGTCGATGTGAAAGTAGCCGATCTCGTAGGTCTTGAACTTCTTGGGTTTCTCGCGATCCGCCTTGGGAAGCCGGGAGATGCCGTGTCGTTGCAAGCAGCGATGCAGGGAGGAGCGCGTCAGATGGGGGATCACGTCCTTCAAGGCGATATAGACATCGTCGAGCGGCAGCCGGGCCTGAACTCGCAGGGCCACAATGGCCGCTTCCTCCATGGGTGAGAGGACGGTGCTGCGTGGCTCTTTGGGGCCCATCGGTTTGTCCTCGACCGACTGACGGCTTCGCCACTTCAAGACTGTCTTTTCGTTGATCGCGTACTTCTTGGCGAGGCTCGCGACCGAAGCTTTCGATCGCTGTAGCTCTGCTCGAATGGCGTGCGTGGTCTTGGCGCTGCCATGGAGAACCTGGCCCATAACTCCCTCCGCTGTGATGACGATAAATCTACACCATCACATGCTGGGACTAAACACCTAGGGGCATGCGGCAGAAATTATGCGTTTTCTGCCAGCGGAAAAGTCAAAGCCGTTTACCTTGTGCCATTGCCGCACCCAAAATTGAATGAAGGCTGTGAAGTGGCGTTGGAGAACTTCGCCTCGTGACCCTGCACAAAAAAAAGAGGTTGCCGAACTTGCTGACTAAAGCGCTCGCGCTGCAGCGGCTGAAACACCTGCTGGTAAACGGCGCTGGTTCGGCAAACCGGATGACCTTCCGCAGATATTTGATGGCGGTTGCAGGCAGGTTACTGTCGAGTTTGATATTGCCACCCATCGCATTCTTTCGGTTGCGTGTAACGGCAAGCGCCGGGCCGATGTCATGGTTGCCCTCGCAAAGGGCGTCAATCATGGCAGGCGTAAAGGTGATTTTTTTGGCCATAGTTCCGATTTCATCGGCGTTTGGCGCACATAAATCATGGCAGAATAGGCGTCCAGCCCAGTCGGGCCGGGTCTTGCCCTGTCTAGCCAATTTTCTGAGGTTTCTGCCGTAAAGTATTGCGTCAAAGCCGAATCATGAGAACTCGACTGGCTGGGGTGGGAGGATTCGAACCTCCGCATGGCGGTACCAAAATTTGATACCCGTTCGAATAACCCGTTTCAGCTTCATCGAGAACCGCAGAAATCTGCGGCTTTCTGTGTGCTACGCGACGATAGAGTCCGCGCCAAGAAAAATCGTGACAGAAATCATGGCAGATGTCGCGTGAAGAGCTTGTTGGCTTAAGGCGGATGCTCGAAGCCATGAAAGCGCCCGCCCGCATAACCGTTGATTTTTCAAGCCGTCATGAAGAAGCTCCGCTTGTTGCTCCTCTGACCTTTGCTGCGGGCGCATGATTACGGATTAGGTGGCAGCTTAACAATGGGAAAGCACCCTGGCGATGCCTTACAGACAGAAAAGTGGCGCATTTACCCGATCTCTATCGACAATGCGGAATTTTTTGGCCATATCTCTACGCAATTAAAAACTGCGATCAAGCAGTTGTCGATCGTAAAGAGGATTCGCCATGGCCAGCACCGCATCGCACTTTCGTCCTGTCGCCCCGCCACAGGTCATTGAGAACGCCTTCACGCCCGATCAACACGCGCGCATGCTCGATGTGGTGCGCCGCAACGGTCCATGGTCGCTCATTCTGGCGCAACATTTCAAATCGCCTGAGGAGGTCATCGCCACCACTTCCGGAATGGTCCCCGAAGGCTTCACGCCCACTTGGGACATGTTCCTCAGCCCCGTGTTCCGCGGCTATTTCGCCAAAGCCTCGACCGTGCTGTACCCCGAAATCGAGGATTGCTTTCTCAACACAAAATTCCTCGATCTGGTGCGCGGCTATTGGGGCGCTCGCTATGCCACGGCGGAAAACATGCTGTTCAACATTCAGGGGCCTTCGACCGGCGGTGGACGGCCGCATGTGGACGCCACAAGGTTTCGCGGCATTTCCATGCACAACACGCCGATCTGGCTGATGAACACCATGGTCAAGACCGGACTGTTCAAAGCATGGCAGCAGAAGAAAGCGCAGGTCATCACCTGGTATTACAAAGGCCAGACCGGCGGCGGTTTCACCTATTGGCCCGACGGTCTGCAAGAACCGCCTGCCCAGATCAAGGCGCCGATGTGGAGCCGCGCCGTGGTGGTTGAAAACGAGATGATGTTTCATACGGCTGAGTCCAATGGACCAGCCGCGATGCGCCGTCCTGCCGGGCTGGACATCAGCACATTGATGAGCGCCGATCCGCAGGATGCCAATGGCTGGCAGTTGACCACCCACGACAAGGTCATCCAGCGCATCCCCGAAGAGGAATTCCGTTTCCTCGTCCATTGGGGCGCCGATATTTACATGGACATGGCCGAGTTGAAACTGGCGCTCGACCATACTGATGATCTGACACATGAGCGCGTGTTTGACATCATTATCGCCGATCTGTGCGCGCGCGGCGAGAGCTTCATTATGCCCTCTGATCCGATGACAGACCAGAGCTTTATTGGCGTGCTGACGCGCGTTTATGATCCGGGCTTGCCCGCCATCCTGCCCGCCGAACCAGAAGAAGCCGTCGCTGCCTAGGACGCAGGAACACGCATGACCCGCACCATCGTCATCACCGGCGCCGCATCGGGCATTGGAAAGGCCACCACGGACCTGTGCCGTGCTGCAGGCGACCGTGTGATCGGGGTTGATCTGGCAGGCAGCGATATCAATGTTGATCTTGGCAGGCCCGAAGGGCGCGTGGCGATGATCGATGCCGTCGGGCAGCTTGCCCCCGATGGCATCGATGGTCTGCTGGCCGGAGCAGGTATCTCGCGCCCTGATCCAGCCACGATTGCCGTCAACTATTTCGGCGCGCTTGCCACGCTGGACGGGTTGAGGCCGCTACTGGCAAAATCGGCCCGTCCGCGCGCGGTGGCGATCTGTTCAACCGCCGCGATGCTGGCGGGCAATGATGCGGTGGTGCAGGCCTGTCTGGCAGGGCCGGAAGAGGCCGCGCTTGACCTGTGCGCCGCCGCTCCGGCCAGCGCCTATCTCGATTCCAAAAAGGCTCTGGCGCTTTGGCTGCGCCGCGCGGCAACGGCGCCGGACTGGGCAAGGGCGGGCATTGCGCTGAACGGTATCGCGCCGGGGGTGGTGTTAAGCCCGATGACAGCGCCGCTCTTCAAAGATCCGGCGATGGTTGCCGCAGTTCAGCAAAGCAATCCGATTGTGACCAAGACCTACGCTCAGCCCGAGGAAATAGCCGAAGTGATCCGTTTTCTGCTTTGTCTGGAAACGCCCTACCTGCTGGGGCAGGTGATCTTTGTGGATGGCGGATCGGATGCTCTGTTGCGGCCCGATCAGTTTTGAAAATCCGCATCTGCTGAAGGTCGATTGACTTGCGGGCATGATCAACCGGTCCCTGCTTGGCCCAAGTTCAGATCTCCCTGATCCTTACGTTCCGCCATCGGCAAGCCGCGTCGCGTCCCCAGCGGGCCTCGCCGAAATGCGAGTCGTGATCGTGAACCTCAAAAGCGATATGGCCGCGTTCGCCCAGCAGCGCCTCGACGGCAGCCGGATCATAGCCGGGCGATTGCAGTGCGGCGGTGTCGATTTTAGCAATTTCGAGACCGTTCACCCAGGTAGTGATGACGGGCAGTGCGCCGCCCACACAGCGAATGCGCAATTCGTTCCAGTCGCCCCAACGCCACACGGCAAGGAAATCTTCAACCGCTGCGGCATGGGCAAGGCGGGCGACCTTGTCGGGCGTCACCGGCTCTACGCTCGTTTCCGGATCATCGGGCCTGAGGCCGACTGGTTGGCCATCATTACCCAGCGCCGCGTCCACCGCAAACGGTACGGCTGAAAATCCCGCAAGACCATTGCCGTAAAAGCCGCCAATGCTACCCGAAGGCCGATGATCGATCAGCACCTGAAAGCCTGCCCAACTGTCACGCTGACGCCGGATCATCACGCCGGTATCGGCTGGCCAATCCGGCTGCATTTCCAGCACCAGTTCAAAATCGCCAAATGTCTCTTCGGAGAGCAGATAGCCGCCATAGCCCAGTTTGGCCTGCCGCCCCACGATTGCGCTGTCCTCGACTTGCCAGATCGCCGGGTGCCTTTCCGGATCAGGCGGCGTTTCCATGCCATATTGCGCCATCAGATCGGCAATCCGTGGCCCGCCGGGGCACCAGTCGCCGTAGATACGGGGTATCGACCGCCATCCATTGAGTGTGCTGCCGTCGAACAGGGAGCGGAATGGGGCGTTCATCGTTGTCCTTCACCCTTTCTCAGAAGAAGATCAATTTCCGTGGCAAGCGCGGCCGCCATGTCAATCGACCGATCGACCAGCCAGCGCACCTGAAGGCCATCGGATTGCGCGATCAGCATCATCGCGGCATGATTGGCGTCCAACGTTGGCGTTACGCGGCCCGCTGCCTGCCGCTCGCGTATTTCATCGGCGATGTATCCCTGAAGCGTCGTAAACCGGGCGCGGAAAAAATTGTGTGCCGGATGCGTCGGATCTGCGGCTTCTGCGGCAAAGGCAGTGTAGAGTTGAACGAGGCCGGGTGTCTTCGTGTTGCGCCGGGCCGCTTCCACCATCCATGTGAAGATATCCGCGTCGGGGGCAGGGCTGACGGCGTTGCCTTCATCCCAGATACGCAGCACTTCCTGAAGCAACACTTCGCGCGATGAGAAATAGTAGATGATGTGCGCGCTGTCGATGCCGATGCTTCGCCCGATCTGGCCCAGCGAGGCTCCGCGATAGCCGTCGCGACTGATCACCTCCGCCGCCGCCCGCAGGATTTCGTCCCGCCGTTCCTGTCCTTTTGTATAGGGTCCACGCTTGCTCATGGCGCATCACTAGCAGGACTTCACCTGAATTTATAGCTTCCATAAAAATTTAGCATCGCTATAAGTTCGGCAAAAGAACCATAAGCCATCTGTGGGGAGGCTGTCTGTTGAAGCGAGTCGCGATCAATCCGCTGCCATGGGTCACCGGACCCCTGGGTCCTTGCGTTACCGAGCAGAATTTGCGCGAAGCTCTCACTGATCTGGCGCAAACGGGGTTTCGCGCCCTTCACACCGATGTGCCTGCAAGCATGACGATCGGGCAGTACAAGGCCATTCTGGACGAATACGGCTTTGCCCCGGCGCCCGGCTATTTCGCCGGAGATTTTCACCTTGCCGAAAAACAGGGCGCCATCGTCGAACAGGCCAAGGCGCATGCAGGAACGCTGGCTGCCCTTGGCGTCGGGAGCACTTTCGTGGCGGGCAACATCGACATGGCGCGCTTCGCCAACCCCGCCGTTGGTGAAAACGGATCTGCCGAGCGGACAAAGCGGATCGCCGAGACACTCGCCCGCCTTGCCGATGCGGGCTTTGCGGAGGGGGTGCGTTTCGCCCTTCATCCCCATGTCGCTATGATTATCGAGACGGAGGAGGAAACCCGCGCCGTGCTTGATATGACCGCCGGGTCCAGTCTGGGTTTCGGGCCGGACACTGGCCATCTCCTGTGGGCGGGCATGGTGCCGGAACGGATCATCGCTGACTATGCTGACCGGCTGGTTGCGGTGCATCTGAAGGATGTCGATCCTGCGGCCTTCCGTCAGACGTTGCGCTATGAGGATGATTACATGGCGGCGATCGGCACCCGTCACCTCTGGACAGAGCCGGGGCGGGGCATGGTCAACTTCGATGCGGTGTTCGAGGCTCTGCCCGCCGGTTTCGACGGCTGGTTCGTGGTGGAGGTCGATGTGCCGAACCTGCCCTCAGCGCTGGAAAGCAGCCGGGCTTCCTATGATTTCCTTGCCTCCCATCCCGCCTTTGCCGGAGACATGGCATGAGTGGAAGCAAACCCTTGGGCGTCGGCTTTGCTGGCGCCGGGCCGGTCACCCAGGCCATTCACCTGCCGACGCTGGCCCATCTTCCGGATCTGTTCAAACCTGTTTGCGTAATGGACGTGAATGGGGATCTGGCGGCCTCAGTGGCGTCCAATGCTGGCATGCGCCATACCGTCTCGATCGAGACGCTGATGGCCGACCCTGCCGTTGATGTTGTCGCCATTTGCAGTCCCCAGCAATTTCATGCCGATCAGGTGATCGCTGCGATGCGCGCGGGCAAGAAAGCGGTGCTGTGCGAAAAGCCGCTGGCCAACAGCGCGGACGAAGCGCGGGCTATCACCGAGGTTTCAGCCGAAACCGGCGTCCCGTTGGTGGTTGGCGCAATGCATGTCTTCGATCCGGCATGGCGCGCCTTGCAGGATGCGCTCGGCGATCTGCCCACCCGCGCGCGCAGCATCCGCTCCAGCATCGTGCTGCCGCTCAATGATCGTTTTGAAAACTGGGCGAGCGAAGTGACCGGCCGTCCCGACCTGGCCTTTACCATGCCCGGCGAGATGACCCCTGAGTTGGTCCGCCAGACGTTCCACGGTCTCATCCTTGGGCTGGCCGTGCATGACCTTCCGCTTGTCCGCAAATTTCTGCCGGACTGGCGTGAGCTGCAGATATGGTCGGCGCGGCAACTGGCACCGTTCGGCTATCTGATCGCCGGTGAGGCGGGAGGGTGCGCGGTGCAGCTCAATGGGACGATGCACCTTCATGGTGAGGTCTATTGGGATCTGGAGGTCGTGACCGATGCGCAGGTGTTGCGTATCCGGTTTACACCGTCCTATGTCCACGGCGGGTCGGCCATCGCCACTATTACCGATGCCTCTGGCGCAATCCGGCAGATCGGCCCCTTTGATCGCAACGGCTATGTCGAGGAATGGCGCGCGCTTTACGCCGCGGCCCATGGCGACCGGAGTGCGGTGCCTGCGCTTGCTGCGATCGCGCAGGATTTCGACTTCGTAATCGATGTCGCCACGAAAGCGAGCGTGAGCGCGATCGGAGAACTGCCATGACTTTGCCATTGACCATTGCCGCTGAAGCACCCGGCCTTCAGCAAAGGCTGCGCAAGACGCTGGCCAGTTTGCCTCTGTCTTATCGCGCGCCGGAGGAAGGCGGCTCTGCTGCCGTGATGCTGATCGCCGGTCAGGGGGACTGGACGGCACGCGCGACGGCCGCAGTCGATGCCGGCGCCCGCGCCATTATCATTGCCGATCCGGGCATGACCGCTGCGAACGCTGTTCTGGCGCTGGCCGACAGGGCGGAACAGGCCGGAGTGGTCGTCGAACTGGCGGAACGCTATGCCGGCGATCCGACCTTGCTGCGCCACTGCGCCGATCTGGTCCAGCATCTGGCGACGACATCCACGATCCTTATCAACCAGGTGGGCGATCTGGCCTTGCCGTTGCAGGCTGTGCTGGACATGGTGCGCACGGCGCGCGCGCTGGGCCAGTCACTTGTGCTCACCCATATCTGGCATACCCCGCATGCGGTCGTGGTGCGCGGCTTGGCAGGGGAGAAACTGTTTGAAGGCCTTGCCACGGCGGGCAGTGCGGGAACGGGCCAACGGATCGATGCGCTTGGCTTTGGCCGCACGTTGCGTCTGGCGCTCCGGGGGGATGGATCGGCCAGCCCTGCCGACTTGCGCATTGCCAACGCCAAGGGTGAAAGAAAATTGCCGCAAGTGTTCGAAAGTGTCGATCGCGCGGCTTGGCAGCGCGCCCTGACGGCGGTTCGAAACGGCAAGGCCGATGGCGGTGTGCTGCGACAATTCGCGGCGGATCTCACCATGATCCGGGCGTTCTGAATGGCGACCGGGGTGGCCGGGCGGGCAAGTGGCCCCTTCATCGCGGCTTATTGGATTGCCCAATGCGGCAATTGGCTGGGGCTGATCACCCCTGTTACGCTGACCATTGCCATAAGGCTCGCGGAGATTGCGGACCCCGCCCGCAAGATGAGCCAGCTTGGTCTGGTGCTGGGCGTCGGCGCGCTCGCCTCGATCATCGCCACGCCCATATGGGGCCATATCTCCGATCACACGAGCGCGCGCATCGGAAGGCGCAAGTTGTGGATGATTGTCGGCGTCGCGGGGGGCGGGGCGGGTCTGCTGCTGATGAGCGCCACGCACGACATCACCCTGTTCGGCCTCGGCTGGGTGATCGCCCAGATCGGGTTCAACGCGAATCAGGCCGCGCTCAACGCCCTGCTGCCTGACAAGGTGCCCGAAGCCCAGCGGGGCCGGGTTTCGGGCCTGCTGGGCCTCACCATCATCGTGGCGGTGGTACTGGGCACTTTCCTCACCCAGTTCACGGCTGACAATGCCTATCTGCTTTTCCTCGCGCCTTGGCTGGGCACTGTCTTGAGCCTCGCGATGATCCTGCCGATGTTCCAAGACAGTCCCGCCCCCGCCTTTTCCGAAACTGCGGCCGGAATAGGCCGGTTCCTCTTGTCTTTCCGCGTCGATCCGCGTGAACATCCCGATTTCTACTGGGCGTGGCTCAGCCGATTTCTCGTCGTCATGGGGATCGCCTATCTTCAGGCCTACTCGGTTTATTTCCTGTCCGACCGGCTGAAACAGCCGATGTCCGAGGTGCCCCGGCTGATCTTCATCAACGGCAGCATCGGCGCGGTGATCACTTTGGTGATCTCGCCCGCCGCCGGATGGCTGTCGGACAGGATGGGGCGCCGGAAGCCTTTCGTCTTTGTTGCCGCTGTGATCGGGGCCGCCGGCCTGGTGGCAACCGGCATGGCGCAGAGCGTGATCCAGTTTCTGATCGGATCGGCCATCGCCGGAATCGGCATCAGTGTCTATTATGCCGTTGACCTCGCTCTGGTTGCCGCAGTGCTTCCCGACCCGGATAGCAGCGCCAAGGATATGGGCATCTTCCAGATCGCCAACACTTTGCCCCAGTCGCTGGCCCCGGTCATAGCCCCGGCCTTTCTCGTCATCGGCGGAGTGCCGGGAGGCAACTATCCTGCGGTGTTCATCGCCGCATCGGCCTTTGCCCTCCTGGGTGCCGTGGCGATTATGCCGATCAAGAAGATCCCTTGAATAAACGGATAGGGCATCGAACAGATCGAAGGGCTGCCTGCCAGCGGAAGCACGTTTTGTGATGCCTGTTCGCAAGGTTGGGGTGAAGCATCTTCGCAGGGAAGGAAGGGAAGAGGGATGAGCCGGAGCAAAGACCTGATTTTCTCGCGCCGCGCCTTGTTGCAGATGTCCGCTGCAGCAGGTGCGCTGGGCCGGGCTTTCCCTTCCTTGGCTAGGCCTGTGCTGGCCCGCGCTGAAAGGCTGGAGGTCGATCGGCGCGGTCAGGCCTTTGACGCCGATTGGCGCTTTCATAGGGGCGATGGCGAAGCCCTGGGGGCAGAATCATTCGATGATGATGCGTGGCGTCCCCTCGATCTGCCTCACGACTGGAGTATCGAGGATCTGCCCGGCAGCGATCTGGCCTTGAACGGCGTTCTGCGGGAGGCCGATACAGCGCCGCTGTGGCAAAAGGTCGCGCAATCGCCGCGTCTGATCGGTCCGTTCGATGCGCGGCTCAATGACAATCAGGCCCTTGCGCACAGCGCCAACGGCGCTCCAACGGCCTATACGGTCGGTGGCGTGGGCTGGTATCGCAAGCACTTCACCCTGCCACCGCTTGCGCCCGATGCGCATGTCGAACTTGAATTCGACGGCGTCTATATGAACGCCCAGATCTGGCTCAACGGCAGGCTGGTGGCAGAGCATCCCAACGGCTATTCGCCCTTCGATGTTGATCTGACCCCCCATCTCGATCTGTCCGGACGGAATGTGCTGGCTGTGCGGGTGGCAAATATCGGTCGCAACAGCCGCTGGTATTCAGGCTCGGGCATCTACCGGCATGTTCGGTTGAACATCGTGCGCGCGACCCGCTTTGAACAGTGGGGCCTGACGGTCACAACGCCGGTTGTCACGGCGGATGCCGCGACCGTCCATGTGGTTGCCAGGACCATCAATGCCGCGTCGGAAAGCTTTGTCATCACCCGTATCCGCGACTCGGGCGGCAAGATCATCGCGGAGGGCACCGGCGCCGTGGATGTGCCCGCGCAGCTTCATCTTGCGCGTCCGCGCCTGTGGTCACCGGACAATCCGGCCTTGTACGAGGTTGAATGCCTGCTCGTGGCAGGGGGCAGGACCATCGATCGGATGATTGCGCCGCTCGGCATCCGCAAGATCGAAATCGACGCCGTCAACGGTCTGCGGATCAACGGCAAGCCCTTCAAGCTGCGCGGCGGCTGCATCCATCACGACAATGGCCTGCTGGGCGCGGCGGCCATTGATCGCGCCGAAGAACGCAAGGTCGAACTGCTCAAGGCGCGTGGGTTCAACGCGTTGCGCGCCTCGCACAACCCTTCCTCGCCCGCTTTCCTTGAAGCTTGTGACCGGCTGGGGATGCTCGTGGTGGAAGAAGGTTTTGACATGTGGCGGGTCAGCAAGAACCCGGATGACTACGGCCTCTATTTCGATGGCTGGTGGAAGCGGGATCTTGCCGCCATGGTGCGCCGCGGGGTCAACCATCCCAGCATATTCATGTGGAGCATCGGCAATGAAATCCCGGAGCGCGGCGAACCCGATGGCGTCGCTACGGCGCGGATGCTGGCCGACGAAACCCGCCGCCTTGATCCGACGCGGCCCGTGACGCAGGCGGTTCCCGGAAGCGCTGGGCCGGATGTGACCGGCCCCGGCGGGAAACCGGATCAGGCGGCTTTTCAGTTCCTCGACGTGGCAGGCTACAATTACAGGCTGTCCTCCTATGAGCGCGATCACGCCAAATTTCCCGACCGTGTTATGGTCGGTACGGAGAGCTTTCCCATCGACGTCGATAAAATCTGGCGATTGACCGAGAAATCGCCCTACCTGATCGGCGACTTTGTCTGGACGGCGATGGATTATCTTGGCGAGGCAGGGATCGGGCGAACGGGTCTGACCGGCGACAAGCCCGGTGAAGCCGAATACCCCTGGTTCGGCGCCGGGTGCGGGGACATTGACCTGATCGGCGCTCAGCGGCCGCAGTCCCTGGCCCGCGATGTCGTCTGGGGGCTGAGCCCTCTTGAGATCGCCGTCCAGCGGCCAATCCCGGATGGGCGGCGGGAGGTGCCTTTCCTGTGGGGGTGGCGCGACGAACTGCAAAGCTGGACCTGGCCAGGTGCCGAGGGCAAAAGCCTTTCTGTGTCGGTGTTTTCGCGGGCCGAAAGGTTCAAGGTGGAACTGAATGGCCGCCTTGTCTCTGACCAGACGATTGATGTGAGCAAGGGCGCGATAACGCATGTGGATGTCCCCTATGAGCCGGGCACACTGCTTGTTACCGCCCTTGTGGGAAGCAGGCCTGTTGCGCGCCGCAAGCTGGAGACAGCGGGCGCCCCCGACACGCTTCGCCTCAAGCCGGACCGCAAGCGGATCGCGCCTGATGGCAACGATCTGGTTTATGTGACAATCGAGATCGTTGACAGGTCGGGCTTGCTTGTTCCGGATGCCGCCCACATCTTTCGCGCCGATGTATCGGGGCCGGTGGAGTTGGTGGCATTGGGCAATGCCAATCCTCGTGGGATTGGCAGTTTTCGGCAATCCGTCGCAAAGACTTGGCATGGTCGTGCGCTGGCAGTGCTCCGCCCGACAGGAGAACCCGGTCTTGCGCGCATCAGCATCGAATCCGATGGCCTGCAATCCGCGCAGATGTCCGTGATGCTTGATCCCGCTGTCCAGCGGATCAAGTTTACGGAAAGCTTCACGGGTTCTGGGTGGCGCGGGCAAATTTAGGAGGAGCGACCGGGCTCGATCATCAGGAACCAGCTACTGACCATGCTGGTAAATTCAGATCACGTGTCCAGACTCGTTACCATGATGCTGGCCGGTAATTTTTTGCCTCGGCTGCTCAATCTGATCGGATCATTCAGCCGAACGCTTCTGGTTATGATGGAGGGGCTGCGGGGCGGGCCACCGCAGATGATATTGGATGATGGGTTTCTTCCCGGTATCTAAATTTGCACTTTCGCACGATCCGAAAAAGAAGTAAGATCATACTTACATGATTACGCAGAGACGTGACGTGGGAGAGTTGCTATGGGTTGGATGCCAATTTTTACGGCAGATTATAAATGTTTGCTTGTGGCGCAGGCGGTCGCGTTGTCGATCTCGATGCTGACCTTTTGGGCTGTGGGTTGACCGCCGCATCAATGCAGTGAACGCCGCCTTGCCTTCAAAAGGCGATATTTTTGCGTGAGCGCCTGTTTTTGTGACGGAGTGCCTTATGGCAGCAAAGGCGCCATATTTCGAGTCGGCGGATATTCTCTTTTGCCTTGAGGGGCAGACGCGTCGGCTTGATTTTGGCGCTTGAGCATAGTCGCCCTTTGATTTTTGAACGGGCCCGGTATTTTGCCTCTGTCAGTCCCAGCGCGAGGCTTTCGATCACGATTGCCAGTTTGCCCCGCCCACTCGCAGGCCACATATCGCGTGACATTTACTCGGAATGTGCGTGGCGATGGGCGCCCGAGGGCATCGACATCCTCGACCAGTGCGCGTTTGAACCGGGATGGCCGGCACATGGCATTCTTCTAACACCGGGCGGGGTTAACCACAGATGGCCAATCCCGCCCGGCGTTTAACTTAATTCCAGCTCTTGAGCGCTTCGGCGAGCGTTTCGCCGAGCAGGCTGGGGCTGGCCGAGACCTTGATGCCCGCCTCTTCCATCGCCGCGATCTTGTCTTCGGCGCCGCCCTGGCCGCCCGAAACGATCGCACCGGCGTGGCCCATGCGGCGGCCCGGAGGCGCCGTGCGGCCCGCGATGAAGCCGGCCATCGGCTTCTTGCGCCCGCGCTTGGCTTCGTCCTTGAGGAACTGGGCCGCTTCTTCTTCGGCGCTGCCGCCGATTTCACCGATCATGATGATCGACTTGGTGGCTTCGTCGGCCAGGAACAGTTCGAGCACGTCGATGAAGTTGGTGCCGTTGACCGGGTCGCCGCCGATGCCGACAGCGGTGGTCTGACCAAGGCCGATGTTGGTGGTCTGGAACACTGCTTCATAGGTCAGCGTGCCCGAGCGCGAGACAACGCCCACGGAGCCTTCCTTGAAGATCGAACCGGGCATGATGCCGATCTTGCACTGGTTCGGGGTCAGCACGCCGGGGCAGTTCGGACCGATCAGGCGCGACTTCGAACCCGAAAGGGCGCGCTTCACGCGGACCATGTCGGCCACGGGGATGCCTTCGGTGATCGCGACGATCAGCTCGATTTCGGCGTCGATCGCTTCGAGGATCGAGTCGGCCGCGAATGGCGGCGGAACGTAGATGACCGAAGCGGTCGCGCCCGAAACGGCCTTGGCTTCGGCAACCGTGTTCCAGATCGGCAGATTGGTTTCAGCGTGGATCGTGCCGCCCTTGCCGGGGGTAACGCCGCCAACCATCTGCGTGCCATAGGCCAGCGCCTGCTGCGTGTGGAAAGTGCCGGTCTTGCCGGTCATCCCTTGCGTGATGACCTTGGTATTCTTGTCAATCAGGATCGACATGGGATGTCCTTAGAGTTTTGAGGTAATCTCGGGCACGGCGTTAAACAGATCCGCGACCAGCCCGATGTCGGCCACCTGGAAGATCGGCGCGTCCTCGTCCTTGTTGATGGCGATGATGGTCTTGCTGTCCTTCATCCCCGCCAGGTGCTGGATCGCGCCGGAAATGCCCACGGCGATGTAAACCTGCGGCGCGACGATCTTGCCGGTCTGGCCGACCTGATAGTCATTGGGCACATAGCCCGCGTCCACCGCCGCGCGGCTTGCACCCACCGCCGCGCCCAGCTTGTCGGCCAGCGGCAGGATGGTGGCGGCAAAGGTCTCGGCATCCTTCAAGGCCCGCCCGCCCGAGACGATAACCTTGGCGCTGGTCAGTTCGGGGCGTTCCGACTTGGCGATTTCCGCGCCGACGAAGCTGGACAGCCCCGCGTCGCCCGTCGTGGCGACGGTTTCGATCGAGGCGCTGCCGCCCTCCGCCGCTGCCTTGGCAAAGGCGGTGGTGCGCACGGTGATCACCAGTTTGGTGTCGCTGCTCTCCACCGTCGCGATCGCATTGCCCGCATAGATCGGGCGGGTGAAAGTCTTGGGCCCTTCCACGCTCAGGATGTCCGAGATCTGCGCCACGTCGAGCAAGGCCGCCACGCGCGGGGCGATGTTCTTGCCCGTGGTCGTGGCGGGCGCCACAAAAGCGTCATAGCCGCTCATCAGACCCACCACCAGCGGCGCGACATTCTCGGCCAAACCATGTTCATAGGCCGCATCATCGCCCACCAGCACCCTGGCCACGCCCGCGATTCCACTCGCCGCCTCGGCCACACCGCCAACGCCCGCGCCCGCCACCAGCACATACACCTCACCCAGTTGCGAGGCCGCGCTCACCGCCGAAAGGGTCGCATCCTTCAAAACCGCATTGTCATGCTCGGCCCACACCAAAACCTGTGCCATCATCCCATCCTTTGCAGTGGCGTCCGCCCTCAGGCGACGCCCAGTTCCTTGAGCTTGCCCACCAGCGCATCGACATCGGCCACCTTCACGCCTGCGCTGCGTGACCCAGGTTCGGCAACTTTCAGCACCTTCAGGCGCGGCGTGATGTCCACACCGTAATCGGCCGGGCTCTTCGTCTCGAGCTTCTTCGACTTGGCCTTCATGATGTTGGGCAGGCTGGCATAGCGCGGTTCATTGAGCCGCAGGTCCGTCGTCACAATCGCGGGCAGAGCCAGCCTCACCGTCTCCAGCCCCCCATCAACCTCGCGCGTCACCAGCACATGCTCGCCATCCACCTCAACCTTCGAGGCAAACGTCCCCTGCGGCCGCCCCGTCAGGCCGCTCAGCATCTGGCCCACCTGGTTGCTGTCATCATCAATCGCCTGCTTGCCCAGCACCACCAGACCCGGCGCTTCCTCCGCCACGATCTTCGTCAGGATCTTGGCCACCGCCAGCGGTTCAACCGTCTCTTCCGTGCTCACCAATATCGCCCGGTCCCCGCCCATCGCCAGCGCCGAACGCAACGTCTCCTGAGCCTTGGCCGGACCGATGGACACGACAACCACCTCGCTCGCCACGCCCCGCTCCTTCAGACGTACCGCCTCCTCCACCGCGATCTCGTCAAACGGGTTCATGCTCATCTTGACGTTCGACAAATCAACGCCCGTCCCATCCGCCTTCACACGAGGCTTCACATTGTAATCAAGCACACGCTTGATCGGTACCAAAAGCTTCATCGCTCTCCCCTATCCTGATATTCAATTCACATATTGGGATAATTCGGCCCGCCGCCGCCTTCGGGCGCGACCCATGTGATGTTCCCGGTGGGGTCCTTGATGTCGCAGGTCTTGCAGTGGACGCAGTTCTGGGCGTTGATCTGGAGGCGCTTGGCATCGCCCTCGCCGCCCGGAACATCGACGAACTCATAGACCCCTGCCGGGCAGTAGCGCGCCTCCGGCCCGGCATAGCGCGGCAGGTTGATCCGTGTCGGCACCGAGGGATCGGTGAGTTTCAAGTGGCAGGGCTGGTCCTCCTCATGATTGGTGAAGGAGAAGGACACGCTCGTCAGCCGGTCGAAGCTGATCACGCCATCCGGTTTGGGATAGGCGATGGGTTGGTAGAGATCGGCCCTTCCCGTTGCCTCGGCGTCGGTGTGGTGCGCCATCGCGCCGAAGGGGTTCACCTTCAAATACCGCGCCCACATATCCGCGCCCGCCAGCACCGTCCCCAGCGCCCCGCCGAACTTGGCCACCAGGGGCTGCGCATTCTGCACCAGCTTCAGCTCGTCCGCGATCCAGCTTTCGCGCAAGGTGGCCTCATAGCCATCCAGCTGCGTGCCCTCATGGCCCGCTGTGATCGCCTCCACAATCGCCTCGGCGGCCAGCATGCCCGACTTCATCGCCGTATGGCTGCCCTTGATGCGCGGCACATTGACAAAGCCCGCGCTGCACCCGGCCAGCACCCCGCCCGGGAAGGCCAGATGCGGCACGCTCTGCCATCCGCCCTCGTTGATCACCCGCGCGCCATAGCTGACCCGCTTGCCGCCTTCGAGGATGGCCCGAATCGCGGGATGCTGCTTCCAGCGCTGAAATTCCTCGTAAGGAGACACATGCGGGTTCCTGTAATCGAGCGCCGTCACAAACCCCAGCGCGACCTGCCCGCCCGCCTGATGATAAAGGAAACCGCCGCCCCAGCTCTCGCTCTCCGACAGCGGCCAGCCCTGCGTGTGCAGCACCCGCCCCGGCACATGCTTGTCGGGCGCAATGTCCCACAATTCCTTGATGCCCAGACCATAGACCTGCGGCTGACAATCGCGCTCAAGATCGTACTTGGCCTTGACCCGCTTGGTCAGATGCCCGCGCGCGCCCTCGGCCAGCACCGTGTATTTGGCGGTCAGGTTCATGCCGGGCTGGTAATCCGGCTTCGGATTGCCCTCATGGTCCACGCCCATATCGCCGGTCTGCACGCCGATGATGCGATCACCATCATAGAGCAATTCCGCCGCCGGGAAGCCGGGGAAGATCTCCACCCCCAGTTCCTCGGCCTTGCCCCCCAGCCAGCGGCACAGATTGCCGAGGCTGGCGGTGTAATTGCCGTGGTTGCTCATAAACGGCGGCATCAGCGCATGGGGCACCGCGTAATGCCCGCCCTTGGTCAGCACCCAGTGCCAATTGTCCGTCACCGGGGTTTGCGCCAACGGGCAATCGCTGTCGCGCCAGTCGGGCAGCAATTCATCCATCGCGCGCGGATCGACCACCGCGCCCGAGAGAATATGCGCCCCGATCTCGGACCCCTTCTCCAGCACGCAGACGCTCAGATCGGCATTGAGCTGCTTGATGCGGATGGCGGCGGCAAGCCCCGCAGGACCCCCGCCGACCACCACCACATCATAGGGCATCGTTTCGCGCTGGATGGTCATTTTTCTTGCTGTGCCTGAATTTCTGCCATGGAGGGTTTGCGGTAGAATTAGGGGCTATTGCCATTTACCGCAAGGGAATTGATTCGCAAAATCGTCCTATCGAAAAAAAATGTTTGCATATGCGTATCTAAAGTGGAAAAATAATACGCAAATGTGAAATTCAAGTTTCGAGCTTCTTGAGCTTTCCGGATTCCTGCAGGCGCCGGAAGCGAGGGGCGACGTGGCAGTATCGCCAAGAAGACATCTGAATGGGGATGAGAATGTTTGATATCTATATCGTCAGCGGCACGCGCACGGCGATCGGCGATTTTGGCGGCGGGCTGAAAAGCTTCATGCCCTCCGAACTGGCGGGCCTTGTGGCCGCCGAGGCGGTGCGCCGCGCGGGCGTGGCGGCGGGCGATGTGGGCCATGTCGTTTTCGGCCAGGTCGTGCCCAGCAGTTCGAAGGATGCCTATGTCGCCCGCGTGGCGGCGCTCAATGCGGGCATTCCGGTGGAAACCCCGGCGCTGACGGTTAACCGCCTGTGCGGCTCGGGGCTGCAGGCGATTGTTTCGGCCGCGCAGATGATGAAGCTGGGCGAGGCCGATGTGACGCTGGCGGGCGGGGTGGAAAGCATGTCCAACGCCCCCTATCACGACCATGGCCAGCGCTGGGGGCGCAAGATGGGCGACGCGCAACTGGTCGATGCGATGGTGCAGGCGCTGACCGATCCGGTGGGCGGCTATCACATGGGCGTGACGGCGGAAAACGTGGCCGAGCGCCACGGCGTCACCCGCGAGGCGCAGGATGCGCTGGCGGTCGAGGGCCATGCCCGCGCGATCCGGGCCATCGAGGAAGGGCGCTTCAAGGAGCAGATCCTGCCGGTCGAGATCAAGACGCGTAAGGGCGTGACCGTGTTCGACACCGACGAACATCCGCGCACGGGCACCAATGCCGAGAGCCTTGCCGCCATGAAGCCGGTGTTCAAGAAAGACGGCACCGTCACCGCCGCCAATGCCAGCGGGATCAACGATGGCGCGGCGGCGGTGGTGCTGGCCACGGGCGATGCGGTGGCGGCCAAGGGACTGAAGCCGCTGGCCCGGATCGTGAGTTGGGGCCATGCCGGGGTGGAACCGGCGCTGATGGGCGTGGGGCCGGTGAAGGCGGTGCCTGTGGCTTTGAGCCGTGCGGGGCTGACGCTGGCCGATATGGACGTGATCGAGGCCAATGAGGCCTTTGCCGCGCAGGCGCTGGCCGTGGCGGGCGAACTGGGCTTTGACCCGGACAAGCTCAACCCCAATGGCAGCGGCATTGCGCTGGGCCATCCGATTGGCGCGACCGGCGCGATCCTGACAGTAAAGACGGCTTATGAATTGCGCCGCACCGGCGGGCGCTATGGCCTCATCACCATGTGCATCGGCGGCGGTCAGGGCATCGCGATGGTGATCGAAAACGTGATCGAGGCGGTGTGATTACAGCGATCGGACAAGACCTCGGCCAGCCACCCGCCCGACACCTGCAGATGGCGGGGGCTGGCAAGCACAGGGGAGAGGCATTTGTATCAGGACATCAAGGTTGAACGGTCGGGGGCCGTGGTGATTATTGTGCTCAGTCGCCCGCACCGTCTGAATGCCCTTACCACGCGCATGTTGGCGGAGGTAGAGCACGCCGTGCTGGCGGCGGTTGAAGAACGGGCGCGGGCCATTCTGCTTACCGGCGAGGGGCAGTTCTTTTCCGTCGGCACCGACATGGAACCCGACGGAGACGCTTATACTGGCCTGACCGATGATCTGGGCGCGGTACTGGAGCAGCGGGCGAACCCCTTGATGAAACTGCTTGCCGATTTGCCGATGCCCTTGGTCTGTTCGGTGAACGGCCCGGCGATCGGAGCGGCTGTGGGGCTTGCGCTGATGGGTGATCTGCTGGTGATGGGGCAGCGCTCCTACCTCCAGCTGGCGCAGGTGGGCGTTGGGCTGGTGCCTGACACCGGCGCAACATGGCTGGTGGCCCGTTCGATGGGGCGGGCCCGTGCGATGCAGATGGCGTTGTTTGGCGAAAGGCTGGGTGCCAATGAGGCGAAGGCGGCCGGAATTGCCGCCAGTGTCATGCCCGATTCCTTTGTGCGCAGCGAGGCGCTGGCGTTGGCCTCACGATTGGCCGAAGGGCCGACGCGGGCGATGGGCGCGATCCGGCGACAGATCAATTATGCCATGGATCATGACCTTGCCGATGTCCTCGCCTTCGAGGCTGAACAGCAGCGGGCATGTGGCCGCACACAGGATTTTGCTGCGGCGCGCGCGGCTCTGGGCAGCAGGAAACGCACGTTGTTCATCGGGCAATGATTACAAGGCATAGGAGAGAGAGCATGGATTTCCCGAAAGGCGCGGCCCTGATCTTTGGCGGCAGTGGCGGCATCGGCAAGGGTGTGGCCGAAGAATTCGCCCGCGCGGGCACCGATGTGGCGATCTGTTATCGTTCCAAGCGCGATGTGGCAGAAGCGACCGTCGCAACGATTCAGGCTCTGGGTGTGGAGGCGAGCATCCACCAGCTTGACGTGCGCGACCGGGCGCAGGTGGAGGCCGGCTTCAATGCCGCCGTCGCCCGGCATGGCCGGGTGCATACTGTGGTGTGGGGCGCAGGGCCGCTGGTACCGCAGGTCTATCTCGCCGATGTCACGCAGGATCAGTTCAGGCAGGCGGTGGAGGTCGAGGTCTTCGGTTTTTTCAACGCGGCGCAGGCGGCGATACCGCATATGCGGCAGGCAGGCGGCGGCTCTTTCGTGCATCTGGGTTCGGCCGGGCATGACTGGTGGCCCAAGCTCGACGGGCTGTCGGTGGCGCCGAAGGCCGCGAACGAGGCCTTGATCAAGGGCATTGCCAAGGAGGAGGGGCGCCATGAGATTCGCGCCAATTCGGTGCTGGTGGGCGTGATCGATGCGGGCATGTTCCATGAACTGACCGCGCAGGGTCATTTTGACGCCAAATGGATCGAGGAAACCCATAAGCTGCTGGCGCTCAAGCGCTGGGGCGAGGCGCGTGATATCGGACAGGCGGCGGTATTTTTCGCCTCGGATCGCGCGCGCTATGTGACCGGGCAGACGATCTCTGTATCGGGCGGTTTCGGGGTCTAGGCCCATGTTGGCGCCCCATGCCATCGGCCCTCAGGAGGCTGCCGACCGTGCGGCGCTGGCCCATCTCGTGGCCGCCTATGGCCACGGGATCGATCGGCGTGACTACGCCTTGCTGCGCAGTCTTTATCATCCCGATGCCGAGGACGATCACACCCCCTATTACTGTGGCAGCGCCAAGGGCTACATAGACTGGCTGCCCGGCATGATGGCGCAATGGTCGGCCACTTCGCATGTTGCGCTTTCGTGCCTGTTCGCGCTGGACGGCGATGTTGCGCAAGGGGTGATCGGCGCGCGGGCCTGGCATCTGACGCTGGACCGGCAGCGACAGTTCATCGCCTGGGGCCGCTATGCCGATCATTATGAGCGGCGCGAGGGCGTGTGGCGCTTTGCGCGGCGCTCCTTCATCCTGGATTGGGCCGAGGAGCGTGCCGCCGCGCCCGGCGACGATTTCGGCAGCGAGGGCGTGGCCGTGGGCCGGGCCGGGGCGGATGATCCCGTTTACGGGCGACTGTCCATGTTTACCGCAGGCGACGCTATGTGAATTTGCGCCTATTTATCAGTGTTTGGGTTGGGGGCCGGTCATAATCTTTGGGGACGGTCGGAAGAATAAAAGGGAGAGTGTGGTGCGCAACTGGGGAGAGAGCGATATTCCCGACCAGACCGGCAAGCGGGTGCTGGTGACAGGCGGGGCAAGCGGAATTGGCTATGAGGCGGCGCGCGCGTTGGCCGAGCAGGGCGCCCATGTCATCATCGCGGATCGCAACATGGAGGCAGGCGCGGCCGCCGTTCAGCGCATTCGCACCAAGCGCCCCGATGCTGTTGTCGAATTTCGCCCGCTGGACCTTGGCAGCCTCAAGGCGGTGCGCGACTTTGCCGCCGCGCTGCTGGTCGAGGGGCAGGTTCTGGATACTCTGATCAACAATGCCGGTATTCAGCCGATCAGCGAACGCCGCACCAGCGCCGACGGTTTCGAATTGACCTTTGCCATCGGCCATCTCGGGCACTTCGCGCTGACCGGCCTGTTGCTCCGGCTGCTGGAACGCTCGGTTGCGGGGCGCATCGTGACTGTGTCGAGCATGGTTCATGGTGGCGGCAAGTTCGATTGGGATGACCTTCAGATGACCAAGGCCTATTCCTCGCAGCGCGCCTACAATCAGACCAAGCTGGCCAATCTGCTCTTCGCCCGCGAACTTGCCGCGCGACTGGAGCGTTTGGGCAGCAAGTTGCGCAGCATCGCGGTTCATCCCGGCGTGGCGCAGACATCCATTGGCGCCAACCGCAAGCAGTTGGGCGCCTTCCACCTTGGCGATTACATGGTGAGCGCGGTGCTTTCCCTGGTGATGCCCTTTCTGGGCCAACCGGCATCGGCGGGTGCGCTGCCCACGATGTTTGCGGCCAGCGCGGAGGGCGCGGTCAATGGCGGCTTTTTTGGCCCCGATGGCTTTGGCGAAATGAAGGGGGCACCGGCTCCGGCCAGGATCAAGCCGGCTGCTCAGGATATGGCGGCGGCGGCGCGGTTGTGGGCTGTGACAGAAAAGCTGACCGGGCTCAGCTATCTCGACTGATTTTTGGAGAAACTGATGAAAACCCGCATAACGCAGATCACCGGCACCCGTTATCCGATCATCCAGGGCGGCATGCAATGGGTGGGGCGCGCGGAATTGGCCAGCGCCGTGTCCAATGCGGGAGGGCTTGGCATTCTGACCGCGCTAACCCAGCCCACGCCCGACGCGCTGGCTGCCGAGATCCGGCGTTGCCGGACGATGACCGATCAGCCGTTCGGCGTGAACCTCACCATCCTGCCCACAGCGGTGCCGCCACCCTATGCCGATTATGTGGAAGTGATTGTGCGCAGCGGCGTGAAACTGGTGGAAACGGCGGGGCGCAGTCCGGCCGAATTTATCGCCCGTTTCAAGGAGGCGGGGATCAAAATCATCCATAAATGCACGGCGGTGCGTCATGCGCTCTCAGCGCAAAGGGCGGGGGCCGATGCCATCAGCATCGACGGTTTTGAAGCCGCCGGGCATCCCGGTGAGGACGATGTGCCCGGCCTCGTGCTGATTCCGGCCGCCGCGCGGGCGTTGGCCATTCCCATTCTGGCCGCAGGCGGCATGGCTGATGGCCGATCCATGGCCGCCGCTCTTGCACTGGGGGCCGAAGGTATCACGATGGGCACGCGTTTCATGCTGACCAAAGAGGCGCCGATCCATGACGCGATCAAGCAGGCCGTGGTGGGCGCGAGCGAACGTGACACACGGCTGATCTTTCGCAAGTTCCGCAATACGGCGCGGGTCTTTGCCAATGCCACCTCGCTCGAAGTGGTGGAGCGCGAGAACATGCCGGGTTCTACCTTTGAAGATATCAAGGCGCTGGTCGTCGGTGCGCGCGGGCGTGCGGCGCTGGAGGCGGGCAGGATCGACGACGGCCTTGTGTGGGCCGGGCTGGGCATTGGGCTGATGGACGATATTCCCAGCTGCGCCGAATTGATCGAACGGATTGTGGCGGAATGCCGCGCCGCGCTGGCGCGGGCTGGCGGTCTTGCCGGTGAGGAGTGAAAGCCATGGGTTATGAAACGCTGCGCTATGAGGTGGATGGCGATGGCATCCTGCTGCTCACGCTGTCCCGGCCCGAACATATGAACGCTTTCACTGTGCAGATGTGCGAGGAACTGGTGGCGGCCTATGCTCGCGCCAGCGTCGATGATGCGGTGCGCGCGGTGATCGTGACGGGCGAGGGGCGGGCCTTTTGTGCAGGGATGGACCTTTCGCGGCCCGGCAACGTGTTCGGCCTCGATGAAAGTCTGCGCCCGACGATGACCGATTTGCGCGACCGGCTCGACGATCCAGAGATCCATCAGGGCGTGCGCGACACGGGCGGGCGCGTGGCGATGGCGATGCTGGGCTGTCTCAAGCCGATTGTCGGCGCGGTGAACGGTGCGGCGGTGGGCATCGGTTCAACCATGCTGCTCCCGATGGATTTTCGTTTCGCTTCGGAAAAGGCGCGTTTCGGCTTTGTGTTCGGCAAGCTGGGCATTACGCCCGAGGCTTGCTCCACATGGTTTCTGCCGCGCCTTGTGGGTATGGAGCAGGCGCTTGAATGGTTTTACCGGGCCGAGATTTTTGACGCCGCCGAGGCTCTGGCCAAAGGGCTCGTGCGCCGGATCTGCGCGTCCGAGACGTTGGTGGAGGAGGCGCGTGCCTTTGCTCTCTCGCTGGTCAAGGATCGCTCGCCGGTGTCGATCGGCATGATCCGCCAGATGACTTGGCGCAACAGCGCTTACAGCACGCCGCTCGATGCGCACCTCGTTGAGTCGCTCTCGATGTTTTACACCAGCATCGGTGACGGCAAGGAGGGTGTGGCGGCCTTTCTCGAGAAAAGAGCGCCTGAATTTGCGGGCAGGGCCAGCGCCATGCCACCATTTTATCCTTGGTGATCGGCAGGACGCAAAGCATATCTTGATAATTCGAACGGCATCGTTCAATAATGGCGCAGTTCTGAGGAGTGGATATGACAACGCGCAAGACGGTTCTGCTGACGGGTGCCACGGGCAATATGGGCCGCGAGGCGATAAAGCGCATCGCGGCGCTGGGCGATGGCGTCACACTGCGCATTCTGGTGCGCGCCCAAGAGGAGCGCCATCCCGTGGTTCGCAATGCGGTAAAGCGCGGGCTGGCGCAGGTCTATTGGGGCGACCTGACCGATTACGCCTCGATTGAGGCTGCCGTTAAGGGCGCTGACATCGTGCTGCATGTGGGCGGGCTGGTCTCGCCGATGGCCGACAGTCTCCCGCCCGAAGTGGTGACCAAGGTGAACGTGGGCGGCGCGCGCAACATCGTGCGGGCGATCCAAACGGTTGGCGATCCCAAGAGCACAAGGCTGGTCTATATCGGCACGGTGGCGCAAACCGGCAGCCGCAACGCGCCGATCCATTGGGGGCGTACCGGCGACCCCATCAAAATCAGCACCTTTGACCATTACGCCGTGACCAAGACCGAAGCCGAGGCGGTGGTTGCGGAATCGGGCCTGCGTTATTGGGTGTCGCTGCGCCAGAGCGGCATGGCGCATTTCGACATATGGAAGACTTTCGATCCAATCATCTTCCACAACCCCTATAATGGCGTGTTCGAATGGTCGACAGCGAATGACAGCGGCCGCCTGATGGCGGGTGTTTGCGCCGATGATGTGCCCGACGGTTTCTGGCGCGGCTTTTACAACATCGGCGGGGGTGCGAGCTCGCGGGTGGTGAACCATGAGTTCATGGCGACCCAGATGCCCAATTACCGCCGGATCATGCAGCCCCACTGGTCCGCGACGCGCAATTTTCATGGCCAATGGTATGCCGACAGTGACCGCCTGCAAGAGCTGGTGCCGTTCCGCGAACAGTCGATCCATGATTTCTTTGCGCAATTGCCGCAGCATATGCCTGCGCCCGCCCGCTGGATCCCGCGTATCGCGCCCGGTCTTGTGCGTGGACAATTGGAGAAGCTGGCCAAGGGGCCGGGCGGCTCGCTGCGCTGGTTTGCCGAAAATGACGAGGCCCATATCCGCGCCTATTTCGGCTCACGCTCGGCGTGGGAAGCGATTCCGCGCGACTGGGCCGATTATCCGCTGGCCCAGCCTTCGCGTGAGATAAGCCTGCTGGACCATGGCTATGATGAGGCGCAGGATTGGACCCAGGCGGATCTCAAAGCCGCGGCGCAGTTCCGGGGCGGCCATTATCACGGCGGCCAAGGCGCGGATCCCTATGCCCCCGCGCCGTGGGAATGCCATGCCGGGCACCGCTTCGAGATGTCACCCAACCTTTATCTGCGTGGTGGGCACTGGTGCCCCACCTGTCAGACAAACTCGGCCGACTATGATGATGCGGCCGAGCGCAGCCCGTTCTTTGCGCAGGTGTGGCAGGAGGAAGGCGCGCAAGGGTGATCCCCTTGCGCGTTCCATGCTCTTACTTGGCGCCCCTCACTTGACGGGCACCTCGCTGTAGAGCTTAACTGGCCCGATCAGCCCCGAGGCGCGCAGCGGTGCGGCCGCGCCATAGGTCTTCTGCGACGTCCAGGTGATCTTTTGCGCCACATCAGGCTGAGCGTCGCCAATCAGTCGGTTAACCCACAGATTGGCGACCTTGACCTCGATACTGTTGGTGCCGCGCTTGATGGCATCGCCAATATCGAGGCGATAAGGGGCGTGCCAGACTGCGCCCACGGGTTTGCCGTTCACCGACACTTCCGCCAGATCGCCAACCGTGCCCAGATCGAGCCAGAGCTTGCCCCTTTGACCCTTCGGGGCGGCAAAGCTGGTGCGATAGGTGGCCACGCCCGAGAAATAGCGGATACGTGGATCGGTTGAGGTGTTCAGCGGGCTGAGTGCAGGAAGGGTGATGCTGCCATCAGGCGCGCCGCGCTGGCTCTGGAAACTGACGCTCCAGCCCTTGTCTAGGCTCGCCACTTCGCTCGGCGTCGTTGGCGCGACCGTCAGGGCTGGGGCGGTTGCTGTCTGGCGGAATACCACAAAAGCGGCGTCGCGCGGGGCCAGATCCAGCGGAACAATGGTGGCTCCGCCTTCGGTGCGATAGGACAAGGGTTCTGACTGACCGGTTTCGGCATGCCACAGCCACGGCGCCTTGCCGGTGACGCGGAAACGGGCCTCGATGGTCTCGCGCCGGTTGAGCCGGTTGGTGAGGTAGAAGATCTCGCCATCTTCGACATGGCGCTGGACAAACAGGATCTGGCTGTCTGCTGCGCCATTATGCGCAAAGGCCGGAGCCACGCCGATGTCTGCCAGAGCTTGCTCCACCTTGTCCGAAGCGATCACCCGCCCCAAACCCAATTTGCCGCCCCACAGCTTGGCGGTCAGCGCGGCAAATTCGGCCGGATCATCCTTCAGAGAGGGCGAGGACAAGGGCGCCTTGCCGATCACAGTGCCCCCGTCTTCTACCAGTGCCGCCAGCTTGCGCAGCACCGGCAGCGTCATCCGCGATGATGAACCGCCGAGGTAGATCGCCGCATAGCGCGCGCCGCCCTTGGTGATGACCTCGCCCTTGTCCACACTGGTCTGATCGAGCAGGGCGTCGGCGCTCAAAAAGTCATAGGCGTGGGTCTTGGGCGCGTCGCTGGCCGGTCCCTTGGCAAACAGCGCGGTCAGCGGCTGTTCCTCACCATAGAAATAGGCGACATCGGCCACATTGCGTCCCTGTTGCAGCAGATAGCCGCTGCGCGAGAGATAATCGATCCATGGCTTGGCCATCGTGGCCCAGCTTTCGTGGCGGGTGAAGAACTGGCCGAACAGCGACAGTGACAGGCCGGGCACCTTGTCATCCACCGGTTGATGGACGCTGGTGTGAATGATTGGGCGGTTGATGCCATAGGCAAAGGCCAAATCCGCCACTGGCTTGAGATCAGCGGGGGCGTGGGCCCAGAACTGCATCGAGGAGGTAAAGGTCTCTGAGGCGGCAAGGTTCTGACCATAGACATGCGCCACCGAGGCGGCGCCCTTCATATCGGCCAGATAGCCGGGCGCCGGCCCCTTATCGAGCGGATAGGTCCAGATTGCCGCCATCGGCACATCGGCATGAGAACGCATGCTCATGTCATCGCCAAGAATAGGGCGCTCGTTTTCCAGCGCCTCACCATAGACCTTCAGGCCCTTTTCATGTGCCACCTTGGCCACCGTGCCGTAATGTTGTGAGGCTTGCAGATCGGCCAGAGTTCGACGCCAGTCATAGAGAAATGCGTCCGATTGCGCCCGTGTGCCGATCAGGACACCGGCCAGTGTGGGGAGCCAGGGCGTTGGGTCATAGCCGCGCAGGGCCTTGAATTGTTCGACCGCGCGCGGAGTCCAGTTGGCGGTGCCGATCTCGGTGCTGTCGGTCACGATGGCTCGCACGCCATGCGCGCCCATCAGGCTGTCGCCAGCCGCAGCCCGATAATTGCCCAGATAGGTTTCCAGATAGCGCCGGACCGCCGCGCCATCATATTTGTCCACTTCAAGCCCGGTGGCTTCGGGGTTTGCCGGATGGTTGACCGTGCCGGTCAGCGACCAGCCCATGCGCACGATCCGCCATTGTCCCTTGGGCACCTGCCAGTCGAGCGTGCCGTCGGGGCGCAGCTTGCCGGTCAGGTCGACGATGTCGGTGGGGGCGAGGCCGCTCTCCTGCGCATCGGCCTTGTGATCGAGTTGATAGTAGTTGCTGACGACCGCAAGGCCGGACTTGGCCTCGAAATGATCCACCGCGGCATCGCCGGACAGGTGCAATTCGGCCAGTTGCACGCGTGCCGGGTGCTTCATGACAAAAGACCCGCTTGTGTCACGGGCTGTGTTTTCGGCAAAAACCAGCCGGAATTCGCGGGCGGTCACCGCCGGGAACCCGATCGTGGTTGCCGCCGTGGTCAGATGCGCCTCACCCAGCGAGCGCCAGCCATCGCCTTCGCGGACCTCAAGGCGGGGCAGCAGGGCAGGCTCGGTAAAGGGAAAGACCAGATTGGCGATGTAGAGCGTGACCGAACGCACGGTCTGCGGCTTGTCAAAGGTAATGTCCAGCGCGCCCGGTTCTGTGGCCGTGCCGCTGGCGGCGGGCAGGCGCGTGTCAAGCCGGCCATCGGCGAGCAGCGCGGCATCGCCGATTTCCTCGCCGTTCTGCGTCAACTTGGGCAAAGGCAGCGCAGCAGCCTTCAGGCGATAGGCATAGATGCCGATGTCGCCATGGGCCGTGCCGAAACCCATGCCCTTGTCCGTGCCGGCAAACGCGCCGCCGCGCGGCATGTTCTGATAGGGGCCGGAAACGCTGGGAAGATCGGGCAGGCGCAAGGCGTTCTTGCCGCCGCCGGTGACTTCGGTTTCGGACCAGACGATTTTTTTCATGCCATCCTCGGGCTTAACCCAGGGACCGCCGGTCTCGCTCCAGCCCGGCGATGCGGCAATGGCCAATTCCATGTTCAGGCTGTCGGCCTTTTGCGCGGCAAAATGGAAAGCCTCTTTCCATTCGGGCGTCATATAGCCGATCCGCTTGGGCACAATCAGCGGCGTGTTGATGTTGACATCAAAAGCCTGCGCGCCGGCGATGCCGATCGAGCGCATCCATTCGAGATCCTTGGCGATCCCGTCCTGCGAGATATTGCCGTTCATCCAGTGCCACCATACGCGGGGACGGGCACTGTCGGGCGGGGTTTGAAAGCCTTGGCCCAAGGGATCGGCTGGGGCGGTTTGGGCCAAGGCGGGACCGGTCAGGGCGGTGCTGGCCAAAGCGAGGGCCAACGCGGCGGCGGATGCGGCAGTTTTCATCAAGACTCTCCCTAGTTGGGCGAGTCATAGCAAGGCGGTCGGCCCCTGTCCATAATCGAACGATACTGTTTAATATAGACAGGGGCGCCGTAATCAGGCCGTACGCGGAGCCTTGATTCCAGCCCTCTCACAGGCCCAGTCCAGCAGGGCCGAGTAATCCTTGCGGGCGTAGTCCGCATCGGCGCGCGCGCCGCCATAGACAGCATGGGCCGAGGCGCCCACCGGCAGGCCGATGCGGTTTTCCGCCGCCGCTGTCATCGCCAGCGTCATGTCCTTGAAGGCCAGATCGATGGTGAAACCGGGCACAGTGTCGCCTTTGAGCACCTTGTTGACCATCAGCGTGTGGAGCTGGCCATTCTGTGCGGTTGTGCCCCCGGTTACTTTGAGGATCGTGTCAATATCCAGCCCCAGCTTGGTACCCAGCGCGACGGCCTCGGCTGAAACCTGCGCGATGGTGAGAAGGAGGAAATTGTTCACCAGCTTCATCCGGCTGCCCATGCCTTCGCCGCCGCAGCGATATATGTCCCTGCCCATGGCGTGGAGCAGAGGTTCAACCAGCGCGAAATTGGCATCGGTGGCGCCCACCATGAACAGGGACTCACCGCGTTCGGCATGGAGTACAAGTCGCCCGATCGGGCTGTCGACAAAACCAATGCCCTTGGCCGCGCAGGCCTTGGCCACGCGGTCGGTGCCATTGGCATCGATGGTGGACATTTCGAGCAGCAAGGCGCCCGCATCAATATGCGCCAGCACCCCATCGGGCGAGAGGACAACCGCCTCCACATGGGGCGTGGCAGGCAGGCAGGTGATGACGATGGCAGCACCCTTGCTTGCCTCGGCAATCGAGTGGGCCTTGCGCCCGCCCAGAGCGACGATCTCGTCCGCGCGGGCCGGGTCAATGTCATAGGCGTTGACGTCGAAGCCTTTGCGCTGAAGATTTTTGGCCAGCGGCAGGCCCATGGCGCCGAGGCCGATAAATCCGATTTTCTGTCCCATATGTCCTCTCCAGGTCAGATCGCACCGTGGTTGATGTAGCTGGTTTTGCTTTCGGTGAAGAACTCCGCGCTGGCCGCGCCCGTTTCACGCGGGCCATAGCCCGAGGGCGAGCGCCCACCCAGCGGTACGTGATATTCCAGCCCCGCCGTCGGCGCGTTGACCATGACCATGCCCGCTTGGCTGGCGCGGCGAAAGCGTTCGGCGTTTTTCAGGTTTGTGGTGGCAATGCCTGCCGAAAGCTTATAATCGCAGGCATTGGCCGAGGCGATGGCTTCGTCCAGATCCTCCACCTTCACCACGCTGACGATCGGGCCAAAGCTTTCATGCTGGTTGCAGGCCCATTCGGTCCTTGTGTTTACCAGGAGGGTGGGGGCCATGTAGAGGCCGCGCGTGCGCGCTTCGACCGCCGTGCCGCCAAAAGCCACTTCGGCACCTTCGTATTTAGCATCGGCCACGAACTCCAGATTACCCTTGAACTGAGGCTCATTGGCCACCGGGCCGATCTGCGTATCGGCATCCAGCGCATGCCCGACCCGATAGGCCGCCGCCGCTTTGGCCAGGCGTTCGACAAATTCGTCATGAATGCCCTTGGTCACAACCAGCCGCTCGGTGCCGGTGCAACGCTGGCCGGTTTGTATCCAGGCGCCATTGGCGGCGATTTCTACGGCCAGATCGATGTCGGCGTCATCGAGCACCACCAGCGCGTTCTTGCCGCCCAGTTCAAGCTGACACTTGGTCATGGTCTCGGCGGCGCGTTTGAGCACCACGCGGCCCGTTGCGGTGCCGCCTGTAAAGGTGAGCGCATCGGCGGCGTCGATCATGATGTTGCCAGCCGCGCTGCCGTCGCCGATCACAAGGTTGAACACGCCTTTGGGCAGGCCCACCTCTTCCAGCACCTTGGCCAGCATGATCGCAGCGCCCGGCACAAAGCTGGAGGGCTTGAGCACCACCGTATTGCCATAGGCCAACGCTGCGGCCACCTTCCAGCTCGGCAGCGCGATGGGGAAGTTCCAGGGGGTGATCGCGGCGACAACGCCTACCGGTTCGCGGCTGACAATGATATTGTGTCCGTCGCGCATGGAATTGTACCACTGGCCCTGCGCGCGTACCACCTCGCCCGCGTAATAGTGGAAACATTGCGCGGCGCGGATCGTTTCGCCATAGCCTTCGGGGCGGGTTTTGCCCTCCTCACGGCTCAGCAACAGACCGATTTCGGTGGCGCGGGCCATAAGCAAGTCGCCCGCCTTGCGCAGGATGTCGGCGCGGGCCTGCATGTTGAAGGCGCTCCATGCGGGCAGGGCGCGCTTGGCCGCGGCCATGGCCTCCTCGACCTCGACCGGTGTCGCCTTGGCATAGGTGCCGACCGTTTCGTCAAGATCGGAAGGGTTGATGGTTTCGACCTGAACGCTGCTGTCGCGCCATGCGCCGTCGATGAAATTCTGACCTTTGAACACGCTCATGACAAGCTCTCCGCAATAACGCCGTTGTTTTTCAATGCTGCGATCTCAGCCTCTGACAGTCCCAGCCGATCACTCAGCACGGCGGTGGTATCCTCACCGGAGCGTGGCGGGGCGTGGCGGTAGTTGGGCGGCGTGGCCGAGAACTTGGCTGGAAAGCCGGTGAATTTGACTGGTGTGCCGTCGGCACGCGCAATTTCCTTCACCAGTCCGCGTGCCGCAATCTGGGGATCGTCAAGGATTTGCGGAATGGAATTGACCCGTCCGCCAGGCAATTTCGCCGCCTCCATGGCCGCGATCAGGTCGTCGGACTGCCAGGTGCCGATCGCGGACTGCATCTCGGCGATCAGCGCGTCGCGGTTGGGGCTGCGCCCGGCGTTGGTGGCGAATCGCGGATCCTTGGGCAGGTCCGACCGCCCGATCAATGCGCAGAAATCAACGAACTGGCGGTCATTGCCGAGCGCCACCAGAATGTCGCCATCAGCGCAGGAGAAATCCTGATAGGGCACGGTGTTGGGGTGTTGATTGCCAAGCCGCCCCGGAATCTTGCCGCCATTCATGTAGTTGGAGGCCTGATTGGTCATCAGCGCCACCTGTGTGTCCAGCAGGGCGCAGTCGATCCACTGGCCTTCGCCTGTACGCTGGCGGTGGTTGAGTGCGGCCAGAATGGAGACGGCGGCGTAAAGTCCGGTCGACAGATCGCTGATCGGCACGCCCACCTTCATCGGCCCGCCGCCCGCCGCGCCATCGGGCAGGCCGGTCACGCTCATCAGCCCGCTCATGCCCTGGATCAGGAAGTCATAGCCTCCGCGGTCCTTATAGGGTCCGTCCTGTCCGAAACCGGTGATCGAGCAATAAACCACCAAAGGGTTGATGGCTTTGACGGAATCATAATCCAGCCCGTATTTGGTCAGACCGCCGACCCGGAAATTTTCGAGCACCACATCGGCTTCGGCGGCGAAGCGGCGGATCAGTTCGGCACCCTCGGGATTGGCGATGTTGACGGCAATCGAGCGCTTGTTGCGGTTGGCGCATAGATAATAGGCGGAATCGCCCGAACCATCATCAAGGAACGGAGGGCCCCAGCGCCTTGTGTCATCGCCCTGGCCCGGCTGTTCGACCTTGATGATCTCGGCGCCCAGATCGCCCAGAATCTGGCTGCACCAAGGCCCGGCCAGCACCCGCGACAGGTCGAGCACCTTGAGACCGGCCAAGGGGCCGGTTGGCTGGTTGTCAGGGGTTTCAGGCATCCTTGAACTCCGGATCGCGTTTGTCGAGAAAGGCTGAGACGGCCTCGATATGGTCATCTGTGTAATGCGCCAGCGCCTGATAGGCCGCCGCCATTTCCAGCAGCGAGGGCAGGCTGGTTGACTGGCCCTCGCGCAGCAGGCGCTTGGCCATGCGCGTGGCGTGGCCGGGGTTGGCGGCAATGCCGGCGGCAATGGCGCGGGCGCGGGGCAGCAGGTCTGCTGGGGACAGAACTTCGCTCACCAACCCGTATTGCAGTGCCGTGGCGGCGTTGATCGCTTCGCCGGTCAGGGTCAACTGGCTGGCGCGCGCCATCCCGATGACGCGCGGCAGCAGCCATGCACCGCCCCCGCCCGGAATGATCCCCAGCTTCACATAGCTTTCCGCCACCACCGCCGTATCGGCCATGATGCGGATGTCGCACATGCAGGTGATGTCGAGGCCAAGGCCGATGGCCGCGCCGTTGATCGCCGCGATGATCGGCACTTCAAGTTCGTAGAGCGCCGGACCGATGAGTTGGACGCTGGTGCGATAGGTGTTGCGCAGCGCATAGGGCGACCCGGCAAACATGCCCGATCTTTCGCGCATGTGCTTGACATTGCCCCCTGCGCAAAAGGCTTTGCCCGCGCCCGTCAGAACGATGGCCTTGACCGAGGTGTCCTCTTTCATGGCGGCACAGAAATCAACGATCTCAAGGCTATGTTCGCGCTCGGTGATGGCATTGCGCGCTTCGGGACGGTTCAGCGTGGCGATGACCACGGCGCCCTCGCGCTCGATCTTCAAAAACGGTTCCATTCCAGTTCCATCCCCTATGGTTGCTTTGAGCGTACCGCAGGAGCCAAACTTGCTCCCAATATTAAATTGCTTTAGAGCGATAGTCATTCGCTATCGCTTCGAGGCAAGCATGGATCTGCGCCAACTCCATTATTTTTCGGTTCTGGCCGAAACGCTCAATTTCCACCGCGCCGCAGAACGGCTGCACATTTCGCAGCCACCACTGACGGTCGCCATCCGCAAGCTGGAAGAGGAGCTGGGCGCGCCCCTGTTTCTGCGCAGCCCGCGCGGCGTTTCCTTGACAGCGGCCGGGCAGGCCGCCCTGGAACCCGCGCGCGAGGCGCTGGTGCAGGCCGAGGGGGTGCGCCGCGCCGTGCGCCAAGGGGCAAGCGGCGAACTGGGAAGATTGGCGCTTGGCTTTGTCGGATCGGCCACCTTCGATCTGCTGCCGCGCCTGATCCAGCATTTTCGCGCGCACTATCCGCAGGTGGAACTGGTGTTGGAAGAAGGCACCAGCGTCGACATCGCCGAAAAGATCGAGAATGGCGGGCTGGACATTGGTCTGGTTCGTTTGCCGCTGATGGAACAGCCGCGCGTCAAGGTGCATGTGGTGGAGCGGGACCATATGGTCGTCGCCTTGCCCGTCTCGCATCCCCTTGCGCGGCGCAAACTGCTGCGGATCGAGGATATGGCAGAGGAGCCCTTTGTGGTACACAATCCGATCAGCGTGCTGCGTTCCACCGTGATGGTGGCCTGCCAGAGCGCCGGTTTCCTGCCCCATGTGGCGCAGGAGGCGACGCAGGTGCAAACCATCCTGAGCCTGGTGCAGAGTGGCCTTGGTGTGGCTCTGGTGCCTTCGCATAGCCGCCGGTTTCTGCCCGAAGGTGTCGTGCTGATGGACCTTGTCCAGCCGATCGAGATCAGGCTGGGGCTGGCCCATGCCCATCGCGCCAATGCGGTGGTGAGCAATTTTGTCGCATTGGCCACCGGCTGATATTCATTGTGTATCGGTTGGTGCAAAAATAATATTTGTTTTGACGATCCTGCACGCCAAAGAAAGGAACCTGACGCAGGGCCCATGGAGGCTCTGGACCATGACCATGGAGGATGTCTGGTGTTTGACAGCTTCACCCTATCGGCCTTGCCGCCAGAGGACGAGGCGCTGCGCGCGCCTGTCCGCGCGCTGATTGCCGAGGCGATTGCCGACCTTTCGCTCGATTGCCGCGCGCGCTCGTGGCAGGGCTTTGATGCCGCCTTCAGCCGCAAACTGGGCGCGGCGGGCTATCTGGGGCTGACCTTGCCCAAGGCCTATGGCGGGCAGGAACGCGGCCCCTTCGCGCGTTTTGTGGTGGTGGAAGAACTGCTGGCTGCGGGCGCGCCGGTGGCGGCTCACTGGATCGCCGACCGACAGAGTGCGCCGCTGATCCTCAATTACGGCACCGAAGAACAGCGCCAAAAGCATATTCCCGCCATCTGCCGGGGCGAGCAGTTCTTTTGCATCGGCATGAGCGAGCCGGGCTCCGGTTCGGACTTGGCCAGTGTGCGCACGCGGGCCGAGCGCACCGAAAAAGGCTGGGTGGTGAATGGTCAGAAAATCTGGACCACCAATTCGCTGCACAGTGATTACATGATCGCGCTGCTGCGTACATCGGGCGGGCCGGAAGACCGGCACAAGGGCCTGTCACAATTGATCATCGACCTGAAGGCGCCGGGCGTGACCGTGCGGCCGATCGTTGACCTGACAGGCGATGCGCATTTTGCCGAGGTGTTCCTCGAAAATGTTGAATTGGGCCCGGATGCGCTGATCGGCGCCGAAGGGCAGGGGTGGCATCAGGTAACCGCCGAACTGGCCTTTGAACGCAGCGGGCCGGAACGGATCTATTCCAGCGTGGTGCTGCTCGACGCATGGATCCGACATGTACAGGCGGTTGGACGCGCCGACACCGCGACAACCGCGCTGGTGGGGCGCCTGATGGCGCAGATGGGCGCTTTGCGGGCGATGTCGATTGCCTGCACCGCAAGATTGGTGGCGGGCGAAAGCCCTGTGGTGGAAGCCTCGGTCGTCAAGGATCTGGGGACCAGTTTCGAGCAGGAAGTACCGCTGGCGATCGGCGATGATCTGGCCAGCCATCCGGATGAGCCGGTTTCGGCCGAACTGTATCGCACGTTGCTTTATGTCACGCATATCGCGCCCAGTTTCAGCCTGCGTGGCGGCACGCGGGAAATTCTGCGCGGGATCATCGCGCGCGGCCTTGGGCTGCGCTGAGGGAGGACGGACCATGGAAACGAATGAATTTCTCGATCCGTTTGACCGGATGCTTGCTGATCTATGCACCCCTGCCTCCGTCCGCGCGGTTGAGGCCGGTGGTGATGCGGATGCCATGTGGAAAGTGCTGGAGGAATCCGGCTTTCTCGACGCTTTGGTGAGCGAGGAGGCAGGCGGTGTTGGTCTTGAACTGGCGCAGGTCGGGCCGTTGCTGGCGGCAGTGGGGCGCCATGCCGTGCCTTTGCCAGTGGGCGAAACGATGCTGGCGCGGGCCTTGCTGGCCGGGGCCGGTGTGGCATGCCCGCGCGGCCCGATTGTTTTGGCAAGCGATCTTGGCGGGCGCAGCGCGGCGGTGCCCTGCGGGCGTGTGGCAAGGCATGTGTTGATTGAAAGCGAGGGCAGGCTGGTGCTGGCGGCGGCAGGCGCGCTAACCATCGAGCCGACCGGGGTGGCCCATGATCTGGGCGCGGTCTTTGCTTGGAATGGCGCGCTGGTGGGCCAGAGCATGGAGGCTCCGGAGGGCGGCCTGCTTGCTCTGGGGGCGGCCTTGCGTGCCTGTCTCATCGCCGGTGCGTCCGAGCGCCTGCTCGACATGACCATCGCCTATGCCAATGAACGCGTGCAGTTCGGTAAGCCGATCGGCCGCCAGCAGGCCTTGCAGCAGAACCTGGCGGTGATGGCCGAGCAGGTGGTTGCAACGCGCCTTGTCGCGCAGACGGTTTGCGCCTTTGGTTTGCCGGTCAATCCGCTGGCCGTGGCGATGGCCAAGCAGGTGGCGGGAAGCTTCGCCGCGCCGGTCGCCAACACTGCACATGCCATTCACGGCGCAATCGGGATCAGCGAGGAATATGACCTGCAATTGCTCTCGCGGCGCTTGCACAGCTGGCGATTGGCTGACGGTGCCGAGGGCTTGTGGGCGCAAAAGCTGGGCGCGGCGCGGCTGAATGATCCGCGTTCGTCCATCGATTTCCTGCGCGATCTTGCGCCCGGCCTGCGTTAAGTCATGAAAAAAGACGGCGCCAGACGGGTGGATGTCTGGCGCCGCTGAATGAATGGAAGGGCGTGGCGGATCGGCCTACTGACCCGCCCGGCATTCCATCACTTATGCAGGGTATAGGTGCCTTCCTGCGGCGCGCGCGTTTCGTTGAAGAAATCGACAAGGCGCCAGGGCCAGGACAGGAAGATGCGCCCCTTGGAATTGTTGTAGTAACTGTTGGCGCCCGGATGCGACCAGATCATATCGGGCATACGCTCCTCTACCTTGCGGTTCCACGCATCGAAGGCATCCTGCTTCACCTCGAACGCCTTGGCATCGGCCTCGACAATCCGGTCGAGCGCCTCGATGATCCAGTTGATCTGGCATTCCGAAATGAGGTTCTGCCCGGCGGCATGATTGGGCGCGCTGTTGGGGCCTACTGTCCAGAACAGGTTGGGGAAGCCGGGCATCACCATGCCCAGATAGGAACGCGGATCCTCCTCGCCCCATTCCTCGCCCAGATCACGGCCATCGATGCCCTTGATGGTCAGGTTGCCGATCATCTTCGAAACGTTGAAGCCGGTCGCGCAGATGATGACATCAGCGTCATACACCGTGCCATCGCCCGCTTCCACGTCATGCGGATGAATGCGCTTCACGCCCGACGTTTCCAGCATCACATTGTCGCGGGCGAGAGCATCATACCATCCGTTGTCAAGAATGATGCGCTTCGAGAAAATCGGAAAATCCGGCGTCAGTTTCTCGATCAGATCGGGGCGGTCCGCGAACTTCTGCTGCATATAGTACAACGCATATTGGCGCGTGGCCTCGTTGCCTGCGGAAACCGCCAGCGGATTGCCCGCATAGGCGGGGTCTTGCAGCACATTGGCGAAGAGGCCGTCTGCCGCAGCCCAATAGACCTTGAAGCGGAACCATTCCTTGAAGGTGGGAATATGGGCCAATGCCCATTTCATCCCGTCTTCCACCGCATGGGCGATTTCGGGGTTGTAGAGCACCCAGTGCTTCGAACGCTGGAAGATGGTCAGGCTGGCCACGTCCGGCGCAATCGCACCCACCAACTGGGCCGCGCTGGCGCCCGTGCCGATCACGGCCACGCGCTTGCCTTTGAGGTCGAGGTCGGTGGGATAATTGGCGGTATGCACCACCGGTCCTGCAAAGCTGTCGAGCCCTTCAATATCGGGAAACTTGTAGCGGTTGACCGGACCGTGGCCATTGATCACCGCATTGACCACCAGATCCTCGGTGCTCCCGTCGCGGTTGCGCACCGTGACGGTCCATAGACCCGTGGCCTTGTCGTAGACCAGTGTTTCGACTGCGGTGTTGAATCGGATGTTGCGGCGCAGGTCATATTTGTTCGCCACTTCAACCAGATAGCGCTGCATATCGGCGCCCTGCGGATGGTAATGGCTCCAGTCAGGCCAGATTTCCCAGCTGAAGCTGTAAAAGTGGCTGGGCGTATCGACGCCCACGCCCGGATAGCGGTTTTCGTACCAGGTGCCGCCCACTTCGGGATTTTTCTCGATAACAATGTGGTCGTAGCCGGCTTCTGTCAATTTGGTCGAAGCGGCCATGCCGGTGAGCCCCGCGCCGATCACCAGCACCTTGAAGCCGGCAGGGGCAGGCTTGCGCGTGGTGATCTGCGAACGGTCGATCCACGGTTTGAAGCCGCATTGATCGTAGACCAGTTCCACAAATTCGTCGGCCACCGGCTCACCCACGGCCACCGACATGATGCGCTGCACCAGCGCATCGGACGGCGGCGTGGCGCTCAAGCCTTCGCCCGTGGTCAGCAGGCGATGCAGCCTTGTGCGCAATTCGTTGGCCAGATCATCGGGAATATGCGTGGGCGGATTGGAATACGCGGGGCGAATGCAGGGGGCGAAGCGCTCCAGAAATTCTGCATCGCCGGAAAGCTGGACATAGCTTGCCAGTAGGGTGGGCAGGTTGGCCTGCGCCAGGGCAGTGGCCAGTTCCGGCGAATCATCAAGCAGCAAAGTGTCGCGAATCGCCACATCGGCCAAGGAAGTCAGGGCCACAAAATTCTCCCGTCGATTATTGTTAGTGAACACTCACATAATTTTTCGACGTGTTCAAGAGCTTTCCCGGCCATGCGGGCGCCAAAATGTGGTGTCTGTACAACATAATTCGAACGGACGCGTTCAATCTGATAATTTGGCATTGCAGGTGCGTTGACGTGAAGGCTGACGATTGGTAAGTGTAAACTAACTTAAATCAAAGTTGACCCTGTAAACAGGGCGCTGACGGGAGTTGGAAATGATGCGGAAAGTGGCGGGATGGGGCTGTGGCTCCATTCGGGCGCGTTGGTCGCTCTGTAAAACCCGGGGCCAAGGCGCCCAGCCGGATCATTCAGGATGCGAACTCGCGCTCATCAGGCAAAGGGCCTGCGGGAGGATTGGCATTTCCCGCAGATAAGTAAAAAATCATGTCCGCGCTTGAGGGGCGATAACCTGTTTCGGCCCAACAAGGCGCAGGGACCGCGCATTCATAAAGATACCAAAAGCAATTGAGAGGGAGGATTGCAATGAATTGGACTGCGATTTCGCGTTCGGCCATGTTTTTCTGCAGCGTATCCATGCTGGCTTTGCCGGTTTTTGCCCATGCGGCCGAGGCTGAACCGGCTGCCGAACCTGCCAGTCCATCGGAAATTATCGTGACGGCCACGCGTTCTGCCCAGCGCTTGCAGGATGTGGCCATGGCCGTGACCGTGGCCACGAGCGAGCAGCTCGCCAACTATAAAATCTTCGATGTGAAGGACGTGCAGCAATTGGCGCCCGGCCTGCAGATCACCAATAATGACGGCCGCAGCAACACCACCTCCCTTCGCGGCATCACCTTCAATCCGGATGCGGGCACTGCGCCTGCGGTTCAGGTCTATTTCAACGAAATCCCCACCGACGCGCAGACCGTTTTCACCGCGATGTATGACGTGAAGCAGATCGAAGTGCTGCGTGGTCCTCAGGGGCTTTTGCGTGGCTTGTCTGCCCCGGCCGGTTCCATCACCATCGCCACCGCACGCCCCTCGTTCGACGTGATCGAGGGTTCGGCCCAGGCAACCTACACCTCGCGCGATGGCTATAACGTGCAAACGGCGGTATCCCTGCCATTTTCCGACACTTTCGCGATCCGCGTGGCCGGGCTCGTGGATGGCAACCGGCTTAATCAGGTCGTTGATGTCAACCGCAATGGCGAACGGTCGCGCAGCCGGACGGAAAGCGCCCGCATCACTTTGGGGTGGAAGCCGTCCTCGACCTTTTCCGCCTATCTGACCTATCAGTACCTGCAGGCGGACAACAAGATGTTCCGTCAGGTGATCGGCAGCGGCAATACTCCCTATAATGTTTATGGCACCGTGGCGGTCGCGCCCGGTGTCAACATTCCTTACCCTTACGCAGGCGTGAACATTCCCGACACGTCGGCACGGTCGGGTCCGGCCTTGGGCATTGGGGATTACGGCGCGGTTCAGGAAGGGGTATTCCGCAATCAGAACACCAGCCATATCGTCAATCTGGCTGCGGATTGGGATCTTGGCTGGGGGACGCTGTCATTCGTCGGCGCGCACCAGTTTTCCAAGCTCGACATCGCGCGAGATCTGGATGCGGGCAATGCCCTGCCCGGCTATCAGCAATATTCGAACGTTGTCACCCCTTACAAGGTCGATACGGCCGAATTGCGTCTGCGTTCGAACAACAAGGAAGGCTTCGGCTGGGGCGTCGGCGCGTTCTATGTGAAGCAGACCGGCACGACCACCGTGCATCAGGATGCAACTCAGTTCTGGTATCAGACGGCGCCCACAACGCAGGTCAATCTGCCCTATGCCGCCATCGGCGTTCCGGCACCTGGCTTCACGCCCTTCACCCTGCCCAACACCTTGGGCATCGACACTTTCGTCAACGTGCCGGTGGATACCGAGACGCTTTCGTTCAACGGCAATCTGAGCTACAAGAGCGGGCCGTTCAAGATTGAGGGCGGGCTGCGCTATTCCCAGCTGCGGACGTTCCAAACGACCCAATTGACGCTGTCAGGGGCTACCAATTCGGGGCCGACTGAAATCATTCCGGCCAATCTTCAGAAAAATAATCATAATCCCATCACCGGCGGCGTGACCGTCGATTATGCGATCATGCCGACGATGAATGCCTATTTCGCCTTTGGCCATTCCTATCGTTCCGGAAGCACGGGGGTTTCGACGCCCGCCGGAATCTCGCAGGACCTGCTCCAGACGCGGCCTGAAAAGACGGACTCTTTCGAACTGGGCTTGAAGGGATCCGCGCTTGAGCGTCGCATCAATTATTCTATCGCGGCATTCTATCAGAAGTTTGACGGCTATATCTCGCGCTTCTCGGGCATTTACTGGCAATCGCCGACCAATGTACCGACCAGTGGGTTCTTTGACTTTAACTATAACGGCAATGCCGAGATCAAGGGCGTTGAAGTTACTCTGGATGCCAAGCCCACAAAGAACTGGGATCTCGGGCTGAGTGGGTCCTATAACAGGGCGCGCTACAAGAACGCGTTGCTGCCTTGCAATGACTTTGCCGGAACAGGCACGCCCAATGGCAATGGAGCGCCGACCGTACAAGGGGCGGGCAATGTGAGCTATTGCCGCAGCAATGGCCGTCTTGGCGCCATTCCCGATTTCCAGATGAACATCTCGACCGAAATTCGTTTCCCGATGGAAAAGGTCACGCCTTATGTGCGTGCCCTGATGAACTATCAGCCGTCGTATTTTGCCGAACAGGACAATTTCAACTATCGCGACCGCGAGAACGTGAACCTGTTCGCCGGTTTCCGCACCAATGACGGGCGGTGGACGCTTGATGTGTTTGCCCGCAACCTGCTCAACCAGAAGCGCATCACCTCGGCGTCATCCTCGCTGGCGTCGAACAACGCCTTGCTGGCAGGCGGCGTTTTCCAGTCGGGCTATCGCCTGGTCAACGTGACCAATCCTCGCGAATTCGGTGTGACGTTGCTGACGAAGTTCTGATTATCATCCGAACTTTCGAGGATGGGTTGAAAAGGAAAGGGGGCTGTTCCGCAGCCCCCTTTTCGATTGTCCGGATTACATATTGTGCCCGCGCGATCGGTCCCGCGTTCGATGGTTTCAGCCGCGAGGCATGATGACCTGCGCAGCGGCAAAGCCGCCGTCGACAGGGATATTCGCGCCCGTGACGAAAGAGGCCGCGTCCGACAGCAGGAAGGTGATTACGGCGGCCACCTCTTCAGGCTGGCCCGGTCGGCCCATCAGATGCATATCGACAAAGGCATGTCGCATGGGGCTGTCTTCCTTGAGCATATGAGTGATGGGTGTTTCGATGAAGCCGGGGCTTACGCTGTTGACGCGAATGCCGCTGGCGGCATAGTCCGCCGCCAAACATCGGGTCAGTTGCAAAACCCCGCCTTTGCTGACGTTGTAGGGCATGTTATGCGCGCCGCCGGTCATGCCATAGATGCTGGCGAGGGTGACGATCGAACCCTTCCCCGCCGCCTGCATCGCGGGCAGCACGGCGCGCGCAGCCAGCATGGTGCCGGTCAGATTAACGGCCAGCGCCTTGTTCCATTCGTCCAGATCGACGTCGAGAGCAGCGCCGCCGACAGAAATGCCCGCGCTCGTCACCAGTCCGTCTATCCGCCCAAAGCGATCAAGGGCGGCCTGAACGCAGGCATCCATCCGGGCGGGATCGGTCACATCGAGTTCGAGTGCCAAACCGGCATTGCCCAGATTGCCGACCGTCTGGCGGTCGGCGGCGGCAACCTGTCCGCCGCCCGCAATCACCGCATCGACGGTCGCCCGCCCAATGCCCGAAGCTGCCCCGGTGACAAAAACCACCTTGCCGGTAAAATCGGGGGGCACGGAAGTCATGCCTCCATGCCGAGCAGCTGTTTGACCTGATCGGCCAGAACCGGCGCCTGACGGCTCTGGAAAAAGCCGATGCGCCCGCCCAAAATCTGATCGGTCATCTCGGGTTGGGTATCGACCCAGAACTCGCGCGCGGCCATCTTGTCCATGATGATGCGGCAGCCTTCGGTCAGATCCATGCCATAGGCGGCCATCATGTCATGCATCGCCTTGCGGTAGGCGGCGGCGCTATCGGGCTCGCCCTTGCCCTGATCAGCATTGAAGATGCCGGTTTTCAGCATGCCCGGAATGATCGAGCAGACGTTGATCGGGGCTTTCTTCACCTGCATTTCCAGATAAAGGCACTCGCTGAGCGACTGAACGGCATGTTTGGTGACGATATAGGCGGCCTGCGTCGGCATCTGGCCGAATCCGCCCACCGACGAGAGGTTGGCCACCCAGCATTCCTCGCCGCTTGCCAACATGCGCGGCACAAAGGCCCGCACCCCATGCACCACGCCATGCAGGTTGATGTTGAGTGTGGCTTCCCAGCGCGCGGTGGGAATTTCCCAGGAAAAACCCAGTGTTTCGATACCTGCATTGTTGACCAGCAGGCGCACGCTGCCGTGGCGGTCAAACACGGTTTCGGCGAGGCGGTCGAGTTCATCGGGCTGGGACACATCAACGACGAGCGCCTCGGCCTTGGCGCCTGCGGCATTGATCTGGGCGGCCACGGCTTCGGCCGCAGGGCCGTTGATGTCGGTTACCACCACAGTCATGCCCAGTTCGCCGGCGCGGCGTGCAAGGCCTGCGCCAATGCCCGAACCGGCGCCGGTGATGACGGCGGTGCCGCCTGCGAAAGGATTTGCTTGATCGGTCATCATTCTCTCCGGAAAGTTCAGGTTGTGACGGGTTCGATGTCCTGCGGCCCCCAATAAGCGCGCAGGCTGGTAATCAGTCCTTTGGCGTTGAAGCGGCAGACATCGAGGGAATGGATGCGCAGGCGCGGCGAATCCGGTGGTGTAAACTCGACATAAAAGGCCAGCGCCGCCTCATCGGCATGTGATCCGCGCGGCGGGCCGATGGGCGTGATCCTTGCGTCAAATGCCACCGAAGCGGCAAACCAGGCCGCAATGTCCGCGCCGGATTTGGGGGGAGAACCGACGGGGTCCTCAATCACCGCATCAGGTGCAAAAAGAGCGACCAGACCGGGCGCATCGCCGGCGTTGGTACGCTCGACATAGGCCTGCAAAGCGGCCTTCATCACTTCTTGCGTCGGGCCTTTGATGAACTGGGGGTCAACCTGCCGCATTGTTGCCTCTCTCCGACGAGATGCGCAATTAGGCCGTGGTTTTGGTTGCGACCTATCGCTGTCATTTGTGCATTTCGCTTTGGAATGCGTAGCAAGGAACGTGTGGGCTTGGCAATCGACAAGTTAGTGTTCACTATCAAACGCAGATGGCCTCCACCGAATCATACGGAAGCAGGGTGCCAGAATGAGGACCTGAAAGTGACCGATCCGTTTTCCCCCTTGCAATTGGGGCCGATCACCATGCCCAATCGCTTCATTCGTTCGGGCGCAAACGAGATGATGGCGCATGACTGCATGCCCACGCGATCGCTGCTTGAATTCCATCGGAGGTTGGCGGCGGGCGGGGTGGGGATGACCACTCTTGCTTACATCGCCGTGTCGCGCGACGGGCGCACCTTTGAATCCCAAGGTGTGATGTCGCGTGACTCGATGCCTCATTACCGGGCCGTCACCGATGCCGCCCATGCCGAGGGAGGGCGCATTTCGGCCCAGATTACCCACGCCGGAAGCTTCGTTCAGCACAAGCAGTTGTCCACCCGCCGCGCCATGTCGGCCAGCGGTGGGCTGGACCAATTGGGCGCGATGATGGGGCGCTTTTTCCAGCATGAGATGACCACCGCCGATATGGCGCAGGTGCGCGATGAATTTGTCGCAGCGGCGAAGCTGGCGCGCGAGGCGGGTTTCGATGCGGTCGAGATTCATATGGGTCACGGTTATCTGCTCAACCAGTTCATCTCGCCTCTCTCTAATCGCCGCAAGGATGCTTATGGCGGCACTGCCGAAAATCGCGTGCGTTTCCCCGCTGAAGTAGCCGCTGCGGTCAAGGAGGCGGTGGGGGCGGATATGGCGGTTCTGGCCAAAATCAATCTTTACGACAGCGCGCGCGGCGGCGCCACCGTTGAAGATGCGGTGATCACGGCCAAGGTGCTGGAGGCCGCAGGGGTGGACATGCTGGTGCTGTCAGGCGGGCGGAATATCGAGTCGCCCTGGGCGATCTTCAACAGCCCTTTGCCGCTGGATGATATGCAGGCGTTGCAGCCCGGCCTCAAATCGCGGTTGCAATTCGCCATGCTCAAGGCCCTGACTCCCAGATCGCTGCGCTTTTCGGAATACTATTTTCTGGATGCGGCGCGTCAGGTGCGCGCGGCGGTGCGTTGCGGGCTGGGTTATGTCGGCGGCGTGATCTCGGCCCCGGCGGCGCGGAAGATCGTGGAGGAAGGCTTTGATGCGGTGGTTCTGGCGCGCGCGCTGGTCCATGATCCAGCGCTCATCAACCGTTTCCGCGAGGATCCGCAGTATCGCTCTGCCTGCGATGCCTGCAACCGCTGTGTGGCCGCCATGTACACGCCGTCCGGCACCCATTGCCCGAAGACCGGCAATGCCCTGCGCGCCGAATGGAACAGAATTCCCGCCGGCGCCTGAGCCGGTCTCTTTTGACGGATGGATGACCCTATGACTGATACGCTTGTTGCCGGCATTTTTGTAAAACTGATCGTCGCTGATGAAGTGGCCATGGCCGAATTTTACCAGAAGACTTATGGCATGAAGGAAGTGACCAAGGTGCAAGGCGACAGCGCCGGCAATGGCGAAGCCTTCCGCGAAGTGATCCTGAGCGCTGACGGCCAGATGAACGGCCAGTCGCTTGTGCTGTTCAACTTTGTCAACCGTCCCAAGCCGCGCGACCAACAGTCGATTCTCGGCATGATCGTGACCGATATGGAACAGCTTAAGGAGCGGATTGTGGCCAATGGGGGCAAGCTCGTGGGCCCCACGCGTGACATGGTGGAATATGGTGTCCGCGTGCAATTTGCTGAAGACCCTGAAGGTGCGCTGATCGAAAACGTCCAGATGCTGGGCTGAGCGGATAGGCTGTGATCATCCGGTACCAAGGTGCCGGGTGATTGCCTCTTCGGTAAACCCCAGCCCCCGGCAGCAAAAGCGCAGGGCTGAGAGGACCAGCGCATCCTGATTTGAGCCATAGGGCTGATGCGCGGCCGGCAGGGCGCAGATCGTGCTCATAACCGTTCCAATATGCTCGACAAACATGGACGTGTCTGCCGGATCGAGAATTTCGCCATGAAGATCTCCGGCCTCCTTTGCCTGTTTTAGCGCTTCCAGGATCGAACGTCCTGTCATGCGCAACGCGCGGCGATAGACGAGACTGGCATAAGAGCCGTCGCCGGCCAGACTGAGCATGATGAGCCGAAACTGGCTGATCATGCGCTCTTCCCTTTGTGCCACCACGATCTCGAAATAGCGCTTGAGTGTGGCAATTAATCCCGCCGTACCTTGCTCTGTCGACATCAGAACGGCGTGGTTTTCGTTTTGCTCGCGAATCGTCTGGCGCAAAACGGCACGGTAAAGAGCCGCCTTCGATGAGAAATGGCGATAGACCATGGCTTCGGAGACACCCGCACCCTTGGCGATTTCCGAGGTTTTGCCGTGCTCAAAACCATTGCGCAGGAACACACCGCGCGCGGCCTCAAGGATCAGTGCTTTGCGCTGATATCCGCTAAGCCTCTGTTTTAATGCAACTGTTCTGTTTTTATGCATGAGTTGGCCGATGCCGATCCTCCACTTTTACAAGGCTGCGCCAGATCTTGATCGAAGTCAATTTCCTCAATCACATGTAAGTACATACTTACATGTGAAGAATGGCTGCTGATCCAGATATTGCCTATCTTTAACAACAATTTGAATGTGGAGAGTATGCATGAATGCCCCCGGTCCGAAGCCTGCCAAAGCAACCCTGACCTCTGATTGCAAGCTGCCGATTACCGATATGGCGTCTCTGAAGGGGGCCCTGAAAGATGCCAATATTCCCACTCTGTTGATGGTCTATACCACCTATTCGCATGACCGTGCCTATCTCGACCGTTTTGCGCCCCATCTGCGCGGTATTTACACCGCAGAGGGGCCCTCGGACGTACCCGAGGATCTTGCCGATGACCTGCGTGAAAAACTGTTCGCCCTGCTGACCAGTCCGACGCCGCCGGTCGAAAAGCCGATTGAGGCTGACTTGCTGCGCCATATGATGGGCGTCAGCGTGGGTGAGGAGGTGCCTGAGGATCAGGTGCCGGTGTTGTATGACCAGATGGGTTTCGAGCGCGCGGTCCCGCGCAAGGACATTCCGGGCCGCAAGGACCCCGCCGGTTTCAAGGTGCTTGTCATCGGCGGCGGCATGACAGGCATTGCCGCCGGGGTGAAACTGGCCGAAGCGGGCTATGACTACACCATCATCGAGAAGAACCCGCAATTGGGCGGCACCTGGCTGGAAAACAGGTACCCCGGCGTTGGCCTTGATACGCCAAGCCACTTTTATTCCTACTCCTTCGAGCTCAATCCCGACTGGTCCACCTATCACCCCAAGGGGGCCGAAATTCAGGATTATCTGCTCTCGGTTGCCGACAAATACGGCATTCGCGGTCATGTTCAGTTCGAAACGAAGGTGGTCGAATGCCGTTGGGATGATGCGAAGAGTATCTGGCATATCACGCTGGAAAAGGCGGATGGCACGCGCAAGGTGGAGGATGCCAACGCGGTGCTCCTGGCCCATGGTGTGCTCAATCGCTGGTCGATGCCCAATATCCCGGGGCTGGACAGGTTCAAGGGCCCCAAGATGCACTCGGCAGGCTGGGACCCGTCAGTGGATGTGACGGGAAAGCGCGTGGCACTGATCGGCACGGGCGCAAGTGCGGCGCAGCTCGGACCCGCGATCTCCGACAAGGTCAAGAGCCTCACGGTATTCCAGCGCTCGCGACACTGGGTGCTTAACAATCCGGATATCAACGTTCACGTGAATGACAATATTCGCTTCGCGCTGAAACATATCCCGCACTACAAGGAGTGGTTCCGCTTCCGCGTCTATTGGTTCACCGGCGATGGCCTTTATGGCAACGTCAAGATGGACGAAAACCATCCGACACCCGACATCTCGATCTCGGCGCAGAACCACGCGGTGCGTGACTATGCGCTGTGGTATATCCATGAAAAGCTGAAGGATCGTCCGGATTTGCTGGGTAAGATGATTCCCGACTATCCCATTTTCGGCAAGCGTATCGTGCTCGATGCCGATGGTGGCTGGCTCGACATGCTGCTCAAACCCAATGTCACGCTGGACACCGATGGCATTGACCACATCGAGGAAAATGCCGTCGTCACAAAGGGCGGCAAGCGTTACGAGGTCGATATTCTGGCGCTGGCCACCGGCTTTGATCTGGCTCCGCCGCTGGGGCCCTTGCAGGTGTTTGGCCGTGGGGGCTGCGACCTTCAGGCCGCCTGGGGCCATGACGAGGCCCGCTCCTATCTCGGCATCATGGCTCCGGCCTATCCCAACTTCTTTATGACGCTTGGGCCCAATTCTGCTCCCAACCACGCGGCCGGGGTGAACATGGTGCTCGAGGCCCAGATCCACTACATCATCGAGGCGCTCGACAAGGTGGTGGCCGCCGGAGGCAAGGCGATCGAGCCGACGGTCGATGCCTATCTGGCATGGAACAGGAAGGTCGAGGACCAGATGAAGCATATGATCTGGTCGCACCCAAAGGCCAAGAGCTATTATCTCAGCAGCACCGGGCGCAACTATGTCTCCTGTCCCTTCCGCTTGTCTGAATATTGGAGCTGGACGCGTCGGCCTGACGAGGAGGCATTGGTGATTTCCTAGGTCACGCCGCATCAGCGCTGCGGCTAACCTGCCGCGCTGATGCGCTTCAGCCTGCGATGAGCCGTTTCAGCTTTGCAGCAGCCATATGAGGGGTGGTCAGCACCGGTTCCCGGCGGGCGTCGCGCACGAGAGGGGCGGCCCGCGCCATCGAGAACTGTCCGATCACCACCACATCGACCGGCGGAAGGCGCATGGCCGCTGCCGCAATCAAGGCATCATGGCGCTCCGGGGCGCCATTCTGCAAGGCATCCAGCGCACCATCGGCCACTTCACTGACAATGGCAGGGCAGGGCAGACCTAGTTCGGTTGCGATTTCCGCCAGTTCAGCGGTGAGCGGCGCCAGCGATCCGGCAAACGACAGCAGCAGGCCGACACGCCCATTGGCTCCTTTGGCTTTCGTGCAGGCGAGCGCCTCCTCAAAGGCCGCCTCGTTAGGGGACAGCACGGGGATGGGCAGCGCTGCCTTGACACGGTTGATCGCAGGGCGAAAGGCAGAGCATGTGAAGAGAATGCCGCGCGTGGGGTTCAACTCGTCGCCGGTGGCGGCGGCATAGCGGCCCAGCGTCATGAACCGCTGATAGATGCCCGGCGTGATCAATCCCAGCATGGCCAGATCGGCGGCCAGCGAGTCATCAATCACATTATGCACCTGCGCGGCGGGCCACACCTCGGCCATGGCGGCCATGGCCGGAGGCGGCGATTGGGCCAGCGCGCTGATCATCGCAATGCGGGTCTTTTGGGTCATAATCTTTCGGTTCCAGGGCTTTTGGATATTGATTTTGCGTTTCCTTCTTGCTCCTGCATTACGCAAATGCAAGCAGGTGCGCGAAGATATCGGGAGCAAGAGATGTTGAGACTGGATGGGCGCGTGGCGATCGTGACGGGTTGCGGGACATTCGCGCCGGGCTGGGGCAATGGCAAGGCGATCGCCACCTTGCTCGCACGTCAGGGCGCAACGGTTTATGGGGTCGATCTGACGCGGGAAGCGGCGGAGGAAACCGCGAAGATCGTTGAGGGTGAGGGCAACCGCATGCATATCGCGGCCTGCGATGTGACGCGCGATGATCAGGTGGCCGCCATGATCGACGATTGCATGGCGCGTTTTGGCCGGATCGATATTCTCGTCAACAATGTCGGTCGCTCGGAACCGGGTGATCCAGTGACGATGGACGCAGACATCTGGCGGGCCCAGCTTGAACTCAATTTGACCTCTGCCTTTCTGACGACCAAATGCGCGATGCCCATGATGGCGCAAAATGGCGGCGGGGCGGTGGTCAATGTGTCCTCGGTTGCGGGGCAACGCTGGGTCGGCAAGGATCAGGTGGCCTACGCCTCGGCCAAGGCAGGGCTGATCCAGTTCACCAAGGTCACGGCGGTCAATTGGGCGGCGCGGGGCGTGCGCCTCAATTGCGTTGTGCCCGGCCTGATCCATACGCCTCTGGTGCGCCGATTGGCCGAGCGTTATGGCAATGGCGAGTATGACGCCATGGTGGCCAAGCGCAATGCGCAGGTCCCGATGGGGCGGATGGGTGATGCTTGGGACGTCGCCCATGCCGCGCTGTTTCTCGCCTCGGATGAAGCGCGCTATATCACCGGAACCGAGATTGTCGTTGATGGCGGACTGACGGCTTTCACCGGCTTCGCCTGACGGAGATGTTGTGTTTTGCGGGCAGTCGGCTGCTGCCAATTGCCCGCAAAACGCTTTACGGGCGCAGCTTTGCCGCGGTCAGTCTGATCCTTCCGGTCAACACCGGCGCATTGGCGGCGCGGGCCACCTCGACCTTGGCAACATCGGGCTTGACCACCCAGCGCTGGGCCTTGCTGTCGAAATTGGCCAGCAGGCGGGGATCTGCGGTAAGGCTTACCTGCCGCGTCTCGCCCGGCTTCAAATGCGGCTTGCTCCAACCGATCAGGCGGCGTGCCTGACCGGGCAGGGTAAGATAGACCTGCGGCACATCTGCGCCCGCATATTTGCCGGTGTTGGTCACGCGGAAGCTGATGGTGATGCTCTTGCCGCCCTTGATGGTCAGCCCATCATAGGCAAAGCTTGTATAGCTGAGGCCATGGCCAAAGGCATAGAGCGGGACAAGCCCCTTGCGATCATACCAGCGATAGCCGACATCTGCACCCTCGGGATAAGTGATATCGAAGGCGGGGGAATTGGTGTTGATGCCATAGACTGCCTTGTCCGCCGCCGAGGGCGGGGGCAGGGTGGAGCCGGGCAGGACAGGATTGGGCAGTTGGTCGGCCGATGCAGGGAATGTCACCGGCAGGCGGCCAGAGGGATTGACCGCGCCCGACAGGATTCGCCCCAGCGCAAAGGCGCCGCGCTGGCCGAGATACCATGCCGACACAATCGCGGGTACCTTTTCGCGCCAAGGCATCAGAACAGGATTGCCCGTTTCAAGCACGACTACTGTTTTGGCGTTGGCGGCGGCCACCGCCTCAATCAGCGCGTCCTGCCCTTCGTCCAGCGTCAGATCGGTGTTGTCCTCGACCTCGCTGGAAAATTTCTCGGCCAGCACGATGGCGATGTCGGCCTTGGCGGCTGCTTGTGCGGCAGCGGCGACATTGCTGCCGTCCAGATAGGATACTTCGGCGCCTGGCAATGCCGCGCGCAGACCTTCGAGGGGTGACGCACCGCCATAGAGACGCTGCACAAAGCCGTTGGCGGCGTTTTCGCTTCCCTTCAGCTTCAGCTTGATGCCGCCCACCGGCACCACCTGGCTCGATCCGCCGCCGATCAGCGCGCCCGTATCGCCATGGCCGCCGATCAGCACGATTTTGCGCGCGCTGGCCGCCAGCGGCAGGATACCGCCTTCGTTGCGCAGCAGGACGACGCCTTCTTCGGCGGCTTGCTCGGCCACCTTGGCGTTGGCGTCATAATCGATGGTGCCGCGCGCCTTGGGGTCGAAACCTTCCAGACCGTTGGCATAGATGGCATAGAGGATGCGCCGCGCGGCGGTGTCGATGGCGCTGGCGGGAATTTTGCCTGCCGCAACTTCGCGTGCCAATTCGGTGGAGAAATAGCGCTTTTTGTCGAGCTGGTCGCCCGATTGCTGGTCAAGACCTGCCAGCAGGGCTTCGGTTGAATGCACCGCGCCCCAATCCGACATCACAAAGCCCTTGTAGCCCCAGTCGCGCCGCAACACATCGCTCAGCAGGAACTTGTTTTCGCAGGCAAAGACCGTGTTGACGCGGTTGTAGGCGCACATCACTGATCCGGGCTTGCCCTTCTCGATACCCAGTTCAAAGGCCAGCAGGTCGCTCTCGCGCATGGCGACCTCATCCATGTTGACGGTCGCGCTGGAGCGGCCTGTTTCCTGGTTGTTGAGCGCGAAATGCTTGATGGTGGCGATCATCCTGTTGGACTGGACACCGGCGATCTGCTGCCCGACCAGCGTGCCGGCCAGCAGCGGATCCTCACCCAGATACTCAAAATTGCGCCCGCCGCGCGCATCACGCACCAGATTGACCCCGCCCACAAGCATCACGTTCACGCCCTTGGCCCGCGCCTCGCTTCCGATCATACGCCCGCCGGCGTAGAGCGCGGCAGGGTTCCAGGTGGCCGCCAGCGATAGGCCCGAGGGCAGGGAGGTCGCAACATCGCCCGGACGCTGGTTCATCAGGTTTGAGACGCCAAGGCTGGCGTCGCTTTCCACCAGCGGCGGCACGCCAAGGCGCGGCACCCCTTCGATGTAGCCTGCCCCCGTGAACACGCCTTCGGGACGTTTGGCGGGGGCCAGCATCAGCAACATCTTGCCGTGCAGCAGCTCCGCTTTTTCTTCAGCGGTCATTTCCTTGAGCGTGGCATCGGCACGTGCCTGAGCATCGGGCTGATCGGCCAGCGCGGCGCTGCCGGTAAACGCAGCGCTCAGCAGCAGCGCGGCGATGGAGCGTGAGAGCGAAGGGGGCATGGATGGACCTCTCTCGAGCAGTGTTTTTGACCCCTGCGGCGTGACGCTGCGGGTCAGGATTGTCAATAACAAACGGAAGCGTTCGATTTATTTTCGGAGTGATATTGTACGGTCCGTCATCATCTGTATGTTTAAGGTATGAGCAAAGCATCCAAGGAAACCGCGCCGCGCCGTGGCCGTCCCTCGCTGGCGCGGGTCAAGGCGATTGAGGCCGCAATTGTCACCAGCGCGCGCGCCATGTTTTTCACCGATGGTTTTGATGGGGTGGCCATGGAGCAGGTGGCGACACAGGCGGGCATTTCCAAAGGCACGCTTTACGCCCGCTATCCTTCAAAGGAGGCGCTCTTCAAAGAGGTGATTGAGGCCACGATCCGCGATTGGGCCGAAGAAGCCTCTGGAGAGGATTATCTGCTCAATGACAGTATCGAAGAGCGACTGCGCCATCATGCGCGCACCATTGCACAATGGCTATTCAGACCTGATGTGATTGCCCTGCAACGGGCCTTGCAGGGGGTGCAGGAGCGCTTCCCCCAATTGGCCCGCACGATGTACAAAACGGGTTATCTCTACATTGTCGAACTGATCGCCGCCGACATTGTGAATGCCGGAAAACGCGATGGCATTCCCGCGCGCGATCCTTTGCGCATTGCGCGGATGCTGGTGGCGGCCATCGCCGGTTATCAGGCGCAGGAATCCTTTCGCGGTCATGTGTCGGATGAGGAAATGGCCGATTATGCGCAGGGTGTCGTGTCCATGCTGATGGCGGCGCGGCGGGATTGGTGAGCGTGAAGAATCCGATTGTTATTAGTACGGGTCCGTGCGATATAGCGGCGGTCATCAGAGAGGATTCGTTCTATGCGTAATTTTGTTGCCGGTGCTGCGCTCGCGCTCATCCTGTCCGCCGCCCCGATGGTTCAGGCTGCTGAAACCAAGCCTGCCGCGGCAAAACCCGCCGCTCCCAAGTACAGCACGGCTGATACTGACATCGGTACACTGCTCGACAACCCTGTGACCAAGGCAATCATCGAAAAAAACATCCCGGGCATGACCACCAATCCCCAGATCGATATGGCGCGCGGCATGACCTTGCGCGCTATTCAGGCCTATGCCGCCGAAGAGGTGACCGACGCCCGTCTGGCCGCGATTGACGCTGAATTGGCCAAGGTTACGAGCTGAATTGGCCTGCCATCCTTGAGCGCGAGAGCCTTCGGGCCTCGCTCTCAGACAGGGCGCTGTCGCAGGGCGACGGCGCCCTTTTCTTTGGCCACATTGTATAGTAACCACTCACTTATAAATGCGGCGTCAGGCCAATGCGTCATGGGGAGAGGACCCAATGAGTGAGTTACGATTCGATGGTCGTGTAGCGATCGTCACGGGTGCCGGAGGCGGTCTGGGCAAGGCATATGCCGGCCTTTTGGCCAGTCGCGGTGCCAAGGTTCTGGTCAATGATCTGGGCGGGCAATTCAACGGGGCCGGTTCTGATGCTTCCTATGCCGAGGCAGCGGCGGCGGAAATCCGTGCGGCGGGCGGGATTGCCGAGGCCAATACCGACTCGGTCGCCACATCCGCAGGCGCCAACGCTATCATTGCCGACGCCATCCGGCGCTGGGGTCAGGTCGATATTCTGGTCAACAATGCCGGTGTTGTCTGTGCCTCCGGCCCTCTGGACACAGTTTCCGACGAGCAGTGGGAAACCGATATGGCCGTGTCAGCCAGCGGCACCTTTTTTACCAGCCGCGCCGTTTGGGCGCATATGCGCGACCGCAATTACGGGCGCATCGTCAATATCGCGTCGGGCTCTTGGTTCGGCATGGGCTCCGGTGTTCCCTATCCTGCGGCCAAAGGTGCCTGCTGGGCGATGACGCGCGGACTTGCTGTTGCAGCACAGGCCCAAGGCAAAGACATTCGCGTCAATTGCATCATGCCGATCGCGGGCACGCGGATGACCGCGCTGATGGGGGAGGCGATCGCCGCGATCATGAACCGCGATTTCCCTCCCCACGCGGTGGCGCCGGTTGTGGGCCTGCTCGCCCATGAGAGCGCGGGCTGCAACGGCGAAATGTTCACCGTGGGCGGGGGCGGTTTCGCCCGGGTGTTTGTGGGGCGCAGCGCCGGTTATAACGGCACCAACAAGGATTGGGCCATTGAAGATGCGGCGGCCAATTTTGACCGGGCCTTTGCCACGGACAGCTACACGATCCCAAATGATTCCTTCGACGATGCCTCGCAATTTCCCTCGGACGTGCCGTGGGATGCGTTCCGTCAGTATATCGCTTGAAGGGGGGCGCCATGGGCAGATTGAATGGCAAGGTGGCGATTGTCACCGGGGCAGGTCGCGTGGGCAACATCGGCGTTGCGGTGGCGCGCGCTTTCCTGCGCGAAGGCGCCAGGGCGGTGATCGCCACAGACATGCGCGCCGAGGAGGGGTATGACATTCGCGCATTGGTGGCCGGTGACGGGCATGCCGGGGTGTTCAGGCTGGTTGAACATGATGTCACCAGCGAAGCGGATTGGGCACGCATCGTGAGCGATACGGTGGCCGAATTTGACGGACTGGACGTGCTGGTCAACAATGCGGGCATCGCGGTGCATGGCGGCATCCTGCAGACCTCGCTGGAGGATTTGCGCAAGGCGATGGCGGTCAACCATGACGCGCTGTTTCTGGGGATCAAGGCCTGCGCGGCGGCACTGGGGCAGGCGCATACGCGTTTTGCAGGCGGCGGCGTGGTCATCAACAATCTGTCGATGGCCTCCTATATGATGAATGCCACCAACATTGGCTATCACGTCTCGAAAGCGGCGGGGCGGATGCTCACCACCTGTGCCGCGCTGGAACTGGGGCCTCAGAAAATCCGCGTCAATTCGGTGCATCCCGGCGTGACGATGACCCCGTTGATCCGTGAGGGTCTGGAGGCCTATGTCGCGGCGGGGATGTGGGAATCCACCGATGCCGCCGAAGCGGCCCTGGCGGCCATGAACCCGCTGGGCAGGGCGAGCCAGCCTGAAGACACCGCCCATGCCTTTGTCTATCTGGCATCCGAAGAGGCGCAATTCGTGACGGGCGCCTCGCTCTATCACGATGGCGGCATCGGCCTGCGTTATTGAGGCCATCTGGGAAATGGGAGCAGGGCCTGGCCCATGCCCCCATTTCCCAGCGCGCGCTTTTACGCGGACAGGGGTGTAAGCATGCCCAGTCCGCCATTGCCCCAGCCAAGGATCTCCTTGCCGCCTGAGGCAATGACTTCCGTCACATCGCCGATCAGCACGTCATGCGTGCCGTGCGAGATGGCATGGCGGATTGTGCAGAAAATCGCGGCGGGCGCGCCTGCGATATACCAGACTTTGCCATTCTGCTTCCACGTTTCCCCGGCAAAACGCTCATCACGACGGGCGGGGCCCGCAAAGGGGCCGAGATGATCACCGGTCTGGGGGCAGAGCAGGTTGATGCAGAATTTTCCCGCCTTGAGCATCGCCACATGGCTTGAGCCCGAACGGTTGACCGCCACCGCCATCGAGCAGGGATCGAGCGCAACCGGCATGATCGCCGACATCGCCAGCCCGACCGGTTCGCCGGTGGCTGGGTCGTGACTGGTCACCACGCCGACAGGCGCAGGCATATGGCGCAGTACGGTCTTGAGCATACCGGCAAGATCTGCGCTCTCGGCGGCATGGGATTGGGTGGTCATACTGCTCCCCATTCGGCAGCGTTGTAAGAAAAGGCCGACAGAGCGTTTTCCTCTGCCGGCCTTCTTGCGAGAGGGACAGGGTTCAGGCCGCGTCGATTTCCCAAGGCGCCTCAAGCGTGCCTTTGGTAACATAACGGCCATTGACGCGCTTCTGGAATTCCTGCGCGCGGGCGCGGGGGTTGTAAAACTGGCGATACCAGATGCGCAGCTTGTCAAACGGACCATCGCCGCGCACCATCATCGGATGGGTGCAGGCACGTTTGTTGCCCCATATCTCGAAATCCTGGGCGAAGGCGAAAATACCCGCTTCCTCATAGCCCTTGGCCAAGGCCACATCAGCCTCCGATGGCTCGGCATTGGGCACTTTGACCGAAAGGCCGTACCACACCTTGATGCGGCCATCGTCGACCGGCGTGTGGGTGATCAGCATCAGCGAGGGCATTTCACCGACCATGATGGACTGGAGAATGCCGGGGCCGGTGTACCACGTATCGTTGAGCATCGGCTCTGCCCCGGCCAGCGTCTTGTGTCCGCCCAGAAGGATCTGGCGCACCTTGATGTCGTCAAACTCGTTTTCAAAGCGGATCATGTCGATCGAGCCATGCACAGGTTCGAGGTGCGACTTGTCGGTCATGTTGTCGACCACCTCCTGCGGGTGGCAGTCGAGTTCGCCCAGACACCTCAGGTTCCAGTTGACCCAATGCGGCGCGTTATAATCGGCAAAGGCGGGAAGGTCATAGTCCGGCTCGCCCCCCTCTTCATCGTGCCACAGCCAGATCGCACCGGCACGCTCTACCAACGGCCAGCTTTTGACGCAGGCCTTCTTGGGGATCGGCGCGGGTGAATAGGGGATTTCGTTGCATTGCCCATCCGGCCCAAAGCGCCAGGCGTGATAGGGGCAGCGGATCGAATCGCCTTCGACATGCTTTTTGTCCTTGATCACGTAGGACGAACTGTTCTTGGCCAGATGGGTGCCCATATGCGGGCAGTAGGCTTCGAGCAAAATCGGCTTGCCGCTCGCCTTGCCGCGATAAAGCACCATGTCCTGGGCGAAGAAGCGCACCGCGACAGGGGTTTCCGTGGCATCCTCAGATTGGGCGATCATGAACCAGCCGCGCGGGAAGGTGAATTCCCCTAGGCTGTAGTCTTTTGTTTGTGCCATTTCCCAAACCTCCGTTTCCTCCGGGTTTAGCGTATTTCGTAGGTTATGGAAAGTGCTTGGTGATGGTTTTGGATCTTATTGCGTCAATTAAACTTGCAATGCGTAATTGTATGTCAATCTTGTTACGCACCTTCGGTTGTCGAGGCATCCTCTGCAACCATGTCTGCCTTTATCCGGGCTACCCGCGCATTATAACGGATCGTGCGCACCGCGATCGAGGTTTCCACATGATGCACGCCGGAAATTGCGAGGATGCGATCCGAAGCGACCTCCACCACTTCGTCCAGTTCCTCAAACAGGCACATGGCCAGAATGTTGAATTGGCCCATCGTAATCATCACCGCGTTGATCAGAGGCAAATCGCTGATCTGGCGGGCGATGGCGCGCACATTGTTCACGTCGGCCTGAACGCTGATGAAGGCAAGGCGCGACTTTTGTGCGATGCCAAAGCTGGTGATGGCGGTAAAGGCGATCAGTCCGTCCTGCTGAAGACGCTTGATCCGGCCGCGCACCGTGCCTTCGGTGACGCCCAGCTCGCTGGCAATCTTGCGATTGGAGACGCGGGCATCGCGCGAAAGAATGTCGATCAACTGGCGGTCAAGATCGTCGAGTTGGACAGCGGCCATGTCAGCTCCTCGCCTCGATCGGGGCGATATCGAATTGATATTTGATGATGTCGACCACGATGGCGGGCGTCATCGTGCGGATGCCGTGCACCTGCGAAAACTTGTCAAGCAGGAGGTTGGCCAGATCGTCAAAGTCGCGCAAGGCCACCAGAAGGTCGATGTCATAGCGGCCCGTCACCAGATGGGCGGCAAAAACTTCGGGAAACTGCGCCAGTTCCTCAGCCACGGCCGAGGCCGGACGACCGTCAACCTCGATGGCCACTTGCATCAGGAAATTAAAACCGTGGGCGGCAAAATCGGAAACGGCCACCACGCGCAACTGGTTGGCATCCTCCATCCGGCGGATGCGCGAGGACACCGTCGTGGCGGTAAGCCCGAGCGTTTCGGCGATCTGCTGGTTGGTTGCGCGGCCATTGCGGCGCAACTGCTCCACAATGTTGCGGTCGATCGTATCCAATGCGAACTTCTGCGTCATAGTATCTGCCAAACCGTCACCTCGAGATCTGCCTGACTGCGCGGCCCGGGATTGGTCGTCAATAGCGATGTTGTTTTTGGCAACAGTTTGCTGTCGGGCGCCTCGCGGGCGCGCTGGGGTGGGCATCATGATCGCGCCAGTGCGGCCCGAAGCGCGGCGCCGGCTTTGTCAATCCATGGCAAAGCCGACGGCACCTGTTCGAACATGCTGATGAATCCGTGAATCATGCCGGTCGCTTCGAGCAGCAAACATGGCGTCCCTGCTGCCGACAGCCTTGCGGCATAGGCGGCCCCTTCGTCGCGCAGCGGATCATATTGCGCGGTTATGATGGTTGCCGGAGGCAAGTTTCCAAGGTCGGGGTGACGCAGCAAGGCAGCAAGGCTGGGCGTTGCCGCCTCATCCGTGCCGACATAGGATTTCCAGAACCAGCGCATGATGGAGGTCGACAGGAAATAGTCGCCATTGCCATTCGCCTGATACGACTCATTGTCCAGATTGCGATCCGTCACGGGGTAGAGCAGCAATTGTGCATCCAAGCCGGAAACCTCCGCGTCGCGCAACCGGATAGCGGCTGCGGCGGCCACATTGGCTCCGGCACTGTCCCCAGCAAGCGCCATGCGCGATACGTCAACCCCCAGCGATTCTGCCGCATTTTGACACCAGATCACCGTCTCGACCGCATCGTCAAGCGCGTCGGGGTAGGGGCTTTCCGGCGCAAGGCGATAGGCAAGCGAGAGAAAGGCCGCGCCGCTGGCCCGGGCCAATGCGCGACAGGTGGCATCATGGGTGTCGAGCGTGCCCAGAACCCAGCCGCCGCCGTGGAGGTAGACGACAAGCGGCGGCAGGATGGAGTCGGTTTCCGGCACATACAGCCGCGCCGCAAGCGTTCTGCCTTTGAGCGGGATCTCGATGTTCTGCACGCGGGCCATGCTGATCGGCGCGCCTGTGGCCATGGGGGCGTCCAGCATGGCCCGCAATTGGGCTGCCGGGATGGCGTCATAATCAAGCGGCGGCATGGCTGGCAGCGTGTCCAGCAAAGCGGCAATTTCAGCGTTCAGCGACATCATGCCTCCCATATTTGCGTTTTATATTGCAATAAATGATACGCGAATGAAGTCAGATATCCAAGAAATCTATCATATCGCGTATTGTCTTGGCCTTGGTCGCCGTCTATCTCAAGCCCCAAAGCGAAAAAGGGAGCATGCCTGATGAGACGTCTTGAAAACAGTGTGGCCATTGTCAGCGGCGGCGCGCGCGGGATCGGCGAGGGTATCGTTCGCCGGTTTGTCGAGGAGGGCGCCAAGGTGATGATCACCGACCTGCTTGATGATCTGGGGCAGGCGTTGGCCGATGAGCTTGGCGAAAACACCGCATACCACCATCTTGATGTCACCTCGCGTGAACAATGGGCCACCGTGGTCGCCGCCGCCGAAGCGCGGTTCGGCAAGCTCGACACGTTGGTCAACAATGCCGGCGTGCTGGTGTTCAACCGTTTTGACGACCACACCGATGCCCAGATCGACATGCTGCTCAACGTCAACCTCAAGGGTGTGATTTATGGCAGCCAGGCCGCCATACCGGCCATTGAGCGCGCCGGGGGCGGCGCCATCATCAATATGAGCAGCGCCGACGGCCTTGAGGGCGCCAATGCGGTGTCGGTCTATTCCTCCACCAAATTTGCCGTGCGCGGCCTGACCAAGGCGATGGCGCTGGAGCTGGGCTTCCGCAAGATCCGCGTGAACTCGATCCATCCGGGCGGGATCTTTACGCCGCTGGCCAACCCCCACAACATGTCCAAGGAAGAATACGACAGGAACTACTGGATCTATCCCGCGCAATATGCGGGCGAGCCCAGGGATATTGCCGCCGCCGCTGCCTATCTGGCGTCCGACGATGCGCGCTATTGCATGGGCACGGAACTGGCCGTAGATGGCGGCTTGACGGCGGGTCACTATTACATGGGCTTCCCCGGCTCACCTGCTGCGCCGCAGGGCTGAGGTTCACAGCGCCGCATCATGTTTTCCATTGTGCTTTCGGCTCTGCTGCCGGTCTTTTCGCTCATCGCTCTCGGTTTTGCGATGGGGCGGCGCAATCTGTTGGGAGAGCACGGGTTTCCCGTGCTCAACCGCTTTGTGATCACCATTACCCTGCCGGTGCTGACGTTCCGCCAGTTGGCGCGGATCGAACTGGCGGGCGGGGTTATGGCGCAGATGAGCGTGGCGGTGCTGGGCGGTGCGCTGGGCATTTACGCTTTGGCTTTCGCGCTTGAACGGCTGCTGGGGCGCTCGCGGGCTGACGCCAATATCGTCGGGTTGGGCTCGGGCTATGGCAACATTGGTTTTGTCGGCCTGCCGATCATGCTGATTGTCTATGGTCCGGCGGTGATGGCACCGGCGGCGGTGGGCATTGCGCTCAATGCGGCCATTGTTTTCGGCATTGGCATTCTGGTCGGCCAACTGGCGCTGCACGGTGAAATGGGGCTGCGTGCGGGCGTGTTAGTGGCGCTGCGCTCGGTCATGCGCAGTCCGCTGATCCTTTCGGCCTTTCTTGGCGTGGTGTGGGCGGCCCTGCGTCTGCCGATTCCGGCTGTGGCCGACAAATTTCTCGATCTGCTCGGCTCGGCCACGGCGCCTTGCGCGCTGGTGGCCATCGGCCTGTTTACCGCGCAGCAAAAACTGGCCCATATCGAGCCTGTGGTATGGCGCATCGTGGTGTTCAAACTGGTGGCGCAGCCTTTGCTCACCGCGCTGATCGTGTGGTTCCTGCCCGGATTGCCGCCTTTCTGGGGCAAGATGGCCATTCTGATGGCGGGCCTTCCGGCGGGCACCAGCAGCTTTTTGCTGGCGGGCGGGGCCGGGCGCTGGGCGCAGCAGACCAGTTCGCTGGCGATTGTGATGACCACCACCTGCGCCGCGCTCAGTCTCGCCGTCATGCTCCTTCTGCTCTGATCTACGGAGGTCTGGTCAATAGACTGCGGCGGGATTTTTCGCGCGCGGGCTGCCCAGCATCGCGCGGTGTGACGGCGGCTGCTTGCCCCGATCCGTGATGCCCAGATTCAAGGCGATCTCCGCCCCGATCAGCGTTTCGCCGGACAATTGCTCACGGTTTGGCGCGCGGTCGATGGCGTCGAGAATATGGGCCGAAAACTCGGGATTTTCCGCCATGGCCAGAAAGCCCTCATACTGTTCGGGGTGGGTTTGCGCGGAAATCTGCGAGCGCTCCGTGATCTGCATGCCCAGCCACAGCGAGACCGCAATGACCCCGGTGCCGCGCAGATCATGCTCCATGTCATGCGCCAGCTTGTCGAGACCAGCCTTTTGCGCTCCATAGGCTGGACCGTGCATATAGCATGAGGCGCCAAAGGACGATGTCATCGCGATAAGTCCGCTGCCCTGCGGCACCATGATCTTTGCCGCGTGCCAACTGGCCACATAGGCCGAACGCAGGCCGACATCGAGAATCCTGACCGCATCAAGCTCCTTTTCCCAGAACGGCATTTTCTCGATAAGTTGGTGATGGATGTAGGCGGCATTGTTGACCAGCATATCGAGACGGCCCTGCTCCGCCCTGATCTGTTCGAACAGGCGCGCCACCTGCGCATCATCGGCATGATCGCACAGCACGGCAATGCCCTTGCCGCCCGCCTGCGTCACCGCCTCGGCGGTTTGGGCGACAGTGCCGGGCAGCACCGTTCCATCCCAGCCTTTCGCGTCGCCCGGCGTCACCGTGCGACCGGTGACATAGACCGTATAGCCCAGTTCACCCAATCCGCGCGCAATGCCCGCGCCCGCGCCTCGACTGGCGCCGGTTACCAGAGCCACTTTGTTGGTCGTCATCGGCTAACTCTCCCTAAAATCCTATGCGGTTTCCTGCCGGGTCTGCTGACGGAAGCGGGCGGGCGAGAGGCCCGTTGCGCGTCTGAAGGCGCGTGCAAAACTGTTGGTATGGGTAAAGCCGCAAGCTGCCGAAATCGCCTTGATCGGCATATCCGGCGAGGCGAGCAGATCCTTGGCGTGTTTCATGCAAAAGTTTTCGATATAGCTGGTCACGCTCTCGCCGGTCAGGTTGCTGAACTGGCGATGCAGATGGCGGGTCGAAATGCCGCACAGCCGGGCCAGTTCACCGGCCGTCGGGCGATCGCCGCTGGCCGCAAGCCGGTCGCGGATGCGGCGATATTGCCAGGGTGCCAGCCTGCCCTGGGCATGGCGCTGCGCCTGCTGGGCGAACTGGCGGCGGACCTCAAGGCAGATCAGTTGGTGATAGGCTTGCAGCGCGTCATCCGCCCGGTCGAGCGGGTTGATCAGTTCGCGCTGGGCGAGACCCATCAATTGCCGCAAGCTGTCGCTGCGCAGGTTGAGCAGGCCTTGCAGGAAGCCAAGGTCGGGATCGGGGCACAGGCTGAGGATCTCGCGCGCCTGCGCCTCGGCGATGACGCAGCGCAGCACGCGGATATGCCCCCCTTCCGAGCGCCCGCTGATCCGTATGCCGGGATAGCGCACAAACATCCGCCCCATAAAGCAATGCCGCCCCTCGGCCAGATCGGGAAAAGTGGCCGCCGCATCCGCCGCCAGCGGAGGCAGCGACATTTCCACCATCAGCTCGCTTTCCTTGCGCGTAAAACTGATCATCGAGGGCCAGTGCCATTCGACCAGTTCAATGCTTCCCGTGGCAAACCGGGCGCAGTGCAGTATCGTGGGCGTCAATTCCATGGGCTTGCTCAGGCTTTGGCGGCGGAGAAATCGAACTGGCTGGTGGGAATGATGTCGATCCGCGAGAAGTCGATGAAGCGGTTGCAGCTGTCGATCATCGTGGCGAGATTGGCCTCGAACTTTGGCTGATCGCCCACGGCGTCGAAGAAGGCCTGCGGGTTGACCATGGCGGCCTCGGGGAAACATTCCTCGACAAAGGCGTCGTAGGCGGGGGCGTCAGGTGTCAAAGGGCTTACGATCAGGTTCTGGACATATTCGAAATTGGCCTGCGTCTCGATCGCGACGTGGGTGTGGTGGCTGTGCCAGACATGGATCGCCTCGGCATGCGAAAGGTCGCTGCGAAAGGAGATGAAGCTGGCTTGCGACCAGCCCCAGGTGCGCGAACCCGGTGCGGGAGGGTGGCTGGTATTGGCGATGATGGTCGATTCCGCCACCAGCCATGCGGCAAAACGCGCACAGTGTCGGGCCAGCGCGGCATCCACCGCGCCGCGAAACCGTGCATTCGCGGAAGGAAGCCAGAATTGCGCCACCGCATCCTGCTGGGGCGTCTGCCAGCTTTGCACCAGAGATGCGGCGGGCCGCACCGCCTCGTCGCGCAGGTTGAGCCGGATGCCGCTGGCCCCGGCGTCCGCCAGCGCTGCGGGCAATTCCACCAGCAGACGAGCATTGAACGTCTCGCGCTCTTGCTCACCTGCCCACAGCGCCACAATGACCTTTTCCATGGTCAGCTTTCCTTAGTCAAAATTGGCCTGTCCGCCGTCCAGCGGCACCGTTGCGCCGGTGAGATAGGACAGATCCTGTCCGCACAAGGCGACAATGGCGCGGCCGATATCCTCCTCAAGCCGCCCGATGCGGCCAAGCGGAATGGTGCGGAAGAAGGCTTGCGCCTCTTCGGGATTGTTTTCGATCCACCATTTGAGGCCCGGCGATTCGGCATGTGGGGCGATGGTCAGGACGCGGATTTTATCCGGCCCATATTCCGAAGCCGCCGCGCGGGTCAGCGCACGGATCGCCTGCTTGGTTGCGCCATAGGCGCCGTATCCAGCCATGTCCCAGCGGATTCCCGCTGAAGAGGCAAAATTGAAGATTGTCCCGCCGCCGCGTGCCGCCATCGGCGCGCGGGCCAGTTTCATCAGGCGAAAGCTGGCCAGCGGACCCGATTCAAAACCGGCCAGAAACGCTTCATCACTCACGTCATCAAAGCGGCCCAGCGGCACTTCCTGAGCATTGTTGACCAGAATATCCAGCCCGCCGAATTGATTGACAGCAGCCTCAACCGTGCCGGCCAGATCCTCGGCCACGCGCACGTTGCAGGCCACGGCAACGGCCTCGCCGCCTCGTTCCCTGATCTGGCGCACGGTGTCCTCAACCTTGGCCAGCGTGCGGGATGCGGCAACAACTTTGGCCCCGGCCGCGGCCAGCGCGAGCGACACACCTTGCCCGATTCCCTGTCCCGCGCCCGTGACAATCGCCACCTTGCCGTCCAACATGCTCATCGCCTATCCCATTTCTCGTAATTGTTATTGTCAAATATTACGCATGAAGCGCCGGTAATGGCAAGTTAAGACGTGAATTGCGTTACGAAAAGGCTGGTGTTAGGTAAGGGGCACAAGAGCGAAGCGGCGCTGTCGCCGCGTGACATAGGGGATAAGAGGGCCGCACATGACAAAGGCGTGGGACAAGGAAGTCGATATTCTGGTGGTCGGCTCGGGCGCCGGGGGCATGCTTTGTGCGCTGGTGGGGGCGGAGGCCCGCGCCGATGTGCTGATCGTCGAAAAGGACAGGCTGTGGGGCGGAACATCGGCCACATCGGGCGGCGGCATATGGATCCCGGGCAGCGATGTGGCCCGACAGGCCGGTTTCGAGGACAATCTCGATGATGCCTTTGCTTATCTGCGCGCGCTTTCGGCCGACAATGTGCCCAGCGGGAATATCCGCGCCTATGTCGACAATGCCGGGCCGATGCTCAACTGGCTGATGGCCCATACGCCGGTTCAGTACATGGCCTTTCCCTATCCCGATTATCATGCCGAAAATCCGGGCGGCTCGACCAAGGGCTTCCGCACCCATCTGCCGCTGCCGCTCGATGGCAAACCGCTGGGCGGCGATATCCGCACCCAGCGTTTTCCATCGCCTGCGGCCAGCCTGTTCGGCTATCTCAACTGGCATTTCGACGAGACCTATGCCCTGCTTTATCGCAGCAAGGGCTGGCTCACCATGTTGGCGAAGAACATGGCGAAATACTGGTTTGACTGGCCCTTCCGCTTCACCTCGCGCAAGGATCGCCGTCTGACGCTGGGCAACGCGCTGACCGGTGGTCTACGCCTCGCTCTCAACCAGCGTAACGTGCCGCTGTGGCTGGAAACCCCGCTGACCGAACTGGTGCGTGATGGCGACAGGGTGACCGGCGCGATCGTGACCCGCAACGGCAAGCCCTTCCGCATCCATGCGCGCAAGGGCGTGGTACTGGCGGCGGGTGGTTTCGACAAGAATCAGGCGATGCGTGACGCCAATGCGCCGCTCTATCCCAACGCGCTCTATTCGGGCGGCGTGACCAGCAACACCGGCGACACGATCCGCGCCGGTGCCGCCATCGGGGCGGGCGCGCTGAACCTGCAATCGGCCTGGGCGGCTCCGGTGTTCCATGTGCCGGGTGAGGATCGCGGGCGGCTTTCCACCATCGAGCGCGCGCTGCCGGGTTGTATCATGGTCAACGGCAAGGGCGAGCGCTATCTTAACGAGGCCGCCTCTTATCACATCGTAGGCCAGCAGATGGCGCGGCGCCAAAAGGAACATGGCGATGCCAGCCCGAGCTGGATGATCTTCGACCATCGCTATCGCCAGCTCTATGCCATGGGGCCCCTCTATCCGCTGATCCCCGATTGGGCGCAGCCGGGCGCTGTGAAGCAAATTCTAAAAAGAGGCCGCTGCATCGAGGAACTGGCGAAAGACATCGGCATGGACCCGACCGCGCTGTCGGCCACCGTCACCAGTTTCAACACGGGTGCGGCCAAGGGCGAAGATCCGGCGTTTCACCGTGGCGAAGCCGCCTATGACAAGATGTATGGCGATCCGCGCAACGCGCCCAACCCCTGCCTGCGTCCGATTGATCAAGGGCCGTTCTATGCCATGCCGATCTATCCTGGCGATATCGGCACCAATGGCGGCCTGCTGACCAATGCCAGGGCGCAGGTGGTGGATGACAATGGCACCGCGATCGCCGGTCTGTTTGCGGTGGGCAACAATGCTGCCTCCGCCATGGGCGAGAGCTATCCCGGGGCCGGTGTTACGCTCGGCCCGGCTTTGACTTTCGGTTATATCGCAGCGCGCACCATGACGGGCAGCAACGCCTGAGGGATGCGGGAAGGCGGGCCATAACGCCCGCCTTCGTTATGCGCGCAAGGCGGGCCTGCCAAGGATCATGTCTGCCGCCTTTTCCGCAATCATCGCGACGGGGATCGCCGTATTGCCGCCCGGCAGATGCGGCATCACCGAGGCATCCACCACGCGCAGCCCCGCAACGCCTCTGACCCGCAATTGCGGGTCCACCACGGCCATCGCGTCGGTTCCCATGCGTGCGGTGCTGGTGGAATGATAATCCGCTTCGGCAGAGCGTCGCACATAGGCATCAAGCTGCTCATCGGATTGCACATCGGGGCCGGGGGCGATTTCCTCGCCGCGGAAATCATCGAACGCGGCCTGCTGGAACACCTTGCGGGCGATGCGGAGCCCCTCGCGCATCACACGCCGGTCGCGCGGCGTGCCGTTATAGTTCTGGTCTATCACGGGCGGGGCCATGGGATCGGCGCTGGCCAGTGTGACCGAACCTCGTGCTTGCGGACGGGCGACGTTGATATGCGCATAAAACCCATGCTGCGGGGTGAGCGTGCGGCCGTTATTGCTGAACAAGGCCATCACCAGCAGCATCTTGATGTCGGCTTCGTCCAGCGCGGGATCGGATTTGACAAAGGCGGCGACCGACATGCCCGGATCGGCCAGCGGGCCTTTGCGCAAAGCAAGATATTGCGCCATCGCCACAGCGCCGCGCAGCGGATTGAGATAGCGCAGCATCGATAGCGGCTTGGTCGAACGATATTTGACATGACCGGCCAGATGGTCCTGCAAACCCTGACCCACGCCCGGCAGATCGGCGATTACACCGATGCCGTGCTCTGCCAGATGCGCGGCGGGGCCGATGCCCGACAGCATCAGCAATTGCGGCGTGTTGATCGCGCCGGTGCTGATCACCACCTCCTTGCGGGCAAAGGCTGTGTGCAGATTGCCTTCGCTGCGGAATTCAAGCCCGGTGGCGTGTGTGCCCCGCATGGTGACGCGGGTGATATGCGCGTTGGCGATGACCTTCAGATTAGGGCGATCCAGTGCAGGGCGCAAATAGGCCGAGCTGGCGCTGACCCTGCGGCCCTGCCGCGTGGTGAGGTCGGTGGGCCCAAAGCCTTCACGCGCGGCGCCGTTGAGGTCAGCGCAATAGGGGTGTCCTGCCTGCTGTCCTGCCGCCACAAAGGCCTGAGCGAATGGATGGTCCTGACTTGCGCGGGTGACGGCGATCGGGCCGTCGGTGCCGTGCAGCGGATCGCCCTGCGTGTGCCAGCTCTCCAGTTTGCGGAAATAGGGCAGCACATCGGCAAAGGACCAGCCCTCGCAGCCCGCCTGCGCCCATTGGTCATAATCGGAATGGAAGCCACGGTCATAGACCATGCCGTTGATGGAGGAGCCGCCGCCCAGCACCTTGCCACGGGGCAGAAAGAGCACGCGATCATCGAGATGGCGCTGGGGTGCCGAAACATAGGACCACTGGTTCTGTCCGGCCATCATCATCGGCAGCATCCCGCCCGGTGCGGTGATCAGCGGGCTGCTGTCCTTGCCGCCCGCCTCGATCAAAAGCACACGCAGGCCCGAATCGGCGCTGAGCCGGTTGGCCAGAATGCAGCCCGCCACGCCCGCGCCGGCGATTACATAATCGAATTCCATGAGTCTCTTCTCCCGTAGGTCCGACTGTTCCTTGCCGCTTGGGGCCACGCAAGCGCGCGGCGCGGCGACATGTCGCAACAGGTTCTTTTTGGCCGGATGGGATATTTCAACGCACCTCTCGGCCAGCGTTCCGGCTTGCTACCAAAGGTGCGTACTGGGCAAAACAACAAGGATGCCTCCAGCGATGAAAGTTCACGTCAACCTAAGCCTGTGTCAGGGCCACGCCCGATGCGAGGAGATCTGTCCCGAAGTGTTCGCAACCGACACAGTTGAGGGTAAATGCCTGATCCTGAAAGATATCGTGCCCGATGACCTGCTGGAAAAGGCGCGGCTGGTGGTGCGCAATTGCCCAGAGGGCGCATTGCGCCTGTCGCGTGACAAGGGCGCTGCGGCTGAGGGAGAGACGGCATGACCTTGCTGTTTCAGCCGCCCCGGCCTGACCATGTTCCGGCCGATCGCATTGTGGATTTCGATTTCTTTCACATTCCGCCGGGGATGACCGATCCCGCTGAAATCTGGCACGATCTGCGCCGCAGCGATGTGCCGCGCATTTTCTACACCCCCCGCAATGGTGGTCACTGGGTGTTCCTCGATTATGCCGACATCGTGGAAGGCTATCGCAACCACGAGATTTTCTCGACCTATCAGACGCCGATCCCGCCAATCGAGCCCTTTCCGGTGATGCAGCCGCAGGGTGTCGATCCGCCGGACCACAATGTGTTCCGCCGCCTGCTGGCGCCTATGTTCACCCCGACCGCCGTGCGCGGCATGGTGGAGGAATTGGAAAAGCGGGCCAAGGCGCTGATCGGGGGCTTTGCCGACAAGGGCGAATGCGACTTCATTCAGGATTTCGCCGCGCGCTATCCCACCGGCACCTTCCTCTATCTCTTCGGCCTGTCGGAGGATCGCCTTGGGGAATTTCTCGATCTGGCAGGCACCTTTTTCCGCAGCACGGATCCGGCTGCAAGGGCGCAGAATGTGGTCGATATCTATGCCGTGCTGGAAAGCCTGTTCCGCGAGAAGGAGCGCAATCCGGGCAACGATATCGCCAGTGCGATTGTCACCGCCCGCGATGCCGATGGTAACCAGCACCCCTGGCAGGATATTCTGAACTGCGGCTTTCTGCTGTTTGTGGCGGGGCTGGATACAGTGACCAACACGATGGCCTATATCTGGCGCTATCTGGCCACGACGCCCGCCGCGCGCCGGCATTTTCGCGACAGGCTTGATGATCCCGACGCCTTCCTGCGCGCGATCGAGGAACTGATGCGGATCAACGCCGTGTCGAACCTGTTTCGCCGCGTCACGCATGATTGCACGTTCCGGGGGGTGGCGCTGCGCAAGAATGATCGCGTGATCCTGCCCAATACGGTGGCCAACCGCGATCCGACCGTGTTTGAGAATCCCGACATGATCGACCTCGACCGCAAAGTGAACACCCATGTCACCTTTGGCGTGGGGCCGCACCGCTGCGTGGGGTCGCATCTGGCCAAGCGTGAGGTCATGGTTTCGCTTGCCGAATGGCTGCGCCGGATCCCGGATTTCGAACTGGTTCCCGATAGTGGCGAAACGCGGGCCTTTGGTGGCTCGGTCATGGGCTTTGAAAGCCTGAAACTGCGCTGGGACGTTTAGGGCAGGAGGGGGCGGTTTGGTTGCAACCGCCTCCTTCGCTTCTACGAGGGCATATTCTCCCCATTGCCCATGGCCGTCACCTTGATGGCGCCGTCCTCGCCCACGCTTTGCAGCAGGCAGGATTTGCGGGTGGTGCGCGTTTCGGCGATCCACCACCGGCCATCGCGCTTCACATAGGCGTCGTCATATTCCACGCCATATTGCGTGAGTGTGCCGGCGCTCAGATTGACCTGATGGAACAGCAGGGACCATTGCGCCGTTGCGCGTTCGGCACTTTCGATGGTGACGATGCCGTTGGCGGCATGGTGGATATCGTGAATGCCGGGCTGACACCCGAACTGGCGATAGACGGCGATAAAAGCGTCGCGGCTGTCGAAAGGCGGGAATCCCTCAAAGGCGACCACCACTTCGGGCAGCAGCGTTGCGGCCACCATCTCGGGGTCCTGTGTGTCGCAGGCGCGCAGATAGCGGGCTTTGAGATCGCGTATGGCGCGATCATCCTCAAGCCTTTGCAAGCGTTCCTCTACCGTCATGATTTTCTCCTTTGCGTAGATTTTGTAGTAATGTAGTACGCAATTCAAGAAAAATGGGAGAGAATGATGCTGTTTTCCGGCAAGAAAATTTTGATTACGGGTGCGGCTTCCGGCATCGGGCGCGCCACCGCCATCCGTTTCGCGACCGAGGGCGCCGACATCACCATCGGCGATGTCAACGAGGCAGGGCTGGTTGAAACTGCGGCCATGATGGCGCGTAAACCGCGCATCCAGCCCTTCGATGCGATGGACAATGATTCGTGCCGCGCGCTGGTCGATGCTGCGGCTCAAGATGGGTTGGATGTGCTGTGCAACATCTCGGGCGTCCTTAAATGGGGGCCTTCGGAAACTTTCGCCATCGAGGATTTCGAACGGGTGCTGCGGGTCAATACCACCAGCGTGTTTGCCCTGTGTCAGGCGGCCTTGCCGCATCTGATCCAATCAAAGGGCAATATCGTCAACACCGCCTCGACCGCCGCATTGCAGGGCATTGCCTACACGATCGCCTACTCGGCCTCCAAACATGGGGTGGCAGCCATCACCAAGGGCCTTGCCATAGAATTTGCCTCACGGGGCGTGCGGGTCAACGCAATCTGTCCGGGTCACGTGGAAACGCCGATGACCCAGACGCCGCCACCTGCGGGCGATGTTGACTGGTCGCTGGTGATGCGCAACGCGCCGAAATTGCTCAACGGTTCCTGCGCACCAGAGGACATTGCCGAGATGTTCGCCTTCCTTGCCAGCGAGAAGGCGCGAAAGATCACCGGTGCCCTCTTCACCGTGGACGGAGGTCAACTCGCGGGCTGAAACAGTTGGCGCGCCGCCTCGCTGCCATCGAGCAGGGCGTTCTCGCGGCGCGCCACAGCCCATTGACCGTCCTTGGCACGTTGCAGATACCAGCGGTTGGCGGCCACGCGAAAGACCACAAACTCTGAGCCTTTGTGGTGAAACACCACGCTATGGCCGGTGGCCGTTGCGTGATCGCCGTTCAACTTGATGGTCACCGGCCCCAGCAGATGCGCGCAGCCATCCCGCATCAACTGTCGATGGCTGGGCGTGTCGAGCAGTGCACCGATCGCCTCGCGGCCTTGCGCTTCGGTAAAGCCTGTGATCGTGTAGCTGCCGTCCGGCATGAACAGGGCGGCTATACCCTCACTAGCGCCCGCATCGGCCATGGGGCCATAGTGCGCGATGAGGTCGCGGATCGCTTCCAGATCTTCCAGACGGCGCAGGCGGGCCTTGATCGTCATGCCCGGCCATCCCGGAAAACCTTGTCCCACGCCCCCATGATCGGGCCCAGCACAGCCCTGTCCACCCGATAGCCGCCCAATTCATCGCGGGGCAGGCCGGTCGCCGGAAAATAGCCCTTGGGCGCGCGGCGAAAGGTGCCAAACACGATGTCGAAAATCGGGAAAACATCGGCGAAATTGTGATCGAAATCTTCCGGCTCGATCGAATGGTGGATGCGGTGTGTCTGCGGCGTCACCACCAGAAAATCGAGCCATCGCAACGGCAGGCGGATTGCAGAATGATAGAGCATCGTCAGCAGCATCAGGAAAAGGCCGGAATAGATTCCGGCCGCGCCTGCCTGCGCCGCATCCAGATCGAACAGAAGCCCCGTTGTGAAGATGGAAAAGAAGCTGCGCCATGCATTCTGCAACACATGATCGCGGAAAAACGTGGTGCAGTTCATGCGCAAATCGCCATGGTGAAGCTTGTGAAATTCCCACAGCACGCCCAACCGGTGTTCGATCCGGTGGGCCCAGTAAAACCATGCATCATGGATCAGCAGAGGTACAAAGGTCAGCGTCAGGATGCGCCCGGCAGAGCCCAGCGGCCCTCCCGCCCCGGCAAAGGGCAGCGGCAGCGTATGCCAAGGCAGATAGTGGTGGAGCGCAGTGCTGGTCAGCCCGGCCAGCAGCCCGATTGGCAAAGCAAGATAGACCGTCAGTACGGTGATCGCCAGATTGATGCCGTAATCGCGCCAGCCGGGCCTTTCGCGCGCAGGCCAAACCTGTTCGGCCACAATGATAGGGATGGCCAGAACCGAAGGCACCAGCAGGGTGGGCAGCGCCTCCATCGCCGCCACCCCTAACTGATGCAATACATCGTCGGCCATACAAGTCAGAGTTCGACGACAGACAGGATGTGACTGGTCTTGCCGGGGAACACGTAATCCAGTTCGAGCACCGCATTTTCGCCCAGTGTGCCACTTTTCAGCAGATCGGTCTTGACGAAAACCTGGACCCCGTTGCGCCCATAGGCATAGCGCGTGACTGAACCGAACACCGGTGAGGCATCAAGCCGTGCGTCAACTTCGGGATCGCCAGCGCGGGCGCGGTTGAAGCCGAATTCCACGCGGCCTTTCAGATCGGGATCATTGGCCGCCGCGTCCTTCAGGCCCAGTACGATCTGTTCCAGCCTGTCGAGCGAGGGGACGAGGAAGCCGAGGTGAAAGCTGGCTTCAGGATCAGCTTCCAGCATGCCCCGCATGCCCGCCACGCTGGGATGCTCGTCAATCTCGCCGACCTTGAGCGCGCCGCGAATGGCGTCGACCAGCGCCTGCTGCGGTTCGGGGACGACGGAGAGATAGATGATGCCGTCGCCTGCGGCGTGGTGGCGATCATCCACCACAAAGCGATAGAAATTGCCGCCGGGCAGGGGCAGCATCTGGGTTTCGGTAAAGCCGAGCAGCGTGAGCAGCTTGGCGGCGGCGGGGCCGTCAGAGGCGGCGCCGTAATGCAGCGCCAGATGGCCGATGGTGGTGGCATCCTGTGCCATTGATCTTCTCCCGGTTGAAGCCACGGACAGGCATCGCATTCCCGTCTCAGCGGCGATTGTGAGTTATTACTTACATGATGTAAAGCGCGCTCAGCCTGTGCCGCGTGCCGAAGCCGTGCGTGCCTCACGTTCCCGTGCGGTGTTGCCCGACAGACGCACGGGAATGGCGCGGGCCCGGATGCGCGGGCGGTCCGCTTCGGCCGAAGCCAAAGGTTCGCAGGCGACAAAGTCGGTCAGCGCCTCACGGGCCAGGCGTTGGTATTCGCCCTGACCATTGTTGCGCCAGGTGACCTGATGCGGTTCGAACTGGCGGATCACCTTGGCCGGATTGCCTGCCACAAGGCTGCGCGGCGCAATATCGCTGTCCGATTTGACCAGCGAGAGCGCGGCCACGAGACATTCAGCCCCGACTCTGGCATTGTCGAGCACCACCGCATTCATCCCGATCAGCGCGTTCTCGCCGATTTCGCAACCATGGATAATCGCGCCATGGGCGATCGTCGCGCCGCGCCCGATGATGGTGTCGCGCATGGTTGAGACGTGGATCGTTACCGAATCCTGTATGGAACTGTCCCCCTCCACCACAATCCGCCCGAAATCTCCGCGCAGCGAAGCGCCCGGCGCAATGAAGCAGCCCGGCCCCACGATGACATCGCCAATCAGGCTGGCGAGCGGATGAACATAGCTTGTGGGATGCACCACCGGCACAATGCCTTGGTAGGCGTAGCAGGGCATAGTCGATCCTCTCCTGCATATTTGCGTAGATAATTATTCTATATTTAGCGCAATTGGCAATTACAATACGAAATTACTGATATATGCGTTTTTCAGCGTGGCATTTAGCCGCGAAAGGTAGAGGGAGGTTATCGACCATGAGGCGTTTGGCGCTGGACCATATTACGGTTACCGATTCGACACCCATCGAACTGGCCGAGATCGCCCATGCCACAGGTTGCGCCGCGATCTGCCTGTTTATGGAGCCGATGGCAGTGCTGCCGCATATGCCGGCTTACGACATCTATACTGACAGGCAGGCGCGTCTTGCGCTCAAGGCGCGGATGGATGCGCTGGGGGTCGGGCTGGATGTGGCCTATCCCTTCACCCTGGCCGGGCGCACAGAGATCGAGGCGTTCATCCCGGCGCTGGAATGCGCGGCGGAACTGGAGGCGAAAATGGTCAATGTGCTGGCCTATGACCGCGATCCGGCGCGGCGCGCTGACAAATTTGCGGCTTTCTGTGATCTGGCCGGGCGTTTCGATTTGCCGGTGGCGGTGGAGTTCTATCCGCCGTCGCAGGTTCCATCTTTGGCCGAGGCACTGGCGCTGGTTACACCGGTGGACCGTCCGGGGCAGGTGGGGGTCAATGCAGACCTGCTTCATCTGATGCGCTCCGGCGGTTCGGTGGCCGAATTGGCGGCCGCGCCCGCCGATCTCATCCTCTATGGCCAGATCTGTGATGGGCCCGCGCAATGTCTGGAGGCCAGCCTCGATTTCGAGGCTTCCTCGCAGCGGCGCCTGATTGGGGATGGGGTGATGGATGTCGCGGGCTTTCTGGCGGCCTTGCCTCAGAATTGCCCCGTCAGCGTCGAACTCCCGCAGGAATCGGCCATCCAAGGCGGCGTGGCGCGGATGGCGAGGGCCCAGCAGGCGGTCGAGAGTGCGCGCAAAGTGCTGGAAGCCTGATGCAAGAGGTGCTGGACGCCTGATGCAAAGAGGGCGGCCCGCGCCGGACCGCCCCCGCTTGCAATTCTGTCCGCGAACTCAAGCGCCGCGCAGCAGGGCCAGTTCTTCTGCCGTCAGTTTGAGCTTGGCAGCCTTGGCGGTTTTGCTGACCTGCTCCGGGCTGGAGCCGCCGAAGATTGCAAAGGTCTGGTTCGGCTGCGACGTGAGGTAGGCCAGCGCCACCTCATTGATCGACACGCCATGCTTTTCGGCAAGCTGCTTCACAGCGGCAAAGCGCGCCTCATTGGCCGGATTGCCATAGCGTGCGGCCAGCCCTTCGGGGACGGCTCCGGCGGCCAGTTTGGTGAAATAGCCACCGCTTTGCGCGGCATAGGCGACGATGGGCAGGCCGGCAGCGTGCAGAGCCTCATACTCACCCTCATAATAGTGCTGATAGCCTTGCATGGCGGCCGCGCCGACATCAGGAACCGCCAGACCCCAGAAGGTTTCCGAAGCGACAAAGCCCTGCTTGCCGATCGAGGCAGCATAGGCATTGGCCTGGACAATGCGATCAGCGGCCCAGTTCGAGGCGGCGAAATAGCGGATGCGCCCAGCGGCCTGATGTTCGAGCAGCGCGTCGATGATCTCCTTCACCGGCACCTCTTCATTATCCATGTGCAGGAAATAAAGGTCGATGCTGTCCACGCCCAGATGATCAAGGCTTTGCGACAGGTCAGAGGCGATGTCGGTGGGGGTGCAGCGGTTGCGATAGTCGCCCACGCGCATGTCGAAGAAACCGCCCTTGGTAGCGATTACCACATCGCCGGGCCGGCGCCCTTTGAGCCATGCGCCGATGGCCCGTTCACTGGCCCCGGTGGGGGCATCGGGGATCCAGTCGCCGTAGGAGCGTGCCGTGTCGAGAAAATTGCCGCCCAGGTCGACAAAACGGTCGAGAATGGCATTGGCGCGGCCCTGATCAATCGCGGTGCCCAGCATGTTGGTGCCATAGCAAAGCTGGCTGACGCAGAGATCGGTTCCATTGAGGATAAGTTTGGGAAGCATTTCGGCATCTCCTGGAACGGGGGCGCATTCGGGCCCTTTCTGTTGTCCTTGGCCTAGCGTGGGTCGGTGGCTACGGCAAGGGTGTATTGCGCGATCATGCTCTGGTTTGAAAATATAATGCATAATTGCGTAAAATAAGAAGTACAAAAATGCGATGATTCGCGTGTTGGGAGATGGCGCAGTGATGGACCTTCAGGAAATGTCGGATCGGCTCGAAATTCAGGATCTTTTCGCTCGCTACAGCTTTGCCATCGACGAACGCGACTGGGACGCGCTCGACACCATTTTCACGTCAGATGCCCGCATTGATTACAGCGAGACGGGCGGCGGCGCAGGCTCTCTGACCGAAATCAAGGCTTGGCTGCCCAAGGCGCTGGAGCGTTTCCCGATGTTTCAGCATCTGGCCGCCACCACCAAACTCACGCTTGCAGGGGACAGCGCGACCAGTCGCACAATCCTGTTCAACCCGATGGTTTTTCCAGCAGCGGACGGGTCGCCGCATACCTTCTTCATCGGCCTGTGGTATCGTGACAGGCTGGTGCGCACCGCTGATGGTTGGCGCATTTGCGAACGCTATGAGGAGATGGGCTGGACACATAATGTGCCGCCCATGCCCGACATACCGACTGTAGACGCCTGACGCCGGTTTGCACGTGACGGGACTATTGGCAGGGTTTGCCATCCTGCCCAGCCGCCCATGTTACAGCCTGTTCGAGCATCCGTATGGTTGTCTCATCGCTATAGCGCTCCGGCCGGTGGCCGATGGCGGAGTAGAAACTGCGGCCTGCGCGCCTCGGTCCGATGCAACGGGTCCAGGCAATGGGGTGATCGCCCATGACCAATTGTTGGCCCCCGAAGCTGCCGGGTTTGTAGGTCGCTTCATCCAGCGTGGCGATGATGTGTGCCCCTGAAAGGCGGGGGCTGGCCTTGAAGGAATACCATTCTTCATTGGCCTCCCATGATGCGGGAAGGCCTTGCGCGATGGGATGGGCCGAGTCATCGATCAACACCCGCGCGGTCTGAAACTGCGGCGAGAGAGGATGGCCGGCAAAGCGTGCGCCGATCAGAGTGTCCACATACCAATCCCAGAAGTAGACCGGATCGCCCGCTGATCCGTGGACGCCGACAAAGCCGCCGCCTCGCTCCATATAGGCCTTGAAGGCGGCACGCTGGCGCAGAGTGAGCACATCGCCGCTGATGTTGTTCCAGATCACGACATCGAACCGGCGCAGGATGGCGGGCGTGAATGCGCCGCCGCGATCGGTGGTGGTGAGCGACCAGCCCCGGCGGGCTGCCATGCCAACAAAGGCGGCATGGGCCGCGTCAACCGATGGACCATCGCGAAAACCATTGATCTTTTCAAACAGAAGCACCCGCGGGCGCCCTTTGGCGGGGGCCAGCGCGGGTGGGGCGGTGTCATAACGGGCGCAGCGTGCGACGCGGTCGGCATCGGTGACGGGAATGGCCGCCAGGTCGCGGTCAACAGCGGTGAAATCCAGATCCCGCTTGCCCATGAGATCTGCGGCTTCGTGCAGGGTGACGATGGCGGCAAAGCTGGGCGCGGTGGTGCCGGTGAAGAGGTTGGGGGTGCCCAGCGGCAGCGTGGGCAGATCGCGTCGCACCACGGCCTTTGCCGCCGGGCTGAGCAGGATGTCGATCAAGGGCGTGGCGCTGGAAAAGGGGGCGTCGCGAAGCGGGCAATCGGCCGGGGTGTCTGCCCATGCCGGATGGGCCAATGCCAGCCCCAAACCGATCATCCAAAATCTCAGCCATTTGGCCATGCGCGCCTCCTGAAGATTTGCCTGTTATTGACCTGACGCAAGACTTGATGCCTCTTGGTCCAAGTCTCGCGTTAGGCGAATTTCTCAGATTTGCGAAGCTCTTACGATTCAATTTTATCGGTTCTGACAACGCGGCACTGTGGCACCGGATGGTCTTCGGCCTCGATCCAGCGCCACAGCGCGGTGCCGCTGCGGTGCCCGGCCAGATCGATCCAGTTGCCGTAACCGGGATCTTCGTCGGCGCAGACGATCAGGATCGAGCCGTCAGCTTCGTATTTGGCCTGATGGCCGTTGACCCACACCTTTTGATGCACATGGTCGAGGGATTCCATCCACCAGTTGTCCAGCTGGAAGTTCCACATGCGGCACTTGGGCGGCATCACCTCCAAGACCCACGCCTCGCCCTCGGCCAGTTCGTAATAGGCGTGGCCGTACCAGATTTTAGGATCGCCTCCCGCCCGCTGAAAAACCGCCTGATCGCCGTCATAGATGCGGTTGGGCTGGGCCTTGAACCATTCCGACCAGTTGGCAAACGTGTTGGCCGTGCCGCGCACCCATGCGGCCGCCCCCTGCAACTGGCGCTCGATCGCGGCGGGGGTCAAAACGGCGGGCGCCGGCGGGCCTGCACTGATGCGCTCGATCTTCACCTTGGCGGGGGTCTGGACCTTTTTGTCGTCAAAGGTCTGGCGCACGATCAGCAGCGAACTGTCTGCCGCCATGGGCAGCCAATTGCCGGGATGGGGGCGCTGGCTGACAATGATTTCGAAACTGCCGTCCGGCCCGATTTGCAGGTCGCCCAGTTCGATTTCGCCGGTCGAGGCCATGGTGCCGTCGATGGCATAGCGGTTCGCCTTGGTGCCAAAGCTGAGATAGGGCACCGTGTTGCAATGGCCGTAGAGCCGGTAATCGCGGGTCGGGCTGATGACGGCCTGTTCATAGATGTTGTCGGGATTGTCCGCGCCGATTTTCAGTTTGTCGTCGGTCAGCATGAACAGGCGCGGAAAATCGGGATCGGAAGAATCCACCAGCATGTTGAGCGCGGTGCGCGTCAGGCGGCTGAGATAACGTACGCCTTCGGCCTGATCCAGCGGGTTGGTGGGAGCCGATTGGCGCAGCAGGACCTCGCCCGCTTCGGTCAGTCTGGCGCAGAAATCCTGCCACACGGCGGCCATAGGCAACGGCTCGGCTTTCGGGTTGTCAGTCATTGTGGTCCCCTCGGTTGCGGCGGTCAGACGATGTAGCGCGCGCGGTAATCGGCAAAGGCGGCAAGGATTTCAGCCTCTTCGAGCCCGAAACGTTCAAGCGAATAGTCATGCATCGGGCGCTGCTCGCGCTGGTTTCCCGCCATGAACTCGGCAAGGGCCTCGTCCAGCTCGGCGTTGAGCGGGATGCCCATACGGGCCAGCACGTGCCTTGCCTGCGTCAGGGGATCGCGGGCCACATCACGATAATCGATGTCGATAAAACGCTGCTCGCCAATCCTGCCGCGCGCGGCCTCAAAGCGGTTCATCCAGTCGGTCAGCCGCTTGAACCAGAAAGCGCCCACCTCGTGATCGGGAATGGTCCCGCTCAGCTTGTAGAGCGCCGCTTGCATACTGACATAGGAGGGCACGGTCTGCAGTGGATCGCGATGGGTCATAATCAGCACGGCATCGGGAAACGCCCTGGCCGCCAATTCGGTATAGGGCAGGTTCGAGGGGCTTTTGAGAACCCAGCGCTTGCCGCGCCGCGAGGGGTCTTGCCATTGCAGATATTTCAGGATCGTCTTGAGATCCTCATGGCCCTTCGACTGGTCATAGGTGTTCAGCCATTGCGCAAAGCTGGGAATGAAGGCCATGGCCTCGACCATCGTGCTGACGAACATCTGGCCAAGGATCAGAATTTCCTCGTCCGGCGCTTCGGGATCGAGCGGATGGATCGAGGCGAGTTCGGGCGCGGCGGCTAGCCAACCGTCGATCATCGCGCGGGCATAGGCCCGGCGTCCATCGGGCTGGCCGGGCTGATCTTCAGGGAAGGGGGCAAAGTTCTGCGCCTCGTACCAGCGGATCGCGGTCATGCCCGGTGCATGCGCCAAGAGGCGGTGAAAAATGGTGCTGCCCGTGCGTGGAAGGCCCAGGATGATGCCTGCGACATCGACCTGCTCGTCGAGGATTTCGGGATGGCGGCGTATATCCTCCACCATCCGCAAGCGGCTGACCAGCCCTTTGACCACCACCTCGCGCAGCCCGGCGGCCCCTTCGGCTGTGAGGCGGGCCTCGGCATTGGCGGCATCAAGATAGCGGGTCATCGGCTCGATGAACCAGCGATCGCCAAAATCGCTCACACCGGCCCGCTTGATCGCGGCCGCGAGCAGGGCGTCGCGATCAAGATAAGTTTCGCCGTTCTCAATTGTGTCAGTGGACATCCTCAACCTCTTTTGTTTTTGGGGATGGAAGTGCCTGCCTGCCGGATTAGTGTCAGCACCTGCTCGGCATGTTCCGGACGGCAGATCAGCAGGTCGGGCAGATAGGTGTCGCGCTGGTTATAGATCAGCGGCGATCCGTCGATCCGGCTGCAATGCAACCCATGGGCCAGAGCAACAGCGACCGGCGCGCAGCTATCCCATTCATATTGCCCGCCGGAATGCAGATAAATGTCTGCCTCGCCCCGGATGATGGCCATCGCCTTGGCTCCCGCGCTGCCCATCGGGACCAACTGCGCGCCCAGTTGTTCGGCTACGAACACCGCCTCAGCTGCGGGGCGCGTGCGGCTGACCACCATGCGTAAGGTTTCGGGGGCGGGGGGTAGGGCGATGGGCGCATCACTGCGATACACCATGCCCTGGCCGTTATCCGCCCCCGGCAGCGCCACTGCGCCCAGCACCGGCACGCCATCGACCGCCAGTCCGATATGGACCGCCCAATCAGCCCGCGCCTCGCCATATTCGCGCGTGCCATCGACCGGGTCGATAATCCACACCCGCGACTGATCGAGCCGGGCGAAATTGTCCTTCTCTTCTTCGGACAGCAGGCCATCCTGCCTGCGCTGCTCCCGCAAGGCGTGGACGAGGAACTGGTTGGCCGTGGCATCGCCCGCTTTGCCCAGCGCCTTGCCCGTCACCAACCCGCTCGCTCGTACGTTCAGCAAAAGTTGGCCTGCTGCATAGGCCAGCTCGGCAGCCAAGTCAGCATCGTTCAGTTCGATCCCGTTCATGGCATCAAACCTCCGGCATCCAGTAATCACCTAGCAATTTTGCGACGATCATTTCGGCGGCATCGGCCGGGCTGACACGCGTGGTGTCGATGCGGATTTCGGGGTTTTCCGGCGCTTCATAGGGGCTGTCGATCCCGGTGAAGTTCTTGAGCGCCCCCGACCGAGCCTTTTTGTACAGACCCTTCACATCGCGCGCCTCGGCCACGTCCAGCGGCGTGTCGATGAAGACCTCGAAGAATTCACCCTCCGGCGTCAGGCTGCGCGCCAGATCGCGTTCGGCGCGGAAGGGACTGATAAAGGCGGTCAGCACGATCAGGCCGGCATCCGTCATCAGGCGCGCCACCTCGCCCACGCGGCGGATGTTTTCGATGCGGTCGGCCTCGGTAAAGCCAAGGTCCTTGTTCAGCCCGTGGCGCACATTGTCGCCATCCAGCAGGAACGTGTGCTTGCCCAAAGCATGGAGCTTTTTCTCGACCAGATTGGCGATGGTGCTCTTGCCCGAACCCGACAGGCCGGTGAACCACAGCACGCCGGGGCGCTGGTTCTTGATTTCGGCGCGTGCCTCGCGGGTGACGTCCAGCGCCTGCCAATGCACGTTCTGGGCGCGGCGCAGGCTGAAGTGCAGCATGCCTGCCGCCACCGTGCTGTTGCCGATCTTGTCGATCAGGATGAAGCCGCCCAGCGCGCGATTGTCGGCATAGGGCTCGAAGGTGATCGGGCGGTCGGTGGTGATTTCCGCCACGCCGATGGCATTAAGCTCCAGCGTCTTGGCCGCGCAATGCTCCATCGTGTTGACGTTGATCGTGTATTTGGGCGCCTGCACCGTGGCCGAAACCATCTGCGTGCCGATTTTCAGCCAATAGGCGCGGCCGGGAATAAGGGCGCTGTCGGCCATCCACACCACGCTGGCCTCGAACTGATCGGCCACCTGGGGCGGATTGTCGGCCAGCGCGATGACATCGCCGCGCGAACAGTCGATCTCGTCGGCAAAGGTCAGCGTGACCGACTGGCCTGCGACCGCTTCGGGAAGGTCGCCGTCCAGCGTGACGATGCGCGTCACAGTGCTGGTCTTGCCGCTGGGCAGCACGCGGATGGCGTCGCCCGGCTTCACGCTGCCGCTGGCGATGAGGCCCGCAAAGCCGCGGAAATCGAGGTTGGGGCGGTTGACCCACTGCACCGGCATGCGGAAGGGCTTGGCCAAATCGCGCGTGGTATCGACCTCGACCGTTTCGAGGTGATCGACAAGGCTGCGCCCGAAATAGGCCGGAGCTGCATACCAGGGCGTGTTGGCCGACAGGGTGGTGATATTGTCGCCCATATAGCCGGAAATCGGCAGGGCGACGAAGTCCTCGATCCCGATGCTGCTGGCAAAGGCGCGGTAATCGGCGACGATCTCGTCAAAGCGGCTCTGGCTGTAATCGACCAGATCCATCTTGTTGACCGCCAGCACGATATTCCGAATGCCGATCAGGTGGGCAAGGAACGAGTGGCGGCGGGTCTGCGTCAGCACACCCTTGCGCGCGTCGATCAGGATCACGGCAAGGTCGGCCGTCGAGGCGCCCGTCACCATGTTGCGGGTATATTGTTCATGGCCGGGCGTATCGGCCACGATGAATTTGCGCTTTTCGGTGTTGAAGAAGCGATAGGCGACGTCGATCGTGATGCCCTGTTCGCGCTCTGCGGCCAGACCATCGACCAGCAGGGCGAAGTCGATCCCCTGACCCTGGGTGCCGACCTTCTTTGAATCGGCCTCCAGCGCGGCCAGCTGATCCTCAAAGATCATCTTCGAATCATAAAGCAACCGCCCGATCAGCGTGCTTTTGCCATCGTCCACCGACCCGCAGGTGATGAAGCGCAGCATCGTCTTGTGCTGATGCGTGTCGAGATAGGCGTCGATGTCCTCGGCAATCAGCGAGTCGACGACGTAAACCGGTTCCGGATGGGTGGTATCGGTCATCTCAGAAATACCCCTGCTGCTTTTTGACTTCCATGCCTGCGCCGCCCGCATCCTTGTCGATGGCGCGCCCCTGCCGCTCGCTGGTGGTGGTCAGCAAGGTTTCCTGAATGACTTCGGGCAGGGTCTTGGCGCTGCTTTCCACCGCGCCCGTCAGCGGATAGCAACCCAGCGTGCGGAACCGGATCGAGCGCATCACCGGCACTTCGCCCGGCCGAAGCGGAAAGCGGTCATCATCGACCATCAGCAGCATCCCGTCGCGCTCCACCGTCGGGCGTTCCTCGGCAAAGTACAAAGGCACAATGGGGATGTCGTTGAGGTGGATGTATTGCCACACGTCCAGCTCGGTCCAGTTGCTGATCGGGAAGACGCGGATGCTCTCACCCTTGGCCTTCTTGGCGTTGTAAAGGTTCCACAATTCCGGGCGCTGGTTCTTCGGATCCCATCCATGGCTGGCGGTGCGGAACGAGAAGATGCGCTCCTTGGCGCGGCTCTTTTCCTCGTCGCGCCGCGCGCCGCCAAAGGCCGCATCGAAACCATACTTGTCCAGCGCCTGCTTCAACCCTTCGGTCTTCCACATGTCGGTGTGCAGAGCGCCATGGTCGAACGGATTGATCCCGCGCTCCTTGGCCTCGGGGTTCTGATAGACCAGCAGTTCCATGCCCGACAGTTCGGCCATTTTGTTGCGCAGCTCATACATCGCGCGGAATTTCCACGTCGTGTCCACATGCAGCAGCGGAAACGGCGGCGGGGCGGGATAGAACGCCTTGCGCGCCAGATGCAGCATCACCGCGCTGTCCTTGCCCACCGAATAGAGCATCACCGGGTTCTCCGCCTCGGCCACCACCTCGCGGATGATGTGAATGCTCTCGGCCTCCAAGCGCTCCAAATGCGTGAGCGTGCCATTTTCTATGCCCATCGGCCTCTCCTGACTTTCTTGGGCACAAAATACAAAAAGCAGGTGACTCGAAACCTACCATATGGGAGGTTTGCTGGATGACCGTGAAAGTCCCTTTTGATGACCTGCTGATAGCGTTGCACGCCGGCATGCTTGAGGAGGATTTGTGGTTGAGATTCCTCACCCTGCTCAAGGACGCGACCGAATCGGACTATGTGTCGCTGATTTTCCTGCAGGGCGATGTGCCCATGCACGAGGCGACCGAGATATTCGTCGGCCGTGATGTGCGCACGGAGGGAAAGCATCGTGGACATCAGGATTTGTTCAGCGCCGATCCGATCCACTATCAGGCGCTCAAGGCAGGCAAGGTCTATGCAATTGATGATATCATCAACTGGAATGATCCGCGCCAGGCGGCATTTCGCACAGCCTATCTGGAGCGAGGAGGTGTGCGCTACAGCCGCTACATGCGGGTGGGCGATCCTCAGGTTGTCAGCGCCTGGGCCATTATCCTGCGCGATTCCCGTGATTTTGGCCCGGCTGAGGAACGCCTTTTGAGCGATCTGGCCGCACATCTCACTGTGGCGGTCAGCAATTTCGCGGCATTTGAAAATGCCCGTTTTCGCTCGGTGATGGGTGAATGGGCGCTGGGGCGCAACAATGTCTGTTGGGCGGCCTTCGACAGGAAGGCATGCTTTCTGGCCGCCGATCCTCGTGGCGAACGGATGCTGTCCGAACTTATAGGTCATGCGCCTGTGGGAGGGCAGCGGTTGATGGCGATCGATCCTGCTGTGGACCGCGCGCTGATTCAGGCCAGCGCTGATTTTGCAAAGAATGCCCAATTGCCGCCGCGCGTCGTCCATCTCGGGCCGTCATCTGACGGCAGCCTCGTCCTGCTGCCGTTCCGCAGCCGACCGCTTACCGGCCTTGCGATACCAGCCATGATGGCGCTTTGGCGCGCGGAGCGGCCTGCCAATGGCGCGCTCCGGCCGGAAACGCTGGCCGATATATTCGGCTTCACAAAAAGCGAGGCCCGCTTTGCCATGGCGCTGCTGCGGGGGCTGACTGTCAATGAGGCGGCGCGGGAATTGGAACTGTCGGTGCTGACCGCGCGGCAATATTCCAAATCCCTTATTTCCAAGGCAAAAGCCAAGGGGCAGCCGGATTTAATGCGGATCATGCTGGGCAAATTGCCCATCTAGATCACCGCCCGCATCAAGCATCGAATGTGATGAGATGGGTTATGTCCTTGCGCTCTTCGGGTTTCAGGCCAACGCGGGCCAGATATTGCATCGTCACTCTGGCTTGCGGGTTGAGGGGCTGGATTACTTCTGTAATGCGGTCATACTCGGTGCGGGCGATTTTCCAGCCGTCTGGCTCGCGCAGATAATGGTCGCGATAGATCGCGCTGCCATAGGTGTGGGTCTGCTGTTCGGTGTTGATGAAAATATCCTCCAGATACCAGACGCCCGTGGCGCTGTTCTGGCCGGTGAGCGTGATTTCCGGGCCATGGCCGTGGTGCATGGCCAGTGCGCCGGAATGGAAACTGTTGGCGAGGAATTCGAGCATCTGTTCACGCCCGGTGAACGTCACGCGATAGGAGCCGCCGCGGTAGTCCACGGCTATGTCGGCCGTGAACAGCGTGGCGAGCAGGGCGTTGTCGGCCGTGTCGATGCCGCGGAAATAGCGGTGCTTGAGGGTGCGAATATCCTCGAAATCGGACAGTTGCTGTAATGTGTAGGCCATGGCTTTATCCTTGCGCCGCCATGGCTTCGGCGCGGGCCTTGAGGGCGCGCGCGCTGTCGTCAAATGCGCGTTTCACCCAGGGACCGGCAAAGCGGAAAACATGAATGCCATTGACCCCCAAAAAGGCATCCGTCGAAAAATAGCGGCAAGAGGCGGGGCCGGTGCTTTCGATCACCTGATCGCGCCGCGCGGGATAAGGCCACGCCTCGGAATGCGGCATCCACCACGAGAGCAGCTTTTCCGGTTCAAAGCCGCAGATATATTCGCAATTGGGCAGGAGCGTGCCGGGCGAGATGTAGTTCACCAGACTCATATGCACCGGCGCCCCCATTTCCAGCGTGGATTGCGCTTGGACGCAAAACGGGTTCCATTCGCCATAGCGGGGAAGGTCGGTCAGGATTTGCCAGACAATCGCGGCCGGTGCGGTGATATCCACGGTCTCGCTCACCGTCACGGCATCAGGGTCAAAGCCTTCCTTGGGATCTTGCGCCAGCGCGGGCGCGTTCTTCATCCAGTCGAGCATCCTGTTCGTTCCCATGTTACACCGCCACCCAGTCGCCGCCATTCACATCCAGCGCCGCGCCCGTGATCTCGCTGGCCATATCCGAAAGCAGGAAATAGACGGCCTGAGCGCAGGCATGGTCGGGCGGAATATGACCGATGGGAATTTCCCCGGCACGCTGCTTTTCAAAAGCGCCGCCATCGTTCAACCCATCGAAGAAACTGCGCAGGGGCGCGCCGTCCATCCAGCCCATCAGCGCGGTGTTGACGCGGATGCCGGTGCCGGACAGTTCGACCGCCATCTGTCGGCTCATCTGGTTCAGCGCGGCTTTGGCCATCGCATAGCCGCCTTCGCCGGGCATGGGCTTGCGGGTGGCCAGTGTGGAAATATTGACGATGGACCCGGCCCCTTGCGCGCGCATGGCGGGAATAACCGCCTGCGCCATGCGCACGCCGCCCACCGCGATCACGTCAAAAGCGGTGGCGAGCTGGCCAAGATCATGTTCGTCGAGCGATTTCCAGTCGGGATGGAAATAGGCCGAATTGACCAGACCGTCGATCCGTCCCCATGTATCCAGCGCGGCCTGCGCCAGCGCGCGGCATTGGTCATTGTCCGCCACATCGCAAGCCACCGCGATCGCTTCGCCGCCTGCGGCCACAATCTCGGCGGCTAGCGCCTCGATGGCGGGTTTGGACCGCGCCGCGACAACGACCTTTGCGCCAAGCGCCGCAGCGCCGCGGCACATGGCCTGTCCCATACCCGGACCTGCGCCGGTGATGATAATGACCTTATCTTTCAGCAGGCCCATGCTTTCTCTCCAATTGATAGGGTGTCTTGTTCGGCGCGTCAGCCGCGCATGGCGGCGCTGAGGCCCGCGCGGCGGCCAAAAAAGGTGCAGTCGGCAAGGCTCAGCCCCGAGGAATAGCCGTGGCCCCATGCCGGAAGGCCGCTGGTGCAGCGCCCGGCCGCAAACAGACCCGGAACCGGCACGCCATCGCGGCCCAGCACTTCGCCTCGCGCACTTGTCTTCAAACCACCCAGCGTGAAAAAGCTGAAATAGCTAGTGGTAAAATTCAGCTCCAAAGCAACGAAGGGCGCCTGATCCAGCGGCGTTAGGATGGGCGCGCGCTTGTCAAACAGAGGGTCGCGGCCTTCACGCGCATGGGCGTTGTAAAAAGCCATGGTCGCCCCCAGCGTCCCTGCTGGCATTTCCAGCTCGGCTTCCACCTCCTCCCATGTCTCGCCGGTGCCGGCAATGGTGATGCCCGCCAGTTCCAGTGGCTGGCTGAAATGGGCTATGTCCAGCAGCAGATAGACGCGATCTCCGGGCTGATCGAGCGCAGCGCGGCTGACACGGCCGTGATAGCAATCCTCGTTGATGAAGCGCTGGCCCTTGCTGTTGACGAAGACGCCGTAGGCCTGTTCCTCTGGCATGGTCCAGGGGCAGGTCGAAAAGAACTGCTCCATGTGGATCGCCTCGCCGCCCGCGCCAAGGCCCAGCATGATGCCCACGCCGTCATCCTTGTCGCCGATGGGGCTGTTGAGGCGCAGCGTTTCGGGGCAATATTTGGCGCGCATCGCCTCATTCATGGCAAAGCCGCCCGTGCCCAGCACCACGCCCTTGCGCGCGCGCACATAGCGGTTCAGATTGTCGATACGCACAACAAGCCCGACAATCTCGCCGTCCTCTTCGATCAGCGCAACCGCACGGGCGTCGCAATGGATATCCGCGCCCAGATCGCGTGCGCGCGCTTCCAGAATATCGACCAGCGGCCGCCCGCCGCCCCAACCGACATGGGCAATGACATGACCGCGCGGAGCGGGAGCCGCCGCATCGCAGAAAGGCGCCGCCGCCTCGCTTCCCGACCAGATCAGCGTGGAATCATCGACCGGCTCGATATGCTTGCCGGGCAGATAATTGCCGCGATAGGGAATGCCCTGCGCCTTGAGCCAGTTATAATGCGCCAGCGCCCCTTGGGCATAGGCATCGCATTTTTCCTTGTCCACGCAAGGTCCGCCCGCCATTTTCAGATAGGTGGCAAAATCTTCCGTGCTGTCGTTAAATCCGGCGGAGCGCTGGGCATCGGTTCCGCCGTTGCCGCCCACATAGATTTCGCCCCCCGACAAGGCTGAGGCGCCGCCGCTGCCCGAATTGCGCTCAAAGAGCATGACGCGAGCGCCCGCTGCGGCCGCCTCGATGGCCGCGCATGCGCCCGTCGCGCCTAAGCCGACAATCGCCACATCGGTGTCGAAATCCCACTGCGGCACATCGGCGGCGGGCAAGGGGCGGTGCAGGGAAATTTCAGCCATGTCTCTCTCCCGGTGCCGGGCCATGCTTGCGGCCCCGGTCAACCTGTCATTCCGGCAAAAAAGGCCGCCGGACCTTGATCCGGCGGCTCCTTCATCAGCCGCGCGCTTTCAGCATATCGAGCGCCACATCGACGATCATGTCTTCCTGACCGCCTACCATCTTGCGGCGGCCCAGTTCGACAAGGATTTCGCGCGTGTCGATGCCATATTCCGCGCTAGCCTTTTCGGCATGGCGCAAGAAGCTGGAATAGACCCCGGCATAACCCAAGGTGAGTGTTTCGCGGTCCACCCGCACCGGGCGATCCTGCAACGGACGCACCAAATCCTCAGCGGCATCCATCAGCTTCATCACATCGCAGCCATGGTTCCAGCCCTTGCGGTCGATTGCGGCGATGAACACTTCGAGAGGGCAATTGCCCGCACCCGCGCCCATGCCCGCCAGGCTGGCGTCAATGCGATAAGCCCCCGTTTGCGCCGCCACGATCGAATTGGCCACACCAAGGCCCAGATTGTGATGGGCGTGAATGCCGCGCTGGGTTTCGGGTTTGAGCACGCGGTCATAGGCTTCCAAACGCGCGCGTACGCCGTCCATATCCAGTGCGCCGCCGCTGTCGGTCACATAGACGCATTGCGCGCCATAGCTTTCCATCAGCAAAGCCTGCTGGGCCAAAGCCTCCGGCTCGATCATGTGGCTCATCATCAGGAAGGTGGCGACATCCATGCCCAGATCGCGTGCGATACCGATATGCTGCTTGGATACATCGGCCTCGGTGCAATGGGTGGCCACGCGGACGCTGCGCACGCCCAGATCATAGGCGCGACGCAGGTCCTCCACCGTGCCGACACCGGGCAGGATCAGCGTGGTCAGCACGCTCTTTTCCAGCACCTCAGCCACTGCTTCCAGCCATTCCCAGTCGGTATGCGCGCCAAAGCCATAGTTGAAGCTGGCACCGGACAGGCCGTCGCCATGGGCCACCTCGATGGCGTCCACGCCCGCCTCATCCAGCGCGCGGGCAATCGCCTTGACATGATCGAGGCCATACATGTGGCGAATGGCATGCATGCCGTCGCGAAGGGTGACATCCTGAATATAAAGTTTGTCGCCAGCCTCGACGTTGAACCGGGTCATTATGCGTTCTCCGTGGCAGTGATGCGGCGCAGCGCCAGCAATTCGCCGGTCGCCTTGGCAGCGGCGGTCATGATGTCGAGATTGCCCGAATAGGAGGGCAAATAGTCGCCCGCGCCTTCCACTTCGAGCAGCACCATCGTCTTGAGGCCGGTGAACTCGCCCATCCCGGGGATCTTGAGCTTGTTGTTGCTGCCAAAGCGCTCAAACTGCACTTCCTGCTTCAGCCGATAGCCGGGCACATATTTCTGCACTTCGGCCACCATCTTTTCGACGCTGGCGCGGATCTCGTCCTCGCTGCCGCCTTCGGACAGGGTGAACACCGTGTCGCGCATGATCATCGGCGGTTCGGCGGGGTTAAGGATGATGATCGCCTTGCCCTTGGTGGCGCCGCCCACCTTTTCGATGGCGCGGGCGGTGGTGCGGGTGAATTCATCGATATTGGCGCGCGTGCCGGGGCCAGCCGAACGCGAGGAGACCGAGGCGACGATCTCGGCATAATGCACCTTGGCCACGCGACTGACCGCCGCCACCATCGGGATGGTGGCCTGACCGCCGCAGGTCACCATGTTGACATTGGTGGCTTCGAGATTTTCCTCCATATTGACCGGCGGCACGATGAACGGGCCGATGGCTGCCGGAGTCAGGTCCACCACGTGAATGCCATCGGCGCGCAGCGCTTCGTCATGTACCTTGTGGGCATAGGCGCTGGTCGCGTCAAAGGCGATGCCGATCTCTTTATAGATCGGATGCTTGCGCAGCCCTTCGAGCCCTTCATGCGTGGTGGCAATGCCATGACTGCGCGCCATGGCCAGCCCCTCGGACTTTTCGTCGATACCGACCACTATGGCCAGTTCCATGTTCTGCGGATATTTGATCATCTTCATCATCAGGTCGGTGCCGATATTGCCCGATCCGATGATGGCGGCTTTCACGCGTGCCATTATCCCAATCCTTACACAAAGCGCGCCACGCACGTGCCCAGCTGGGCCTGTCCGTCGCTCAAGGTCATTTCGAAAACATCGCCTGCCACCGCCGGCGCCAGCGGCACCAGACTGCCCGACAGGATCACATCGCCTGCATCCAGCGTGACGCCATAAGCCCCCAGCGTATTGGCCAGCCATGCCACAGCCTGCGCCGGATCGCCCTGAACCGCATGGCCGTAGCCTTCGGACAGCGGCGCCCCGTTTTTGGTGACGGCAACGTGCAGGTTGGGCAGATCCAGCCCGCGCGGATCAAGCCGCTCCTTGCCCAGCACATAGACGCCGCAGGAGGCATTGTCCGAAACGGTATCGACAATGCCGATCTTCCAGTCGGTGATGCGGCTGTCCACAATCTCGAAGCAGGGGGCGATGCTCTGGGTGGCGGCCACCACTTGCTCGGCCGTGATGCCCGGCCCGTTGAGGCTATCCTTGAGGATGAAGGCGATCTCGGCTTCGGCGCGCGGGGCGATCAGCCCTTTGTCCTCCACCGAAATATCGCCTTCGACATACATCCAGTCGGTCAGAAAGCCAAAGTCGGGCTGATGTACGCCCAGCATGTCCTGCACGGCCTTGCTGGTGACGCCGATCTTCTTGCCCACCACCTTTTCGCCATCCTTGCGGCGCAGGCTCAGGAACTGCAGGCTGATGGCGTAGGCATCGTCGACCGTCAGTGTCGGATCGCGCTCGATCAGCGGCGGCAATGTGCGGCGATCGCGCAGAGCATCGTACAACTCGCGGCCATGTTTTTCGGCTTTGGTGCTCACGTCGGGTCTTTCTGTCAGGCTTTCAGAAAATCGAGCGAATAGGCGTTGAATTCGGCGGCGCGCTCCACCTGCACCCAATGGCCGGTGCGCGCGAAGGTGATGGCGCGGACATCGGGGCAATGCTCCAGGAACAGGCGGGAATGCGCCTCGGGGCAGAATTCGTCGTCAAGACCCCACAGCACGAAGATCGGCTGCTTGATCTCGCCAAGGCGCGGCGAGAGGTCGGGGGTGCGCATACGTACCAGCACATCCTTGGGCTGGGTGCGCGCCACGGCAAATCGCTCCTCGATCAGCGCATCGGGGATCTGGTTCGCGAAATCGGGGTGTACCAGATTGCTCACCAGACGTTTTTGTTCGGCAAGATTGAAATCGGGGCTGCCGAAATTGGACACCATCTTGGCAATGCCCGGCATCACGAAATAGCTTTCGCGCGGAGCCACGCAGCCCGCCGCCATCAGGATCAGCTTTTCGGCAAACTCGGGATGGTCGAGCGTCAATTGCAGCGCAATGCCGCCGCCCAGCGAATTGCCCACCAGCACCGCCTTGTCGATGCCATGCAGGCGCAGCGCTTCATAGAGCGAATCGGTGAAGAGCTGGAGCGTGTAATCCAGCCCCTCCGGCTTGGACGAGGCGCCATAGCCGATCAGATCGGGCAGGATCACGCGATAGCCCGCATCGACAAAAGCGTCGATGTTCTGGCGGAAATTGGAAGCGCCCGACGCACCGGGGCCGCTGCCGTGGATGAACACCACGGCGGGGCCGGTGCCCGCTTCCTGCACATGGATGTCATAGCCACCGGCGACCCGGTGAACCTGCTGTTTCAAGTCAGCCATGGTCCCGCTCCGGATCAGAGGAAGGTAAAGCCCGGCTCCTGGCCGAGCAGACCACCCACCAGATCGGTGGTGCGGTTATTGGGATCATTGGCAACGTGCGCGCGGCCCGCGTTCAAATCGAGCCACGGCTGGATGATCTCGCTCGACATATAAATGGCGCGGCCGCCCAGCAGCTGCACCATGTCGTCCACCAGATCGGCCATGCGGCGCACGACGGACGAGGAATTATAGGCATAATGCGTGCGTTTTTGCATCGGGATCGGTTCGCCGCGCTCGGCATGCGCCATCAGATCCTCGAAGGTGAGGCGCAGCGTCTGCTCCATTTCGGTGACCTGCGCATAGGCTTTGGAAATGGCCGCCATCAGGAAGGGGTCGCTTTTGGATGCCTTGCCGGTGTTGGTGGACACGCGGCTTTGCGCGATGCTGATCGCCGCGTTGATGGCGGCGCGGGCGCCGCCAAAAGCCGCCGTCGACACCGAACGCATGAACACCTGCGCCCAGGGCAGCGTGAAGAGCGGCCCCGTATTGGTCAACTGGCCGGGGTTCTGGCAAAGGAAACCATCGACAGCGCGATGGGTGCGATAATCGGGCACAAAGACATCATCGACGATCACGTCATGGCTTCCCGTGCCCTGCAGACCGAACACGTGCCAGGAATTGAGGTCGATCGTGTAATCGCTGCGCGGCAGGAGGAAAGCGCGCATGTCCGGCGCGCCGCCCGGCTCGGATGGCGGGACCATCGCGCCCAGAACGACCCACTTGCAATGCACCGAGCCCGTGGAAAAGCCCCAGCGGCCCGACAAACGGAACCCGCCTTCGACCGGGGTTACCTTGCCGACCGGCTGATAGGACGATGAAACCAACGTGGATGTGTCTTCGCTCCATACCTCGGCCTGCGCCTCTTCGTGGAACAGAGCGATTTCATAAGGATGGCAGCCGACAACGCCATACATCCAGCCTGTCGACATACAGCCTTCCGCCAGCGCCTTTTGTACATCGTAAAAAACGTTGGGGTGCATTTCAAAGCCGCCCCAGCGTTTGGGCTGAAGAATTTTGAAGAAACCGGCCTCCTGAAATTCGGCAATGGATTCGGCCGGCACGTCGCGGTTGGCCACACAGGCTTTCGCGCGGGCCTTGAGCGTGGGGATCATCGCGCGGGCACGTTCCACCAATTGTTCGGCCGTAGGGGTGGGGTGCACGTTGGTGACGGCTGCGGTTGCCATAGTCAGGTACCTTCTCCTGATTTGCCCGGTCTGGTGTCGGGCGCCTTGTTCGTAAAAATTTCTGCCATCAAATACGCAAATCGTCAATTGAAAAGCGGTCTGACTTTCGATAGTGGAGATTCATCGGTGATGCGACGGCAATATTCTGCATTGCGGAAAAAGCTGCTCCAATCAAAAATCCGGGCGAAAGAGGATGTCTTGCGGTGAGCGCTTATTCCATTGAACTTGGTGGGCGAGTGGCGATTGTCACAGGCGGCACGCGCGGTCTTGGCGCGATTATCGCCGGGGCTTTGGCCGATGCCGGGTGCCGCGTTGCGGTATGCGGGCGCAATCGGCCCGACTCGTTGCCCAAAGGGGCAGAATATTACGCAGTCGATGTGCGCGATGCCGACGCGGCGCGCACTTTTGTTGATTCGGTGGCAGCGGCCCATGGCCGACTCGATATTGTGGTCAACAATGCCGGTGGCTCTCCCCAGGCCAGCGCACTGAAATCCAGTCCGCGCTTTGTCGATGCCATCCTCAAGCTCAATCTGGTCGCGCCGCTCTATTTGGCGCAGGCCGCACATCCGCACATGGTGGCGAGCGGCGGCGGCAGCATCATCAATATCGCCAGCGTTTCAGCGCAGCGGCCGTCGCCCGACACGGCGGTGTATGGCGCCGCCAAGGCGGGACTGGTCAATCTGACCCAGAGCCTTGCGCAGGAATGGGGGCCTGACGGCGTCCGGGTCAATGCAATCATCGCCGGTCTGATGGCGACCGAAACCGCCGAGGAGACTTATGGCGGCTGCGCCGCGCAGGCCAAAGTCGCCGCCTCCATTCCCCTCGGGCGGATGGGGACGGGGCAGGATATCGCCGACGCCGTGTTGTGGCTGGCCTCGCCGATGGCTGGCTGGGTCAGCGGCGCGCGCATCAATGTCGATGGGGGCGGTGAGCGCCCCTATTTCCTCGATCTTGTCAAAGGAGGCTGATCCCATGGGGGTGAAGGCGTTGGGCTATGTCGTAATCGCGACAGCCAAAATGAAGGAATGGGATAGCTTCCTGACCGAGGTGGTCGGGGTGATGCGCGGTGCGGGCGGCCCCGAAGGCGTGGCGCTTTACCGCATCGATGACCGCCCGTTCCGTTTCTGGATCGAGCCTGGCGCGCAGGATGAATTGCTGGCGTCCGCCTATGAAATTGCCGACGCGCAGAGTTGGGCAGATCTCAAGGCGAAGATCGCTGCGGCCGGGCGCCCTGTCGAGGATGGCAGCGCCAGCGAGGCCAAGGCGCGCGGCGTCACGGCATTCTTTCGCACCACCGATCCGGCGGGCAATGGGCTGGAATTTTTCCATGGTGACACGCGCGATGATGTCGCCTTTGTCTCGCCTGCGGGCGTGACGGGCTTTGTTACCGGCGAGATGGGCATGGGCCATTCGGTGCTGTGCACCCCCAATTTTCAGGAATGCTACGATTTCTACAAAAACGTGGTAGGATTTGGCGATACCGATCTGCCGCGTTTCCATTTCAGTGATGATCCCGATGATCCGGGCATGGGCTTTGCCTTCATGCATGCCGACAATGGGCGTCACCACTCAATCGCTCTTGCCGAAATGCCGGTGCCGCCATCGCGCTGTGTGCATCTGATGCTGGAAATGGCCACGATGTCGGATGTCGGCTTGTGTCATGACCGGATGCGCAAGGCCAAAGTGGCCGAAAGCGCAACGCTGGGGCGCCATGTCAACGATCAGACTTTCGGCTTTTACATGCAGACGCCCGCAGGGTTTGACATCGAGATCGGCTGGAACCCGCTGGTGATCGATTACAAGAACTGGACCCCCACGGCGCATCTGACGCCCAGTGAATGGGGCCACGTCTGGGCCTGGCAAAAGGCCATGGAAGAACAGCAGGAAAAGGCAGGCCAATGACTTTTGACAAGCGGATGAGCGCGGCCGATGTTGTCGCGCAGCTCAAGGATGGGATGACCATCGGCATCGGCGGCTGGGCCACGCGGCGCAAGCCGATGGCGCTGGTGCGCGAGATCCTGCGCTCGGATCTCAAAAACCTGACCATCGTGTCCTATGGCGGGCCTGATGTGGGCATGCTGTGCGCCGCGGGCAAGGTGAAGAAGCTGATCTTCGCCTTTGTCAGCCTCGACCATTACCCGCTGGAGCCGCATTTCCGCGCCGCCCGTCAGGCCGGCAGTATCGAAGTGCTGGAACTGGACGAGGGCATGTTCCATTGGGGTTTGCGCGCTGCGGCCATGCAATTGCCCTTCCTGCCCACGCGCATCGGCATCGGCACTGACCTGCTGACGCAAAAGGGCTTCGAGTTCAAGACCGTCAAGAGTCCCTATGGCGATGGCGAGGAACTGATTGCGATGCCTGCGCTCAATCTGGACGTGGCGCTGATCCATGCCCAGCGCAGCGATGAAAAGGGCAACCTGCTCGTCACCTCGGTCGATCCCTTCTTTGACGAACTTTTCGCCCGCGCCGCCCCCAAGGTCTATGCCAGCGTGGACAAGATGGCCTCAACCGCTGAACTCGACGTCGAGAACAACGCCCGCTTTGCTCTGGTCGAGCGGGCGCGCATCACCGGTGTGGTGGAAACGCCCTTCGGCGCGCACCCCACCAGCGCGGCGCCCGAGTACCAGCTCGATCTCAAACACCTGAAAACCTACGTCGATAGCGCCGCCGCGCCCGAGGCATGGGGCGCCTATCGCAAGACCTACATCGATGCGGGCGAGGATGCTTATCTCGCCGCTGTTGGCGGGGCCGAGGTGATCAACGCCTTGCCCAAGCCGATCTACTGAAGGAGAGCGGAAAATGACTGAAGCAAGCTCCTATTCGCTCGCCGAACTCGTAATCGTGGCCTGTGCGCAGGCATGGAAAGATGATGGCGAGATCATGGCCACCGGCATCGGCCCGCTGCCCCGCCTTGGCACGGCGCTGGCCAAGAAGCTGTACAATCCCGCGTTGCAGACCACCGATGGCGAAGTGTTCTATGGCGACGAGCCCGTGGCGCCGGGCAAGCGCTCCGGCCCGGTGGTGTATGAAGGCGTAGCCAATTATGACCGTGTGTTCTCGGCCCTGTGGGGCGGGCGCCGCCATGCCATGGTCGGCCCGGTGCAGTTTGACCGCTATGGCCAAGCGAACATCAGCATTATCGGTGACCACACCAGACCCAAGTCGGCGATGCTGGGCGCGCGCGGCTTTCCGGGCAATTCGATCTGCCACCCCAACAGCTTCTTCTTCCCCAACCACAACAAGCGCGCGCTGGTGGAAGGCGAGGTCGATTTTGTCTGCATGGCCGGCTATAACCCGGCGCGCTACCTGAATGGCAAGCCGCCTCGTGGGCTGGACCTGCGGATCATCGTAACAAACCTGTGTGTCATGGATTTCGGCGGGCCGGATCACCAGATCCGCGTGGTCTCGCTGCATCCGGGCGTGACGTTTGAGGAAGTGCAGGACAACACCGGCTTCCCGCTGGCCAAAATCGCCGACGAGATCCCGACGACGCCCGCGCCCACACCCGATCAACTGACGCTGATCGCCCGGCTTGACCCCAACAACGTGCGCGCGACCGTCTTCAAGGACAATCCGGCGGGCGACAGGAGGGCTGCGGCATGAGCGAGCTGGACCGGCTGGTAGAGCCGAAAGTGGCCGAGATCGTCTATGAGACGGACGAGCCGGTCCGCTATGAGGTCAGGGGCCCTGTGGCCCATATCATCATGAACCGCCCCAAGTTCAACAATGCGCAAAACAGCCAGATGACCTATGCGCTGGATGCAGCCTTTCGGCGCGCGGTGGATGATGACAGTGTGCGCGCCATCGTCCTGCGCGGCGAGGGCAAGCATTTCAGCGCAGGCCATGACATCGGCACACCGGGGCGCGACGTGACGGCCAGTTGGGACCGCCAGATGCTGGTGCCCGACCATACCAACAAGCCTGCGGCCGAGTTCCTCTATACCCGCGAGCATGAGGTCTATGTCGGCATGTGCCGCCGCTGGCGCGATGTGCCAAAGCCGACGATTGCCGCGGTTCAGGGCGCCTGCATTGCGGGCGGGCTGATGCTGGCCTGGGTGTGCGATCTGATCGTGGCCACTGATGATGCCTTCTTTCAGGATCCGGTGAACCGCATGGGCATTCCGGGCGTGGAATATTTTGCCCATGGTTTTGAATTGCCGCCGCGCATCGCCAAGGAATTCATCCTGCTGGGCGAGCGTCTGAGCGCCGAGCGGGCCTATAATTTCGGCATGGTCAACCGCTTGTCCACCCGCGAAACGCTGATTGATGAAGTGCAGTTGATCGGCGAGGAATTGGCCAGTCGTCCGCGTCTGGGCAATTGGCTGACCAAGCAGGCGCTCAACCATGTGGAAGATCTGCGCGGCAAACGTACCGCCACCGACGCGCATTTCCACATGCACCACTTTGCCCATGCGCAAAGCGATCTGGTGTCCAAAAACTCGCTGGGCGGGATGGATGCCAAGTCAATGGCGGCGGCCAACAAGGCCGCAGCGGAAAAGAAGGGCGAGTGATGGGCGATCCGCTGCATACCGTCCTTTGCGAGCGGCTGGGCTGCACCGCACCGATTATCCAGACCGCGATGGGCTGGGTAGCCGAACCCAGCCTTGTGATCGGCAGTTCGAACGCGGGCGCTTTCGGCTTTTTGGGCGCAGCGGTGATGACGCCGGAGGAAACGCGCGAAAAGATCCTTGCCGTGCGGCGGGGAACGGACAAGCCCTTTGGCGTCAACTTTCACAGCTTTCAGCCGGGCGCCGACAGGATCGTCGAACTGATTCTGGAAAACCGCGAGCAGGTACGGGCGGTCAGCTTTGGGCGCGGCCCCAATGCCAAGATGATCGGGCGGTTCAAGGATGCGGGCATCCTTTGCATCCCCACAGTCGGCGCGGTCAAACATGCGCAAAAGATGGTCGAACTGGGCGTGGACATGGTCAATGTTCAGGGCGGCGAGGGCGGCGGGCATACCGGCTCGGTCCCGACCACGGTGCTGCTGCCCCAAGTGCTTGATGCGGTGAAGGTGCCGGTGATTGCCAGCGGCGGTTTTGCCGATGGGCGCGGTCTTGTCGCGGCTTTGGCCTTTGGCGCGGTGGGCATTGCCATGGGCACACGCTTCCTGCTGACCAAGGAAAGCCCGGTGCCCGATAGCACCAAGGCGGCCTATCTCAAGGCCACCACGGATGGCATTCTGGTAACGACCAAGCTGGATGGCATTCCCCAGCGCATGGTGCGCACCAGACTGATGGACCGGATTGAGAAATCCGGCACTTTGGGCATGTGGTTGCGTGCCATTGAAGCCAGCGCGGCGATGAAGAAACTGTCGGGCGCCTCGTGGCTGGACCTGATCAAATCGGCCAAGGGCATGACCGGCCACGGTCAGGTGCCGCTCAAACAGGCGATGATGGCTGCCACCATGCCCACGCTGATCCAGAAGGCCGTTGTGGACGGCGACATTGAACACGGCGTGATGGCCACCGGCGTTGTCGGCGGGCGGATCACGGAAATCCCCAGCTGCGCCGAACTGGTCGAGCGGATCTGCGCCGAAGCGCGCGACCGCCTCGCCGCGCTGGCCGCGCTGGGACAGGATTGAGGAGAAGGCTGCCATGCCGATTACACTGAGCGTCAAGGATCACATTGCAGAGATCCTTTTCAATCACCCGCCAGTCAATGCCTTTGACACCAAAGGCTGGGAGTCGATCCCCGCGCTGATCCATCAGGCCTCGGACAATGGGGATGTGCGGGTGGTGCTGATCCGCGCTGTCGGGCGCGGCTTTTGCGGCGGGGTGGATATCAAGGAGATGCAGGCGCATCCCGAACGCATCGCCAAGCTGAACCGCGACAATTACCTCACCTTCAAGGCTATCCGTGATTGCGCAGTGCCGGTGGTGGGCGCGCTGCATGGCTTCGTGATCGGCGGCGGCGTCAATATCGCGGGCGCCTGCGACAGCCTGATCGCGGCGGAAGGCGCCTTTTTCTCGCTGCCGGAGATCGATCGCGGGGCAATGGGCGGGGCGGCCTTCATGAGCCGGATGTTGCCGGTGCAGAAGGTGCGCACCAATTTCTTCACCGGCGGGCGTATCCCGGTCGAGGACCTCTATCGCCATGGCTCGATCGAGAAGATCGTGCCGCTCGAACACCTCGAAGAGGAAGCGCGCGCGCTGTGTGGTGTCATCGCCGGCAAAAGCCGCGCGGCGCTGGTGATCGCCAAGCAGGCGCTCAACCTGATCGAGCCTTACAACCCCAGCGACGGCTACCGCATCGAGCAGGGCTTCACGCTGGAAATGTATGCCCATGAAGACAGCCAGAAGGCACGCGATGCCTTCGTGGAGAGCAAGGGGGCGGCGAAGTTCTGATGCAACTGGACTATACCGCAGAGCAAAAGGCGTTTCGCGCGCAGGTGCGCGAATGGCTTGAGGCCCATGTGCCATCGGCACCGCTGGAGCATTTCGACGCCACGCGTGAGGGTTTTGAAACCCACCGCGAGTGGGAAAAGGTGCTGAAATCCGGCGATTGGGGCATGGTAACCTGGCCCAGAGAATATGGCGGTCGCGGGCTGGATCTCATCCAATGGCTGATCTTTGAGGAGGAATATTACCGTGCCGGGGCGCCGGGGCGTGTCAACCAGAACGGTATCTTCCTGCTTGGTCCGACGCTGATCGAATTCGGCACGCATGAGCAGAAACAGCGCTTTCTGCCTCCCATGGCGGCGGGCGAGGAAATCTGGGCGCAGGCATGGTCTGAACCGCAGGCAGGGTCCGACCTTGCGGGCGTGCGTGCGACCTGTGTGCTTGATGGCGATGACTACATTCTCAACGGTCACAAGATCTGGTCGAGCCGCGCGGTCTTTGCGGATTGGGCCTTTGGCCTGTTCCGCACGCCCGGCACCGACCGCCATAAGGGGCTGAGCCTGATCTTCTTTCCGCTGAACGCACCGGGCGTGACGGTCAATGCGATCAAGAAGATCAACGGCCACGTCGGCTTTGCCGAAATCTTTCTTGAAGATGTGCGAGTGCCCGCCTTCAACCGGCTGGGCGATGAAGGGCAGGGCTGGCATATCTGCATGGCCACCGCCGGTTTCGAGCGCGGCCTGATGCTGCGCAGCCCCGCACGTTATCAGGTGGCCGCCGCCGCCCTGGCGCAACTGTGGGCGCAGCGCAAAGATGGCGCGGACCCCACGCTGGAAGCCGATGTGGTGCGCGCCTGGATGAACGCCGAGGCCTATGCGCTTAATATCTATGCCACCGCCAGCGCGCTGATCGGCGGGGCCAAAATCGGGCCGGAAGCCAGCACCAACAAGATATTCTGGTCAGAGATGGACATTCATCTGCACCGCACCGCCATGGCTATACTGGGCGCCGAGGCCGAAGTGCTGCCCGAACCGGGCGAGCATGCGTGGCTGGATGATTACATTTTTGCCCTGGCTGGCCCGATCTACGCCGGATCGAACGAAATCCAGCGCAACATCATCGCCGAGCGCATGCTCGGCCTGCCGCGCTGACAGGAGGGACGCTCATGGATTTCACCCTCTCTGACGAACAGAAGATGTTCGCCGAAACCGCGCAGACCCTGTTTGCCGATACATGCACGCCGGACCATTGGCGCAAGCTGATGGAAGCCGGCGAGGTGCGCCACGAAGACCGTTGGGCCGCGATTGTCGAGAATGGATTTACGCTGGTGCTGCTGCCCGAAGAGGTGGGCGGGCTGGGTCTGTCCGAACTTGATTTTGCGCTGATCGCGGAACAGGCGGGTTATGTCGCCCTGCCCGAACCGCTGGTGGAAAGCGCGGGCGTGGCTGCGCCCTTGCTGGCCGCGTTGGCGCCTGATGCCGAAGTGTTGGCCGATCCAGCCGCGGTGATCGCCATCCAGCATCCCATCAACCCCTATGTTGCCCATGCCGACGGCGCTGTGGCTCTGATCCTGCATCATCAGGATGAGGCCTATCTCGCCACGCCCGATCAGGTGAAATTGACTACCGCGGAAAGCATTGACCCGATGCGGCGGCTGTTCTCCGTGGCCTGGGATCCGGCCAAGGCGCAAAAGCTGGGCGCGGCGGATTGGGATCTGGCGCTGGATCGCGCCGCTGTGTTCAATGCGGCGATGGGGCTGGGGCTGGCGCAGCGCGCTGTCGACATGGCGGTGGCCTATGCCAAGGAGCGCCAGCAATTCGGCAAGCCGATCGGCTCGTATCAGGCGGTGAAGCACCATCTGGCCAGCGCGCAGGTTGCGATCGAATTTGCCCGTCCCGTGGTGCGCGCGGCGGCCACCGATCTGGGCGCGCGCGACATGCAGGCCCGCGCCCGTATCAGCCATGCCAAGATCGTCGCGCTCGAAGCCGCCGATCAGGCGGCCCGCGCCTCGATCCAGGTCCATGGCGCGATGGGCTACAGCTGGGAGGTGGACGTCCATCTCTTCCTCAAGCGCACGCTGGCGCTGACCGGAACATGGGGCACGCCCCATTTCCACCGCAACCGCATTGCCCAACGCATTTTCACCCAGCCCGTCGGCCCGGACCAGACCTTCGCACGTGAGAACCATCATGCCTGAAGCCTATATTATCGACGCTGTCCGTTCGCCCATTGGCCGCAAAAAGGGCAGCCTTGCCCATCTGCATCCGGCCGATCTGGGCGCCCATCCCATCCGCGAACTGGTCAGGCGCACGGGGCTTGATCCCGCGCTGGTCGACGATGTGGTCTGGGGCTGCACCGAAACCATCGGTGGGCAGGCGGGCGATATCGGCCGCACGGCATGGCTGGTGGCCGGTATGCCCGAAGAAGTGCCCGGGGTGACGGTGGACCGCCAATGCGGATCGAGCCAGCAGGCCGTGCATTTCGCCGCTCAGGGCGTGATGAGCGGCACACAGGACCTTGTGGTCGCGGGCGGCAGCCAGGCGATGAACCGCATTCCGATCATGGCCGCCATGATGGCTGGCAAGGAATTCGGCTTTGACGGGCCTTTCATCGGCTCGCCCGGCTGGTTCGCGCGCTATGGCGACGAGGAGGTCAACCAGATCCGCTCGGCCGAGATGATCGCCGCCAAGTGGGGCATCAGCCGCGAGGAGATGGAAATTTTCGCGCATGCCTCGCATGAACGGGCCCATGCCGCAACGCAGAACGGCTGGTTCAAGTCCGAGATCGCCCCGCTGGAGGGTCTGGAGCAGGATGAGACGATCCGCCCCGCCACCACGCTTGAAGGTCTGGCCGCGTTGAAGCCGGTGAATGAGGGCGGGATCATCACCGCCGGGATTGCCAGCCAGAATTGCGATGCTGCCGCTGCTCTCCTGATCGCCGGTGAGCGTGCGGTGAAAGAGCATAATCTCAAGCCGCGCGCGCGCATTCATCACCTTTCGGTGCGCGCCGCCAATCCGGTCTGGATGCTGACCGGACCGATCCCGGCCACGCAATATGCGCTGAAAAAGGCGGGCATGAGCATCAAAGACATCGATCTTTTCGAATGCAACGAGGCTTTCGCCAGCGTCACCATGGCATGGATGAAGGAACTCGACATCCCGCATGAGAAGGTGAATGTGCAGGGCGGCGCGATCGCGCTGGGCCATCCGATCGGCGCGACCGGCGCGCGGTTGATGACCACTCTGCTGAATACGCTGGAACGCACCGGCAAGCGTTATGGTTTGCAGACCATGTGCGAAGGCGGCGGTCAGGCCAACGTGACCATTATTGAGCGCCTCTAGGATGGCCCGGCTTCGGAACGAACTGCCGGTGGCGGTGCAGATCACCAATTTGCTGCACCTTTATGCCGATTACATTGATTCTGCCGATTTCGAAGGCGGGGCCGATCTGTTTGCCCATGGCGCTCTTCTGTCAGGGGGGCAGCGGTTTGAAGGGCGCGAAGCCATTGTCGCCCTGTGGCGCAGTTTTGTCCGCCTCTACGATGACGGCACGCCCAACACCCGGCACATCATCACCAACCCCATCATCGGCCTTTCGCCTGATGGGGAGGAAGCCACCTGCCGCTCGCAATGGACAGTGTTGCAGGCCGCCCCCGGTTTCCCGCTGCAGGTGATCGGATCGGGCCGCTATCACGACAGGTTTCGTCAGATAAACGGGGCCTGGCATTTTACGCTGCGTGAATACGCCCAAATTGATCTTGCGGGCGATTTTTCGGCGCATCTCCTTCAATCCTATCGCCAAGAGGACGCCTGACATGGGTATCTGCGACAATCGCACTGTCATCATCACCGGCGCCGCACGCGGCCTTGGCCGCGCCTATGCGCTGGCCTTTGCGGCCGAGGGCGCCAATGTCGTCGTCAACGATATCGGCACATCGCTGGGCGGCGAGGGGCGCGACACCAGCGCCGCCGATGGCGTTGTGGCCGAAATCATCGCGGGCGGCGGCAAGGCCATCGCCAATTACGAGGACATCACCGACTGGGATGCTGCCGGACGCATCGTGGATGCCGCCATTGCGGCCTTTGGCGATCTGCATGTGGTGGTCAATAACGCGGGCATCGTGCGCGACCGTATGTTTGTTTCGGCCACGCTGGAGGAATGGGACGCCACGATGCATGTCCATCTGCGCGGCCATTTCTGCGTCAGCCGCCATGCGGTGGATTACTGGCGCGCTTTGCAGAAGGCAGGCGCGAAGGTGGATGCGCGGATCATCAACACGTCTTCGGGTGCCGGACTCCAGGGTTCGATTGCCCAGTCGGCCTATTCCACCGCCAAGGGCGGCATTGCCGCGCTGACGCTGGTGCAGGCGGCCGAACTGGGCCGTTATGGCATCACCGCCAACGCGCTGGCTCCTTCGGCGCGCACCCGCATGACCGAGGGTGCCTTTGCCGAAAAGATGGCCACGCAGGAGGCCGCCTTCGATGTAATGGATCCGGCCAATGTCGCGCCTGCGGTGGTGTGGCTCGGTTCGCCCCAATCGGCGCATGTCACCGGCTGCGTGTTCGAACTCGAAGGCGGCAAGATCATGCTGGAGGATGGCTGGCGCGAAGGTCCGCTGGCCGACAAGGGCGCCCGGTGGGAGCCTGCCGAAGTGGGCGCGGCGGTGGACAAGCTGCTCGCCGACCGCGTGCCGCCGCGCAAGGTATGGGGTTCGTAAGACCATGGAATTTGTCTTCACCGAAGAGCAGACGATGATCGCGGAGACCGTGCGCGGTTTCTTCGTCGAGAATGCCAGCAGTGAACGCACCCGCAAGGCTATGGAGGGCGAGGGGATCGACCGCGCGCTGTGGTCGGCCTTCTGCACCGAGCTTTGCCTTTCAGGCATTGGCGTGCCGGAGGAAATGGGCGGTGCTGGCCTTGGTCTGCTTGAGCTGGCGATCGTGGCGGAAAGCGCGGGCGCGCAGGTGGCGGCGATCCCGCTGCTGGGCCACGCGATGGTGGCGCGCGCGCTGGTGGCGGGCGGTTCGGCGCAGCAGCAGGCGCATTATCTGCCTCGTCTGATCGCCGGCGAGATGATCGCCGCCTATGCCGCTGCCCCTGCTGTTGAGGACAAGGATGGCGCCATCAATGCTGTGGCGCAATTCGTGGCGCATGGCGCGGCGGCCGACCTGTTTCTGGTTGCAAGCGGCGACAGGGCTTGGATGGTGGAGCGCGGGGCCGAAGGTGTGATGGTCGAGGGCCATGTCACGATGGATCAGACGCGGCCGCTGGCGACGCTGACGCTTTCCGGGGCTACCGGCGAACTGCTGGCCGATGGCGCCGCCGGTGTGGCGGCGGCAGAGCAGGCCGGTTGGCTGGTGCTTTCCGCCGAGGCATTGGGCGCGGCGCAGCAGGCGCTCGATACCACCGTGGCCTACGCCAAGGAACGTGTGCAGTTTGGCCGTGCGATCGGGTCGTTTCAGGCCTACAAGCACCGTCTGGCCGACATCATGGTGGCCATCGAGCAGGCGCGCTCGGCGGTCTATTGGGCGGGCTGCGCGGTGGATGAAGGGTCGGACGAGGCGACCCTCGCGCTTCATGCGGCCAAGGCTTTCTGCGGCGACACCGCCTTTATGGCCGCGGGGAACATGGTCCAGCTGCACGGCGGCATCGGCTTTACGTGGGAGCATGACGCCCACCTCTATTTCAAGCGCGCCCGCTCCATCCTCTCGATGCTGGGCAGCAGCGATTGGCACCGTCAGCAGATTGCCGGTGCGATTCTGGGAGACGCGGCATGAAGCTGGGATTTTCGCCCGAAGACGAAACTTTCCGCGCCGAATGCGCCACTTGGTTGCAGGCGCAGATGGCAGGGCCTTTTGCTGACATCAAGGGCATCCCCAACTTGGTGACCAAGGTGGAGCGCCGCAAGGAGTGGGAGCAGCAACTCGCCGCGCACAAGTGGTCCTGCATAGGCTGGCCTGAGGAATGGGGCGGTCGCAATGCCACGCTGGCCCAGCAGGTGATCTTTGCCGAGGAATATGCCCGCGCCGGGGCGCCGGGCCGCATCAACCACATCGGCGTGGAACTGGCCGGGCCTACCATTCTGGCCTTTGGCACCGAAGAGCAAAAGGCCAGATTCCTGCCCGGCATCGCTGCCGGCACACAGATCTGGTGCCAGGGCTACAGCGAGCCCAACGCGGGCTCCGATCTTGCCAATGTGCGCACCAAGGCCCGGCTGGAGGGTAATGAGTGGGTGGTCAATGGCCAGAAGGTCTGGACCAGCCTTGCCCATTTCTCCGACTGGATCTTTGTGGTGGCGCGCAGCGTGGAAGGCTCGAAGGGACCCAAGGGTCTCACCTTCCTGATGATGGAGCTGAACCAGCCCGGCATCGAGGTGCGCCCGATCCGCCAGATCAACGGTGACGCGGAATTCAACGAAACCTTCTTCACCGATGCTCGCTGCCCTGCCGACAGTCTGATTGGGGAACCCGGCGATGGATGGCGCGTGGCGATGGGCTTGCTGGCCTTTGAACGCGGCGTTTCGACGCTGGCCCAGCAGATGGGTTTTCGCAACGAGCTGGACGGGATTATCGCGGCGGCCAAAGCCAATGGAATGGCGAAAAACGCCGTGATCCGCCAGCGCATCGCCAAGGCGGAAATCGGGCTACGGCTGATGCGCTATGGCGCGCTGCGGATGCTGTCGAACACCGATCTGACGGCGATTGATGGCGCGGCTCTGACCTACAAGATCCAGTGGGCCACATGGCGCCGCGATCTGGGCGAACTGGCGATGGATGTGCTGGGGCAGGCGGGCGAGATTGCCGATGGTGAGCATTACGAATGGTCGATGCTGCCCAATCTGTTCCTCTTCAGCCGATCCGACACGATTTACGGCGGCACCAACCAGATCCAGCGCAATTTGATCGCGGAGCGCGGCCTTGGCCTGCCCCGCGAGCCGCGAGGCGATCTTTGAACCCGTTTTTACCAAGAGGTGATCTGTGAGCGTTCCTGTCCCAGCCTATCCCACCCCGCTCGGCCTGCTAAAGGGCAAGACGGTTGTCATCACCGCAGCAGCAGGCACCGGCATCGGCTTTGCGGTGGCCAAGCGGGCCGCCGAAGAAGGCGCCAGGCTGCTGATCAGCGATTTCCACGAGCGGCGCCTTGGCGAGGCCGCCGATCGCATCGCCGCCGAAGTGGGCTGTGAGCGTCCCGCCACCTATGTCTGCGATGTGACGAATGAAGACAATGTGCAGGGCCTGCGCGATGCCGCCGTTGCGGCGCTGGGCGGTGTGGATGTGCTGATCAACAATGCCGGTCTTGGCGGCGAGGTTGATGTGGTGGACATGACTGACGACCAGTGGAGCCGCGTGCTGGATGTCACACTGACCAGCCTGTTCCGCATGACCCGCGCGTTCCTGCCGGTGATGTATGCGGCCAAGTCTGGCGTGATGGTCAACAACGCTTCGGTGCTGGGCTGGCGCGCGCAAAAGGGGCAGGCGCATTATGCCGCAGCCAAGGCGGGCGTGATGGCCTTCACGCGTTGCGCGGCGGTTGAAGCCGCCGACCACGGCGTGCGCATCAATGCCGTCGCGCCCAGCCTTGCCATGCACCCCTTCCTGGCCAAGGTGACGACCGAGGAAAAGCTGGCCGAACTGGTCAAGGCCGAAGCCTATGGCCGCCCCGCCGAAGTGTGGGAAGTGGCCAATGTCATGCTCTTTCTTGCCTGCGATCTTTCCAGCTATATGACCGGCGAGATCGTGCCGGTTTCCAGCCAGCGGGCTTGATCATGGCCCGGATCTTCGAAAGCCCCGCCGCCCTCGTCGGCAGCGAAGGCACACAGCTTGGCCCCACCGGCTGGTTGCTGATTGATCAGGACCGTGTCAACGGTTTCGCCGAGGTTACTGGCGATCATCAGTGGATCCATGTCGATGTGGAGCGAGCCCAAAGCGGCCCTTTCGGCGGCACGATTGCGCATGGCTATCTCACGATGAGCCTCGTCAACTATTTCCTCCCCGACCTGATCGAGGTGCGCAAATTCTCGGCGGGTGTGAATGTGGGGACGGACAAGGTCCGATTTCTGGCCCCGGTGTTGGTCGGCAAGCGCATTCGCGCCGTGGGTGAGATCGTCAAGGTGGAAGAGATCAAGGGCGCGGTGCAATCCACCGTGCGCGTGACCATCGAGATCGAGGACAATGACAAGCCCGCCTGTGTGATCGACACGATCAGCCGCTATTATCCGGAGTGAGCCAGATGTCTGATCCTGTAAAAATGCCAGATCCTGTCCAAATGGAAGCCGCTGTCCACGAATATGTCGCCGCCTTTGAAGCGGGCAGCGCGGAAAGGGTCGCAGCGCTTTACGCCGCTGACGCCACGGTGGAAGACCCCGTGGGCGCGCCAAAATATGTGGGGCGCGAGGCTATCCAAGCCTTTTACAGCCAGTCCATGGCCACAGGCGCCAAGCTCAAATTGCTGGGGCCGATCAGGGTCGTGGCCGATTACGCGGTCTTCCCCTTTTCGGTCAATCTGCATTGGGAAGGCGGCGACAGGCGCATCGACGTGATCGACACGTTCCGCTTCAACGATGCGAATGAAATCATTGAAATGCGGGCCTTTTGGGGTCCGACCAATATGCACGGTTTCTGAGAGGATCTATCTATGCGTGATGCAGCCATTATCTCCACCGCGCGCACCGGCGTAGGCAAGGCCTATCGCGGCGCTTTCAACGATACCGAAGCGCCCCGGATGGCCGCCCATGTGGTGGACGCGGCCATTGCGCGCGCCGGGATCGATCCCGCGCGCATCGACGATGTGTATATGGGCTGCGCCAATCAATGGAACACGCAGAGCTACAACATTGGCCGTCTTGCCGTGCATGGTTCGGTTTTGCCCGATACAACGGCTGGTTTTGCGATGGATCGCAAATGCTCATCGGGCCTTAATGCGCTGGCCTTTGCGGCGCGCGGCATCATCGCCAATGAAATTGACTGTGCGCTTTCGGGCGGCACGGAAAATGTCTCGCTGACGATCGACAAGCATTATCCCAATTTCCGCAACCGTTCGGAATGGGTGAAAGAGCACGATCCCTATGCCTATATGGCGATGATCGAGACGGCCGAAATCGTGGCCGACCGCTATGGCGTAAGCCGGGAGGCGCAGGACCGTTTTGCCGCGCAAAGCCAGCAGCGCGCCGCCGCCGCGCAGGCCGCCGGGGCCTTCAACGATGAAATCGTGCCGATCACCGTCACCAAGGCGTTGTTCGACAAGGAAGGCAACGAGACGGGCAAGGAACAGGTCACACTCGACAAGGATGAGGGCATCCGTGCGGGCACAACCTATGAAAAGCTCTCCGAACTCAAGCCTGTGCATAAGAACGGACAGGTGGTGAAGGAAGGAAGGCACATCACAGCGGGCAACGCCTCGCAGCTTTCCGATGGCGCCAGCGCGCAGGTGGTGATGGATCTGGCCACCGCGCAAAAGGAAGGGCTGCCAATCCTGGGCGTCTATCGCGGTTTTCAGGTGGCCGGTTGCGGTGCGGATGAAATGGGTATCGGCCCTGTTTTCGCGATCCCCAAGCTGCTTGATCGCGCCGGGCTGAAGATCGACGACATCGGCCTTTGGGAAATCAACGAGGCTTTTGCCAGCCAGGCCATCTATTGCCAGCAGAAGCTGGGGATCGACCCGGAAAAGCTCAACGTCAACGGCGGCGGCATTGCTATTGGCCATCCCTTTGCAATGACGGGTTCGCGGCTGGTGGGTCACGCCCTGATCGAGGGCAAGCGTCGCGGGGTCAAATATGTGGTGATCTCGATGTGCGTTGCGGGCGGCATGGGCGCCGCCGGATTGTTCGAAGTCGCTTGAGGACATTACCCCGATGACTGACCAGATGGGTGTCTGGCCGCAGACGATCCCGCACGCGGCCAAGGCCGCTGCCGAGCAATGGGGCGACCGGACGGGCCTGATCGGCCCGTCCCAAAGCTGGACCTTTGCGCAGCTTTGGGACGATGCCCGGGCGACTGCCTCGGCATTTTGGGCCTCGGGCCTGCGCCGGGGCGACCGTGTGGGCATTTGGGCGCCCAACAGCCGCGAATGGATCCTTGCGGCGCTGGGCGCCCAGACCCTTGGCGCCACGGTGATTCCGCTCAACACCCGCTTCAAGGGCGCGGAGGCGGCGGACATTCTGCGCCGCGCGCGCGCCAAATTCGTCATGGCGGCGGGCGATTTCCTCAAGCTCGACTACGGCGCCATGCTGGCGGGCGAGGATCTGCCCGATCTGGCCGAGGTAATCCGCATCGACCGGGATTGGGAGGATTTTGTCGCGCGGGGCAAGGGGGCGGATGATCCGGCCGTGGAGGAGGCTTTTGCGCAACTGACGGGCGATGACATCTGCGACATCATCTTTACGTCGGGCACCACGGGTCGCCCCAAGGGCGTGCTGACCGCGCACGCCCAGGCGGTGCAGATCTTCGGCGACTGGGCCGTGCGCGTCGATCTGCGGCAAGGCGATCGCTATCTGATCGTCAATCCCTTCTTCCATACCTTTGGCTACAAGGCCGGCTGGGCGGTCTGTCTGACGCGCGGCGCCACCATCGTTCCCATGGCCATGTTCGACGTGGCCGAGACGGTGCGCCAGATTGAGGTCAACAAGATAAGCTTCCTTCCGGGGCCGCCCACGATTTACCAGTCCCTGCTGCAGGAACTGGATGGGGACAAGCCACGCGACTTCTCCTCGCTGCGGGTTGCGGTGACGGGGGCGGCGCCGGTCGCGCCTGCGCTGGTTGAACGGATGCGTACCGAACTTGGTATGCAAAACATCGTCAACGGCTATGGCATGACGGAATGCGGTGCGATTGCCATGACGCGGCAGGGCGATGATGCCCAAACCATCGCCAGCACCTGCGGCTATCCTTTGCCCGGTATCGAAGTGCGCAGCGTTGACGCGCAGGGGCATGACAACCCGCCGGGTGTGGCGGGTGAATTGTGGGTGCGCGGTCATGCGGTGATGCGGGGCTATCTCGACGACCCCGAAGCCACCGCCGAGGCCATCGACGCCGAGGGCTGGCTGCACACGGGCGATGTCGGCACCATTGATAAGCGTGGCTATCTTAACATTACCGACCGACTGAAGGACATGTTTATCACCGGGGGCTTCAACGTCTATCCTGCCGAGGTGGAGAAGCTGTTGGCCAGCCATCCTGCCATTGCCATGGCCGCCGTGATCGGCGTGCCTGACGAGCGGATGGGCGAAGTGGGGCGTGCCTATGTCGTGCTGCGACCGGGCGCCAGCGTTACGGAGGCGGAACTGATGGCCTGGTCACGCGGGGCGATGGCCAATTACAAGGTGCCGCGCGGCTTCGCCTTTCTGGACGCGCTGCCTCGCAATCCAGCGGGCAAGGTGCAAAAAACCGCGCTGCGCGCATGACGACTTCGGGGCGGGAGTTAAGTCTTCCGCCCCGAAGCGCACCATCATCAGGCGCGCATCAGCGATCCGCCGTTGACGTCGATGATCGAACCGTTGATCCAGCGGCCGTCTTCGGACAGCAGCATCGCCACCACGGCCGCATGATCCTCGGCCTCTCCCAACCTTGTGTGGGGGGTTTTTGCGCGATAGACATCCAGCCATTTTTGCGCCTCGGCGCCGTTCTGCTCCAGATTTGCCTTCAACTCGCCGGTGATGGTAAAGCCCGGTGCGAGCACGTTGGCCGTCAGGCCCTCCTTGCCCCAACGCGCGGCAATATGACGCATCAGCGCGTTGATGCCCGCCTTGGCCATGGCATAGCAGGCGCGCGCCGGTTCCGCCCCATGCGCGGAACCCGAACTGGTAAAGACAATGGCCGAAGCCTCGTTCTTCAACAGATGCGGCATCACCGCGCGGGCGCACAGGACATGGCCGCGCAAATTGACGGCGATGGTGCGGTCAAACACGTCCATGCCCATATCGAGCAGATCGGTGTCCGACATGATGACGCGCAGGTCGGCGGCGTTGATATGCGCGCCATCCAACCCGCCCATCCGGGCGACCGCAGCAGCGACCGCCGTCTGCACCGAGGCTTCATCGGCAATGTCGATCGCGACGGCGAAGGCATTGGGGCCTGCTTCCTCGGCAACCTTTTCTGCGCCGGAAATGTTGATGTCGGCCGCGCAAACCTGCGCGCCTTCGGCAATCAGTCGCTTCACGGTGGCCGCTCCAATTCCGGTTGCGCTGCCCACCACGATCAGGCGCTTGCCTGCAAGACGTTGAGTCATCGGTTCTTTCTCCCGTATCTGTTTATCGCGTCAGCCCAAGGTGCTTTTCGAAAAAGCGCGCCATGATGCCAATGGTTTCGTGGGTTTCTGGCAGTTGATAGCCATACCAAAAGCCGTGCGGCATCGCCTCAAACACATAGAGTTCCGCGTCCCGGCCCGCCCGGCGCAGGGCGCGGTGGAACATCGCCGCAGAAGACAGCACAGCGTCACGTGTGCCGCTCACCAGCAAGGTGGGGGGGAAATCGGACAGGTCGCCCTTGATCGGGGTCACCAGCGGATCATTGCGGTCAGCATCGCCAAGGAATTTGCCGCGTTCGGACAGGGGATGGTCGACTGGAAAGCCTGTGTGTCCGTAAAACCCTGAAAGGGTGAGATAGTTGAACGTGTCGCCCAGATTGGCAAGATCGCCGCCTGCTGTGAACATGCCGCAGCATACCGGCAGGGGCAGACCTTCCTTCTTGAGGCGCATGACGGTCATCGCGGTCAGAAAACCGCCCGCCGAGGTGCCGAAGATCACGATGTCCTGCGGCTTGTAATCGGCAAGAAGCGCCTTGTAGACGGCCAGAACATCATCGACCGCCGCCGGATAGGGGTGTTCGGGCGCGAGACGATAGTCCACCGCAATGACCTCCACCCCAGTTTCGCCGACGATGGGGATTGCCTCACCCAAAGCGCCCGAACCGATGACAAAACCGCCGCCATGCAGGTTGATCATCACCTTGTCCTTGGTGGCATCGGGCGCGCCGGGTTTGCGGATGCGGTGGCAGCGAACGCCCGCAATCAGCGTTTCCTCCACCTCGCAGGGCCAGATCGACAGGGCATACTGGTTGAGCCCCTGCATCGCCTGATCCATCCCCTCGCGCATGACCCACATCGGGATCGGCTCGGGCGGTTCGGGAATGTCGCCCCATGGGTTGGCCGACAGATAGGCTTGGGCTTCGGGGCTGATGGTATCGGGAACGGGCAGTTTGATGTGGCCGAGATCGACCACGCCCTTTTCGATGTTATAGGCTCCCATGGGGGTTTCTCCTCTCGTGATTTATGGATTGGCGGTTGCCGACCGGCGTTTCCTCGCCGGGCGACCAAGGATGCGTGGAACATCGTTGCGGACGGCCGCCAGGCAACGGGTTATGGCGGCAATATTCAGGCCAACGCCCCGGCAGCAAAACCAGATCGCGTCGTCCACCACGCGCACCAGATCCGCCTCATAGGGGGCGCTGCCATGCGGCAATTGGCTGGCAACGGATATCATCGTTCCGACATGCTCGATGAACATGGCCGTATGCAGGGGGGAGAGGGCAGGACCTTCGATGTCGCCGCAGGCCCGCGCCGCCGACAGGGCTGCGGCCAGGGGTTCCACGGTCAGGCCTGTCGCCCTCCGGTAAACCGTACCCGCATAGGTGCCGTCGCCTGCCAGGCTCGAGAGCAAGACCTTGAGGCCCTCGCGCCAGCTTGACTGTTCCGGATCGACACAGGCGCGCAGATATCCGCTGACCACCACCACCAGGCTTTCGGTCGAGGGGGCCGGTGAACCGATGGCGTCATAGACAGCGTTCTGGGTCTGGATAAGTTGACGCAGCACGGCGCCGTAAAGGGCCCGCTTGGAGGGGAAATGGCGGTAGAGCAGGGCTTCAGACACGCCGGCAGCCTCGGCGATGGCCGAAGTCTTGGCGCCGTCAAAGCCTCTCTCGGCAAAGACCTTGCGCGCGGCGCGGATCAGCGAGCCACGCCGCTCGGCTGCGGGAATCCGCTTGCGAACCTTGAGCCTGTCACTTGCATTCCTCTGCGTCATGGGCGTGGAGATTGGCGAAAGTGGCAGGGGTGTCAAATACAAAGTTAGTGTTTACTCATAAGTTCGGCAAAAATCGGCGGGGCAGCCTGAACCACCCCGCCTGCGGCCTTTTGCACCCCCCTTGGCCTTACTCGCCGAAGTGGTACTTCAGACGGATGCCATACATGCGCGGTTCGCCGTAAATGGTCGACCACAGCAGCAGGCCGCCGGACTGATAGACGTTGCTGTTGCTGATGCGATAGAGCTTGTTGGTCAGATTGGTGGCAAACAGGCCCACATCGAAATTCGATCCGGCCACCTCTTTGATGTCGGCCGAAACATTGAGCAGGCCATAGGGTTCAAGCCAGGCGCCGGGCTGTTCCTTGGGCAGGATCTGCGCATCGGTGTATTGCGCCGAGGAGTGCGAATAGCTGACATAAAGCGAACCCTTGCCCATATTGTCGGGCAGATTCTTGTCGATGGCCAGATGGATGCTCCAGATATAGGGCGAAACATACTGGAACGGCAGGCAGGTCAACTGCGCTTTGGTAAAGGGCGCCGCATAGCCGCCGGTGCTGCAATCGGCTTGCCCCGCAACAGTCACCGCCTGATAGTTGGTCCACTTGGCGTCGGTATAGCTGAAATTACCGCCGATCTCGACTCCGGCCAAGGGGCGGATCGAGGCTTCCAGTTCGATGCCGCGGATACGGGCATCGCCGTTCGCCACGCGCGCGCCGCCAGCCTGGGTGAGGGGGTTATAGTCGCCCGAAGCCTTTTGCGCATTGGTGTAATCGACATTGTAGATCGACGCGTTGAAACGCGCCGGAACCGTGCCGAGCTTGAAGTCCGATTTGATCCCCAGTTCGTAGGACGTGACGATTTCGGGGTTGAAGGTCTGGGTATTGACATAGACCGCATAGGGGTTGAAGCCGCCCGCCTTGTAGCTGTGGCTGATCTTGCCATAGGTCAGGATGCGCGGTGTCACCTTGTAATCGAGGCCGATCAGCCAAGAAGGCGAATTGGTATTGAGCACCTTGCTGAACAGGCAGTCCTGATAGGCGGTTGCAGCCGTGGTGGGCGCATTGGTGGCGCCGCAGATCAACTGGGCCACATTGGTCGGGCTTGCCTGCCACTGGGTGGCAAAACCCGAAACGCGGTCCCATGTCATACGGTAGCCACCTGTCAGGCGCAGACGGTCCAGCGCCGGGCTCAGCGCGCCCAGATCAAGCGTGCCCTGCGCATAGAGCGCTTTCGACTGGTTGCTCACGCCGGAGAACTGGTGCGTTGTGTTGCAGCCGCCGACAAAGGCCGTCATGCCGGTGTAGAGTGCGGGACAATAAAGCGTGGCGCCCGTACCCTGAACGCCCGCCGGGGTCTGGTTGTAATAGAAAGCGCCCACGGTGTATTTCAGCTTGTCAGTAAAAGCGCTGCCCTGAAGTTGCAGTTCCTCGGTAAATCCTTTGAGATTGTCGCGCGGATACTGGCTGTAGCCGGGGGTGGCGCCATAGGTGATGGGGGTGCCGACGCCGGGCAGGGTGACCGTGCCGGGGGCAGGCAGATGGCTGGGATCGAGTTCATGCTGCATCAGAACAGTGGCGTCATCGTCCACCGAATACATCGACCAGAAGCGCTGGAAACTGATGATGTTGCGCAGCTTGAGATTGTCGGTCAGCGTGACGTCGGTGGTGTTGGTGATGCCCCATGTTTCGGTCTTTTGGAAACCGTCGGTGCTCATCGCGGTCTTGCGCGGACCAAGGGCATTGGCCTGAGCCGTGGCCGCCTTGTACACGTCGCAGGAATAGCCGCCCACAACGCCGATGCCAAGCGTCGAGCACAGGCCCAGCCCCGCCATCGCATCGGTGTTAAAGCCGCGATGGATCATGCCCGTGCCGTTGTTGCGCGACTTGGAGCCGTAGATCATCGTATAGTTTTCAACGCCTTCGACCGGGCGGGCCAGAATGCCGATGCGACCGGCAAACCAGTGCTTGTTGTCGCGGAACTTGTTCCACACCACGTCCTGCGTGAAACCGTCGCGGTCCTGATAGGCGGCAGCCACGCGCACGAGTAGCTTGTCGTCCACCACCGGCAGGTTGACCGCGCCCTCAAACTCGTTGTCGTTATAGTTGCCGTATTGGCCCTTGATATAGCCGGTCGTGTTGTTGGTCGGCTTCTTGGGCACCAGTAGCACGGCGCCGCCAGTCGTGTTGCGGCCGAACAGCGTGCCTTGCGGGCCGGAAAGCACCTGCATGTTTTCCAGGTCCATGAAATTGCCCGGGCCGCCCTGCTGGCTCAGCGTGAGCGGGGCGGGCAGCGGCACTTCGTTCATATAGACCACAACGCCGGGCGAAGCCTGAAACGTCGCGCCCTGACCGCGAATGGTGAAGGACATCGCCTCGCGCGAGTTTTGACCGTTGGGACCAACCACCAGCGAGGGAACGCTGGCGGCAAGATCCTGTTCTTTGCCGATACCTTTCTTGGCCAGCAAATCTGCCGAGAGGGCCGTGATCGCAATCGGCACATCCTGATTGCGTTCCTGACGACGGTTGGCCGTCACGATAATGTCCGAGATTCCGGTCTGCTCGGTCTTGGCCGCAGGCGCGGGGGGGGCGTCCTCAGCCGCGAAGGCCGCGGGCGCGCCGGACAGCATGGCCGCGCTGCACAGCAGAGCCAGACGCATGCAGTTTTTGCGGTGCGAATTGTGTGAAATTTTCCGGATCATATGACCTCTCCCTGTAAATCCTACGAAATCAGGCCCATCCATGTTTTGCGGTTTTGCTGACTACGTATGCGCCATCAATCCTAGCGCGCGTCCGATTTCAGGTGCTGGCTCTTTGCGCACCGAAACGGACGGTAGGAACGCAATGCGACAGATCTGTCACCTGCGGGGCCCTACGCCTGTCAACTCATCCTCACCATGCTGTGCTCGTTATGCGTAGCATGATTAGCATCAATCTACGACTATCGGCAATCATTTGCTGAATGATGGTGAAAATATGTAGATGATGCCGGAACTATGCATCACTTTTCGCCGGCTGCAAAACAGCGGGACCAGCCGTTCTGGCGGCGTGCAATGGCCCGGGCGCATGGAATTGGCCCCCATCGCGATGCGGGCAGGGAAGCCGTCAAAGCTGCGGAATGCTGCGGGCTTCGCGCTGTGAATCAGCTCTGGAAATAGGTGGCGATGGCCTGGTCGGTCATGCCGATGCCGCGGCAGCAGAACCAGACGGCCTGCCTCACCAGCGCGTCGCCCTGCTCGGCATAAAGCGTCCCACCCGAGGGCAGTGCCGACACAGCGCTCATCATGATTCCCACGTGCTCGATGAACATCGATGTATTTTCAAACGCGAGTGATTCGCCCTGAATGTCGCCCTTGGCGCGCCCATCGAGGAGAGCGGCCTGAATGGTGGGGCCGATGATGCGTTGGGCCCGGCGATAGATCAGCAAAGCATAATTGCCGTCACCGGCAAGGCTGGCCAGCAGCAGACGGAAGTTCTGCTGAGCCTCCTTTTCGGCCGGGTCAGGCGTGATGAGAAACGTAAAATAGGCTTTCAAGGCCGTGACCAAGCCCTGACAGGTTTGATTTTGAACCCCCAGTCTGGCGTTCATTTCGTCCTGCTCGCGGATAAGGGCACGCAGAACCGCGCGGTAAAGCGCAAGTTTCGAGGGGAAATGGCGATAGACCAGAGCCTCCGACACGCCGGCCGCCCGTGCGATATCGAGGGTCTTGGCCGCCTCGAAGCCGCGCTGCGAGAACACCCGCCGCGCGGCCTGAAGGATACTGTTCTTGCGGCTCTCGCCGGGCATGCGCTTACGTGACATGTGGGATCACTTACTTCGGATCCGGTTTCCGGCCAAGTTATGTTTTTGGACGGCGGAAAAGTAAGAGTGAGGTTATTTTAGCCAGACAATCGCATGGCGGCGCTGCACTCACTTAAGTGGGCGAGTGACTTACACCAACTCCATAGTGCGTCTAGAACGCTGTGACCCCGCCATCCACAACCAGCGGTTGGCCGGTGACGAAACTGGCCTCATCCGAGCACAGCCAGATGGCGGCGGCGGCGATTTCCTCGGCCTTGCCCATGCGGGCCATGGGCGTGATCGTTTCAATGATCCGGCGTGCTTCGGGGTTTTGTGCGGCCTGTGCGGCCATCGGCGTGTCGATGATGCCGGGGCATACGGCGTTGACGCGAATGCCGCTCTTGGCCCAGCGCAAGGCGGCGCTGCGCGTCAGGCCGATCACGCCGTGCTTGGCGGCGGTATAGGCAGGCTGCGCCGCATTGCCGATGACGCCGTTGATCGACGATGTGTTGACAATCGCCCCCTTGCCTTTGGTCAGCATGACTTCGCTTTCGGCGCGCATGCAGTTCATCACGCCGGTCAGGTTCACCGCCAGACTGCGCGCCCATACCGCATCTTCGAATTCGTCGGCAGCGATGTCGTTGATACCGGCGTTGTTATAGGCAAAATCAAGCCCGCCAAAGGCCTCCACGGCACACGCGACCATCGCCGCCGCTTCATGTGGGTTGCTGACATCGCAGCGCTGGAACAGTGCCTTGCCGCCTGCCGCCGCGATCTGCGCCACGGTTTCCTCGCCGCCCGCAACATTGACGTCGCTGACCAGCACCGCCGCGCCCGACCGCGCAAAGCCGATCGCCGCCGCGCGGCCAATGCCGCTGCCCGCACCCGTCACCAGCGCGACCCTGCCTTCAAACGCATATTTTGCCATGAAAATCCTCTCCTGATGTGGGGCCTATCCGGCCGTCTCATTCAAAAATGCGTGGAGTTGCGCGGCGATGATGCCTGCCGCCCCGTCATCCGGGTCGGGCAGGCGGCCGCGCACCACATGAAAACAGGTCTGGTCGATTGACCACAGCAGCATGGCGGCGCGCAGGTGCGCCTTGGGGCTCTGGGTGGCCCGGGCGAAGGCGGGATGGGTGCCTCCCAGCATCGCGATCAGCGCATCGCGCTGGCGTGCCACCTGCCAGTAAAGCCGGTCTTCGAGCACGACCAGTTGGGACAGCAGGCCGCAGACCAGTTGATGCTCGCGGTGGAAGGCAAGGTGGAGCCGCGCCCATGCCGCCAGATCACCCAGCGTGGGCGCGTCCAGCGCGGCGAGATGTTCGAAGGTGGGGCGCCATTGCGGCTCGAAGTCTTCGGCAATCGCGCAGACCAGCGAGAGTTTGCTGTCGAAATGAGCGTAGAAAGCCGCGCGGCTGACCCCTGCACGCATCAGAATCTGCTCTACCGTGCAGGCGGCAAAACCATGTTCGCCAAAGGCGGACAGTGCGGCCGTCATGATGGCCTGACGCGTGCGCAGGCGCTGCTCTTCCTGAAGCGGATTTCGGCGGCCGGTGTGGGGTGGGCAATCCATGGCAAACCTGATTGGCAATTGACTGAACAATTTGTATGGCCATATAGACTGTTTTGTCAATAAGGCCGCAACAGCGGGCAACAGGCAGGAGAGGTCCATGGCAAAACAGGCAGCAACATTGCGTGGAACTTTCCCGCATATCCTGGCAAAGGGGCGCATCGGCGCGATGGAACTGGCCAACCGGCTGTTAGTGACCGCAATGGGCGTCAGCCTAGCAGAGGCTGACGGCACGGTCGGTGACGCGCTGGTTGCCTATCACGAAACGCAGGCGAGGGGCGGGGCGGCGATGATCGTGACCGGCGTGATGGGTGTGGCATGGCCGGTCGGTGCGGTGCAGCCAAAACAATCGGCCATTTCCGACGACCGTTTCCTGCCGGGGCTGCGGCGGTTGACCGATGCGGTGCATGCGCATGGCGCCCGGATCGCCGCGCAATTGCATCATGGCGGACTGGTGGCCAGCCATTCGGCGCAGGATGGCCATCCCTTGTGGGGCCCGTCAGTGCCCGATCCTTTCTCCGGCGATTTTCCCAGCTATTTCCTGCCTGAGGAAATGGCCGCCTTTGCCGGCGGTGTGGTGCCGCAGGTCAAAGTGCTGGAACAGGCCGATATCGATCTGGCCGTCAGGCAATATGCCGCCGGTGCCTTGCGTGCCCAGCGGGCGGGTTTTGACGGCGTCGAGATCCATGGCGGGCACGGCTATCTCATCTCGTCCTTCCTTTCCCCTTCCACCAACAAGCGCAACGATGGCTATGGCGGCCCGCTGGAAAACCGCGCGAGGCTGATGCTGGAAGTGCTGCGCGCGGTGCGCGGCGCTGTTGGCGCCGATTTTCCGGTGTGGGTGAAACTCGATTCGGCGGAGTTCGGCAAGAAGGTCGGCACCACGCTGGAGGATGCCAAACAGGTGGCCCGGATGCTGGAGGCTAACGGCGCCGACGCGGTGACCGTCACTGCCTATCACGATGTCGGGCAGGGCAAGCTGCATTCAGGCTCGAATATTCCCCATGTGGAGGAAACCAACATTCCGGCCGCCGCCGCGATCAAGTCGGTCCTGACCATCCCTGTGATCGCATCGGGGCGCGTGGAAATGCCGCGTGCCGAAGCGCACTTGGCAGCGGGCGCCTATGATTTCCTTGCGCTGGGGCGCAAATTGCTGGCCGATCCCGATCTGCCGCGCAAACTGGCCGAGGGACGGGCCGATGCGGTGCGCCCTTGTATCTATTGCTACACCTGTGTTTCTACTGCCTACACGCGCAATGCGGTGCGCTGCGCGGTCAATCCGGCGCTGGGGTTCGAGGCGCTGCAAGGGCAGGCAAACGCGCCAACGGGCAGGCATTATGTCGTGATTGGTGGCGGTCCGGGCGGCATGGAGGCGGCGCGCCGGCTGGATGCGGCAGGCAACCGCGTCACGCTGATCGAGCAAGGCGACCGTCTGGGCGGCACCTTGCGTTTTGCGGGGCTGGCCTATGAACCCAACGAGCGGCTGCTCGACTGGTTGCGCGCCGAAATTGAGGCGTCGAACGTAAGGGTGATGCTGAAGACGGTGGCCAGCGTGGAGCAGGTGAAAGCGCTGATGCCGGACGCGGTGATTGTGGCCACCGGCGCGCGGCGTGACCTGCCCGCGATCCCGGGGAACGACCTGCCCCATGTCTTCAGCGGCGACGATATGCGCAAGATGATGCTGGGCGAGACATCAGACGACATCAAGCGCAAGACCGGGCTTGTGACGCGGATGGCCACCAGACTTGGCGCGGCCACCGGCTTGACCGCCAATCTGGACTTTGTGCGCAAGGCCACGCACCAGTGGATGCCGCTGGGCGAACGTATCGTCATCATCGGCGGCGAGCTGGTCGGCGTCGAACTGGCGGAATTCCTCGTCGAGCGCGGCCGGCAGGTGACGGTTCTTGAAGAAGGACCAAAGCTGGGGCGGGGCCTGCTGCTGGTGCGGCGCATGCGCCTGCTCAGCGAACTTGCTGAGCATGGCGTGGGGTTGGTCGCCAACGCGGCAGACCTGCGGATTGCCGAGGATGGCGTGCATTACACCGCCGACGGCGTGGCGCAGATGGCACCGGCCGATCACGTGATTGTGGCCAAGGGTGCGCATGGTGACACCGCCTTGGCCGATGCGCTGCGCGGGGCCGGTCTTGACGTCACCACCATCGGCGATTGCAATGGCGTGTCCTATATCGAAGGCGCAATCCGCGGCGCGGCGCGGGCCGTGCTGGGCGAGGGGGCGGTGCCGCAGGTGTGAATGGCCCCAAGGAAAAGGGGGTGCCCCGCGAGCTCATCCCCAACCGTTTGACGAGGCGTCAAAACGCCTTGGTCTGGCCGCCATCCACCATCAGCGTATGGCCGGTGATATAGCCCGCCGCATCGCTGGCGAGGAACACCGCCGCCGCGCCAATGTCTTTCTCGCAGTCGCCGATCCGGCGCAGGGCAACCTTCTCGATCTGCATGTTGTAGGCATCGGGAAAATGCTCGGCCCAGATTTGCACGCCGGGCGAATTGGCAAAGGGGCAGATCATATTGACGCGCACCCCCTGCGGCCCCCATTCGCTGGCCGCCACGCGCGACATGGCGCGGATCGCCTCCTTTGCCGCAACATAGGAGCCTTGCGTCGGTATAGCGTCAAAAGCGGCGCCGGTGGCAAAATTGATCACGCAGCCCCTGGATTTCACCAGATGCGGATAGGCGGTACGCATCAGCACGAAGCTGGGCCAGAAGCCGGTATCAAAGGCCAGCTCCATCGCTGCATTGTCAGTTTCGGCCAGCATCAGTTGCGCCGATGCCTGCGCGGCATTGACCAGAATATCGATCCCGCCAAAGCGGTTGACGGCGGCATCAATGATGCGCGGCAGATCGTCGCGTCGCGAAAGGTCGAAGGACAAAAAGGCCACATCCCCGCCCAGCGCCCGCAATTCGGTCTCGGTGGCGCGCCCCAGATCCTCTTCGCGGTCGACGATGAACACCTTGGCCCCCGCTTTGACAAAGGCCGTGGCGACACCCTTGGCCACACCGCGCGCGCCGCCGGTCACGATGGCGACTTTGCTGCTCAGTTCCGTCATGCCTTGTCTCCCTTAATCGTCCACTTCAGGCCGCCATGCGACCCCGTTGATATGGCCGCCGCCATCGACGAAGAATGTGTTGCCGGTGGTATAGCCGCCGCCCTCGCCGGCCAGAAAAACAGCGACCGGACCGATGTCCTGCGCAGCATCGCCAAAGCGGCACATGGGAACCTGTTGCAGGATGGTCTGGGCCATCGCCGGATTGGCGTCGAAATAATGGCGCGCCTGCGGGCTCAAGGCCGATGGGCAAATGATGTTGGCGGTGATGCCGCGCCCGCCCCATTCCACCGCCGCCGTGCGGGTCAGCGCACGAACTGCTTCCTTGCTGGCATTATAGGCGACCGTAAACATATGGGCGTTCACGCCGTTGAGTGAGCCGAGGTTGATGATGCGGCCGTATTTCTGCGCCTTCATGATTGGGAAGGCGGCGCGCATGGCGCGGAACACGGCCCAATAGTTGAGGTCGAAGCCTTGGGCCATATCCTCGTCGCTGTGGTTTTCCAGTCGTTTGGGAAAGCTCGCCCCGGCATTGTTGACCAGAATGTCGAGGCGGCCAAGCCGGGCAGCGGTGTTCTCGACCATGGCCTGCACTTCGTCGGCTTTGGTCACATCAACGGTCATGGCCATCGCCCGCACGCCATAGGTGTCGCGCAGAAAGCGCGCCTCGTTCTCGGCCTCATCGCCGCGCCTTTGCGCGATGGCGACATTCGCTCCGGCCCCGGCCAGCGCGCGGGCGATGCCTTGCCCCACACCTTGCCCGCCGCCGGTGATCAGCGCCACGCGGCCTTTCAGTATTCCCTCCATGGACACGTCCTTTATGCGCTTATCATGGGATAATCGGTGTAGCCTCTGCGATCATCGCCGTGGCCGGTGTAGAAGGTGGCGCGATCCGCCTTGGCCAGCGGCGCCCCGCTGCGGAAGCGGTCGACCAGATCGGGATTGGCGATATAAAGATAGCCGAAGGACACCGCCTCGGCCTTATCCTGCGCCAACAGGCTGCGCGCCTTGTCCAGATTAAGCCCGGCATTTTCGATCACCGCGCCCGACCAATGGGTGCGCACCAGATCCAGCGCGTCAAAACCCTGATTGGGGATATGAATCAGATGGCAATAGGCCAGCCCCAGCCCATCGACCGCCTGAAGTAGCGTGCTGTAGGTTTTCGCCGGATCGGCATCGGCCATGCCGTTGAAAGTGACGCCGGGGCAGATGCGAAAGCCCACGCGCCCCGGCCCGATCACCTCGCCCAATGCCTGCAGACATTCCACCACAAAGCGGATCCGGCCCTGCACCGATCCGCCATAGGCATCGCTGCGCTGGTTGCTGTTGCTGGATAGAAACTGCATCGGCAGATAGCCGCTGGCGCAGTGGAGCTCCACCCCGTCCAGCCCTGCATCGCGGGCATTGCGGGCGGCCTGGGCATAGTCGGCAATCACCCCCGCGATCTCGGCGGTTTCCAGCGCGCGCGGCATTTCGGGGGCGGTGGGCGCGCCATCGGGGCCGGGGATCGGATCGGGGCAGGCAATGGCCGAAGGGGCGACGGTTTCGGCATCCTCGGCCTTGTTGGCGCGCACCGAGGCGCGCCCGACATGCATCAATTGCATCACCAGCCGCCCGCCCGCGCCATGCACCGCATCGGCCACACGGCGCCACCCCGCGATCTGCGCCTGGTTGTGAATGCCCGGTGTCCGCCAATATCCTTTGCCCGCCGGGCATGGCTGGGTGCCTTCGGTGATGATCAGGCCCGCGCTGGCGCGTTGACGGTAATAGTCCACCATGATTTCGGTCGGCTCGTCCTGAGGTCCGGCGCGGTCGCGGGTCATGGGGGCCATGACGATGCGGTTGGCCAGATCCAGATCGCCAAGCCTGATGGGGCTGAAAATGTCGGCCATGATCAGCTCCGCACGCGGGGACGCGGCAAAGGGGCGCCGCGCCGCATCGTTTCGATGAATTTTTCCAGCGGCGCGGGCGGATCGACCGGCCCGTCATGGGGCATGCCTTGCCGCTCCCAATAGGTCTTCCATGTGGGAAACAGGTCGTGAAAGCTGCCCTCATAAGGCGGTACACCGGGCCAGCGCATCTTGCGCTCGCCGATGGGAGGCTTGTTGAGATCGGCGGCATACCAATAGAGCGGCAGGCGGCGGCGGAAATACCAGCGCCCGGCGATGCGTTCATACTGGTCGAAATACATCATCTGCATGATGACCCAATCGCCACCGGCCTCATGCTCATTCTTGGAATAGACCAAGCCCTGGGCGCGATCGGCATCGTCGAAATCGATGATATGGCCGCCGATATGGTGGCTCGTGCCGGTGAATTGGCGCGAATGGGTTTCGTCAAACCAGTCGCGCAGCGCCTTGCGGCCGGACAGTCCACCACCCACGCGCACATCTTCCGGAAACAGGTTCACCCACGCATCGCTGTCGCGCATATCGAGGGCGAGGGCATATTTGGCGGGCAACTGGCGGATCGCATCGAGCGATTCAAGCCGGTCGATACGCGCCAGCAGAGCTTGTGCATCATCCATGAAACTATCCCTTTCTCCCGCGCGAACATTTTCCTATTGGCGCGGGCGGGGAAATAGCCGAACGGTTCAATTGGCATGACAAAACAGATCACGCGCCTTGCCCCTTCTCCCGCCTCGGCCAGTGTGGCACGGGATCTTCTTGCCTTAGTCGAGGCTTTTGGGACGCCGCCCCACGACCTGTTGCACCGTGCCGGTTTGACCCATCTTGCGGCCGACCTGCTTTCCGGGCGGGGGGTGGCGCTGGGCCGGGTGGATTTTGCGCGCCTCTATGCCCATTGCACCTGGGTTCTGGATGCCGCCGCCGCGCAACAGGAAGGGCGCGAGCCCATGCCAAAGGCGGGGATCGACATGCTTTGCCATTGCGTCATCACCTGTCGAAACCTGCGTGACGTGATTTGGCGGATGGATCAATATTCCGCCCTGCTGGTGCCCCGCATGGCGCGTTTGCGGCTGACGGTGGAGGGGGGCGTGGCGCGGGTGGAAATGGCGACCCAGCGAAGCCTGCGCAACGCCTGCGCCTATTTGTCGGATCTTACGGGTCTTGCGATGTATCACCGCCTGTTTGGTTGGCTGATCGGCGAGACGGTGCCCTTGCGGGGTGTGGAAATGCGGTATGGCGCGCTGCTTGATCCGCGCACGACGGCCTATTTGATGCCCTTTCCCGTCCTCCACGATGCCGCGGAAAATGCCATCAGCTTTCCCGCCGCCCTGCTGGCGCGCCCTTTGGTGCGCACGCCGGTCGAACTTGAGCAATTGCTGGTGCATTTCCCTTTCGATCTCGATCAGCCGCAATCGAGCGATCATGCGCTGTCCGAGCGGATTCACCACCAGCTCGTTGCCCAACTGGCCAGCGGCGAGCCGCTGGCCACGGCTCAGAGCCTTTCACGGCAATTCTCCATCAGCGTCGCCACACTCAAACGGCGATTGCTCGGGGAGGGCACCAGTTTGAGCGCACTCAAGCTGCGCGCGCGTGAGGAACTGGCCAAGCGCATGCTGGCCGATCCGCGCCTGTCCGTGACGGAAACAGCGCGCGCGCTGCATTTCAGCGACGCGGGCGCCTTTCGCCGCGCCTTTCGCAACTGGACGGGGCAATCGCCCAGCCAATGGCGCGGGTTTTAGCGGCTCATTTCTCGTTGGTGACCTTGGCGCCGATCAGCGCCTGCGCTTCCAGCCAGTTCTGGAGCAGGGTCGGCCATACGCTTAACGCAGGCTCGGTCATGCCCAGACCCAGCCCGTGGCGCCCGCGCGCGAAGATGTGCAATTCGGCGGGCACTTTGGCATTGACCAGCGCCAGATACATTCTGGTCAGGTTGTCTGGTGGCACCAGTTCGTCCGTCGTGGTTCCCCAGAGGAAGGTTGGCGGCGTGTCGGCGCGGACGTGTTCGGCAGGCTTCAACTGATCGAGTTGTTCGGGCGTATTCTTCGGGTCGACCAGCCCTCGCGCGGTCCAGCCATTGCCCGCCCGGTCGATCGCGGCATAGGACAGGACCGCAAAATCCGGGCGGCTGCTGACGCGTTCGACCGGATCGGCGGCGGCGGGGTCGCCCGCATCAAATTGCGTTTCCGCCATTGCGGTCAGGTGACCACCGGCGGAAAAGCCGATCATCCCGATCCGCTTGGGGTTCACGCCATAGTCCCCGGCATGGGCGCGAACCCAGCGGATTGCTCGCTTGGCGTCCATCAACTGCGTCGGGTGTTTGTAGCCAAAAGAGGTCAGGCGATAGGTCAGCACGAAGGCCGTGACGCCATGCGCCGCAAACCAGTCGGCCACCTGGCGCCCTTCCATGCCCGAGGCCAGCGCCTGATAGCCGCCACCGGGGGCCACGATCACGGCCGTGCCGAATGATGACGTCTCGCCGGGAGAAACAACGGTGATCGAGGGCCGATCCTGCCACCCATCACCCAGCGCGCCGGGTGCCTTGCCGTCCCACAGAGGAATGGTTTTGAGGGTGAGAGCATCGCGCGGGTCCATGGGCCGCGCCGCCGGATTGACCTTGCCTGAGGCCACCGCACCGGGCGTTTTGGCCAGTTCGACGTCGATCTGCTTCAACACGGCATCGGTCAGCACGGTCGGGGCGTATTGGGCTATTGCGCGCAGCGGCAGATTGCGCGCGGCGGCAAGCTGCTGATTGTTGGCCAAAATGGGCACGATCTTTTGCAGCACTGCGCGCGATGCCGGATTGTCGAGCAATTCGCCGATCTGGGAATCCACCGTTAGCGGGCGCTTTTGGGTCGGGGCGGCCTGTTGGGCAAAGGCGGATGCCGAGGGCAGTGCGCAGAGCAGCAATGCGGCAAGAGCGCGGGCGCCAAGCAGATGGGGTGTGGGCATGTCGGGCTCCTTGGGATTATATCGAACGGTTTCGTTCTTTATAATCCCGGATTGCCGTGACTCAATACCTATTCCACCAGCGCGCGTGCTTCTTCGGCCAGTGTAGGATTGGCCTGATGTGCCAGATAATCGGCACGTCTGCGCGCCATGAACGCGGTGGTTCCGGCATCGGTCGAGACCCAGAAGTCGCCGGTGGCAAGCCCGTTCAGAATGGCCTCGCCCGCCTGTTCGGGGGTCAGGCCGGATTCGCGCAGCATGGCCTGCATTTTGGCGCGTTGACGGCTGACCAGATCCGATCCCTGCGCGGTGGCGGCATCATCGAAAATGCGGCTCTTGACCGGAGCAGGCACAACCACCGACACCTGAATCGGGGCATTGGCCAGTTCCATTTCCAGAAACAGGCATTCGGTGAAAGACAAGACGGCGTGCTTGGCCATGATATAGGCGGTCTGCGTCGGCATCATGCCCAAGGCGCCGATAGAGGCGACATTGGCGATATGGCCCTTTGTGCCCGCCGCGATCATGCGGCGGGCGAAAACACGCGAACCATGCACCACGCCCCGAATGTTGATGTCGATCGACCGATCCCAGGCTTCGTCCGAGAGTTCCCAGCTATAGCCCAGCGTTTCGATACCGGCATTGTTGATGGCCAGCGTCACCTCGCCGTAGGTATCATAGGCAGCGTCAGCCAGCGCTTCCAGATCAGCGACCTGCGTTACATCGGTCTTCACCGCCAGCGCCTTGCCACCCGCCGCGACGATTTTGTCGGCCACCGCCTGAGCGCGGTCGATGGCGATATCGGCCAGCACCACATTCATGCCTAGTCGCGCCGCCACCCGCGCCAGCCCTTCGCCGATCCCGCTGCCCGCGCCGGTAATGACGGCGGTGCCATCGGCAAAAACCTGAAGTACCTGTTCCATCACTCTCTCCCCAAGAATTATCTGTGTGCGGGTTTGCTTATTCACCCGAGGCGCTGATTTGCGGATGTGACCATGCAGGCGGTTCGCAGCGCGGCAGAGTGCGCTTGCCGTCGAGGCTGCGCACCTCAATGCCGTAATGCCATGGAATATGCATCGAATAGCCCAGCAGACCGGTCCGCTCGGCCGCAGGCAAGTGACACATGGCCAGCACGCTTTCGGCCAGATAAGCGACATCCTCGGTCGGAAATTCCGCCGGGATCAGGGAATCGGCGCCCGGCGTGCGGATAGCGGTGGACGGGCCGATCACATTGACGGCGATGTTGGCATCCACCAATTCGGCCGCCATGCCCTGTGTCAGTCGGTTGAGCGCGGCCTTGGCGGCGGCGTAAACGTGGTATCCACGCAGTTTTTCATGCTCGGGGTAAGGACGTGAAGGCGGCAGCGAATCCTGCGAGCCGATGTTGACGATCCAGCCCGCGCCCGCCTCACGCATGTGGGGAATGGCCGCTTGCGACAGCACGAAAGGCGCGCGGACATAATGTGTCAACGTGCGCTCGAACGTGTCGAAGCTCATGTCGGCGGCCTGCGCAAAATCGACGAAACCGGCGTTGTTCACCAGAATGTCGAGCCGTCCGCCGCCCGCCTGCGCGGCCTTTGCCACCAAATCGCGCGCGGCGTCCAGATCCTCGATATCGGCGGGGATGGCCATCGCCTTGCCGCCCGCCGCCTCAATCAAAGCAACCGTCTCGGCCAGAGTGCCGGGCACAAGCTGCTCGGTTCCATAGCGCTTGCCCGCCACGGGGGCGGAGGCCGACCGGCCGGTGACGATCACCGTGGCGCCGGCCGCCGCCAGTCGCTGCGCCACCGCACGGCCGATGCCGCGGCTGCTGCCGGTGACCAATGCCACCTTGCCCGAAATGTCGGTGCCCAACACGGCCATGTCAGTCGGTCTCGATGATGGCGATGGGCGTGCGCACTTCGGCTTCCTCGCCCACGGCCAGCAGGATCTCGGTGATCCTGCCGGTGGCGGGGGCTTCCATTTCCTGTGTCGATTTGGCGGTTTCGATTTCCACCAGCATCTCGCCTGCCTCAACCCGATCGCCCACGGCCTTGAGCCATTTGACGATCGTGCCCTCATTCATCCCGGTGCCCCATTTGGGCATCACCACCTTGACCCGCATGATAATTCTCCAAAAATTCGTGATATTACATCAGGCTGCGCGCAGCATTCGCGATGCTTTCCGGGCTGGGATAGAGTTGCTTTTCCATTGTCTGGGCAAAGGGGATGGGAACATCAGGCGTCACCACCCGGCGCACGGGCTTTTTCAGGAGGTCAAACCCATCCTCGGCCACGATGGCGGCAATTTCCGCCGCCGCGCCGCAGGTGCGATGCGCGGCGTCCGCGATCACGATGCGCCCTGTCTTGCCCAGCGAATTGAGGATCGCCTCATTGTCGAGCGGCAGCAGCGTGCGCAGATCGACCACATCGACATTGATGCCATCCTTGGCCAGCGCATCGGCGGCCTTGAGCGCATGACGCAAGACGCCTGAAACGGTGATGATCGTGACATCGGACCCTTCGCGGTGGGTCTTGGCCTTGCCGATGGGCACCACGAAATCGGTGTCGAGCGGCACTTCCTCGCGCATGCCCCACAGATCATTGTCTTCGAAAACCAGCACCGGATCATTGTCGCGGATCGCGGCCTTGAGCAGGCCCTTGGCGTCCGATGGCGTGGCCGGGCAGACAACCTTGAGGCCGGGCACATTCATGAACATCGGATAGGGACGATCCGAATGCTGCGCGGCATTGGCCTGATTGTGCCACATGCTGGCGCGGAACGTCACCGGCACGTTGAACTGGCCGCCAGTCATATAACGCAGGCGCGCCGCCTGGTTGATGATCGGATCGGCCGCCAGATAGACGAAATTGGCGATGGTGAGGTCGACAATCGGGCGCAGGCCGGTGATCGCCGCACCCACGGCCATACCGGCAAAGCCGCACTCGGCAATCGGTGCGCTGCGCACGCGGCTCATGTCGATGTCGCCATAGGCGCCGCCCGCGGCATAGAGGGTAATGTCCTCGCCGATCATGATGGTGCTGGGATCGCGCTCCAGTTCTTCGCGCTGGGCAAGGCCGAGCGCGTCGAGATAGGTCATCCGCTTGGTCAGGGCTTCGGTCATGGTCTGTTTCCCTCTCAGCGGCGAATGGCGATGGGATCGGCGTGAACGAGTTCAAACGCTTCTTCTGGTTCGGGATAGGGGCTGCTCTTGGCAAACGTCACGGCTTCGTCGACTTCGGCGATGGCGCGCGTTTCGATGGCGCTCAGATCGCCGTCTGAATATCCGCGCGCAAGCAAGGTGGCGCGCATCAGTTTCACCGGATCGCGCTCGGTCATGTAATAATCCATTTCTTCCTGCGTGCGATAACCGCCCTTGATGAACAGGCCCACGCAGTGCTCGTCAAAGCGATAGGTCTTGGCTTCGATCAGACTGGGACCTTCCCCCGCGCGGGCGCGGGCCACGGCATCCTGCGTGGCCTTGAACACGGCATCGAAATCCTGCCCGTCAACGATGACGCCCGGAATGCCGTAGCCATCGGCGCGGCGGGCGATATCGGGCTGGCCATGCGTGTCCCTGGCCGGCGTGACGGCAGCATAATGGTTGTTTTCGCAGAAAAAGATCACCGGCAGCTTCCAGATTGCCGCCATGTTGATCGATTCATGGAAAACGCCCTCATTCGACGCGCCATCCCCAAAGAAGGTAAGCGCGACCTGATCGGTTTTGCGCACCTGCGCCGAGAGCGCAGCGCCCGTGGCCAGCGGAATGCCGCCGCCCACGATCGCGCTTTCCCCGATCGAGCCGATGGACTTGTCGGTCAAATGCATCGAGCCGCCACGGCCTTTGCACACGCCCGTCACCTTGCCCAGAATTTCGGCCATCAGAGCGTTGAGATGCGCTCCTTTGCCGATGGGGTGGCCGTGGCTGCGATGGGTGCCCGACATATAGTCGTCATTGCGCAGTGCCATGCAGGCACCGACGATCGCCGCTTCCTGCCCCACGCTGGAATGCGCGGCACCGGCGACCTCGCCCTCAGTGATCAGGCGGGTCACTGCTTCCTCGAAACCGCGAATGCGCAACATGCGCAAATAGGCTTCGCTATCAATATCGTTGATCATGCGGCCAAATCCGCCTTTCTTGAATTGCAATGCCGGTTTCAGGCGGCCTCATCCACCGCATCGGCGGGAACGTTGGTGGGCACGCCAATGTCGTAAACCTGGCTGAGCAGGCCAACGAAGGCATTGTCATGCAACGGATCGCTGGGTTCCTCGAACGCCACGCCATTCTTCTTCATGTCGGCGATGAGGATGTTGATCGCCATCTCCTGCGTGATGTCGTCCTTGTGTTCCAACGCTGTCCGCAGTTCCTCGTCATCGTGATAGACGATGCTGTCCCAGTGCAGCAGGAGCCGCATTTCTTCGGCCGGGACCTTCTGGATCACCTTGCCGAAAGTTTCGATCTGCCAGCCGGTGGGATCGGCAGGGTCGGCGCCAAAAGTGCTGGTGATATCCATGCCTTGAGGGCGGCGCTTCGCGACCGGACCGCATGCCTGCCCATGGTGAAACATTGTCTCGTTTTCCACCACTACCGCGCGGCCCCACATCGGGGCGTTGATCTGAAGCGGTTCGGCGGCGGCGCCATTGGGCCAGCAGTTGAAGCCGCCGCCGATCTTTCCCTGATAATACCAGGCCACAACCTGGGTCTTCTTGATCCGCCACCGTTCGAATAGGCGCGATTTGGCCATGGTCAAGAGCAGCCACAGCGGGGTGTTGTCCATCGAGATGCCGCGAAAATCGGTGCCGTCCAGATGAGGGGGGCCGCCGATGGGGGTGGGGCCCTGAATGTTGAACAGCATCATCTCGGGCTTGGCATATTTCGCCCCGGCATAGGCGCGCGCCATGTCGAGGAATTTCTTGTTGAAGAAGGCATCCTCAATCTCAGGATAGAAGCACGTGCCGTTGCGCGCCAGATAGCCGCGGAACACCGGGTTCAGCCCGATCATGTCCCAGGTCAGCGTGATGCCTTCGGGGATCGTGCCGCTGGTGGTGGCGATCACCTCTTCGGGCGTGCTGAAATTCTCCGCTAGGATCAGCTTCCATGGGCCGTTCCGGCGCACAACATCCAGCACGCGGGCGTGCTGATCGTCACTGTAGGCGCCCTCAAAGATCCGGGGCGGAGCGGCGGGGGTAAAGGTGTGAGCGGTGGCGTTGGCCACGACTGAACTGTTAAAAGCCATTGTCATTCTCCCCAAGGGTGTCGGTTCGGCAAGGGGCCGTCGACGCCTGTGTCGTGTGGAAAACCGTCCGGCGCGCCTTGTCCTGCGGCCGGACGGGACATTGTGAGATCAGATGGAAACGGGTTCGAGGGTCTTGGTCACCGGTTCGGCATGGGCAGCTTTGGTCACCTTGAAATCGCCGTAACGCGGTTCGCGCATGATGTGCCAGATTTGCGAATTGTGGCGCGGGATGGCCAGGATCACCTTCTGCCCCTTGTCGCGGTAATAGCCATGGGCATTGCCATGATTGACCCATGCCGTGCGCTCAAGCTGTGGCTCGACCTCAGCCAGGAAAGCCTCGGTGGCTTCCTTGGTGACATCGACCGAGGTCAATTGCTCGTCGACCATCCATTGCAGCAGTTCGATGGTGTAATGAACCTGCTGTTCGGAAACGACCGCGTGGTTTGACACCAGGAACGAGTAAGGTCCGCCCAGATAGACCATGTTGGGGAAGCCGGGAATCAGCATGCCTTCATAGGAGAAGGGGAAGGGCTCGAAGGTTTCCTTGAGCGTCTTGCCGCCGATGCCCTTGATGTCGAACTGACGGCCAAAAAACAGCTTGTAGCCGGTCGAGAGCAGCACGACATCGCAATCGATGTGCCGCCCGTCGGCCAGAATGACGCCGGTGGCATCGCATTCGGCCAAAGTGCCGCGCGTGATCGAGACATTGGGCTTCTTGAGCGTGTCATAGAAACCGCAATCGAGGATCGGGCGCTTGGCAAAGGGGATGTAATCGGGGGTCAACAGCTTCACCATCTCCGGGTCATCGGGGAAATGGCTGGCCAGATAGTGCCGGCACATGGCCTTGATGCCATCGTTGAGCGGGGCAAAGCCGCCCGTCTTGGCGGCATGCTCATCATCGCGCATGATCATGCCGCGCATGTCCTGCATCTGGCTCGACTGGCCCTGCAGGCGCTTCCACTGCTTGACAAAGGGAATGTGTTCGAGGGCATAACGTTCGCGCGGGTCAACCGGATCATGAGCGGTTGGATTGGGGATGATCCATTCCGGCTGGCGCTGGACGATGGTGAGATCCTTCACCTTGTCGGCAATAGCAGTTGCTACCTGCACGCCCGAGCAACCAGTGCCGACCAGCACGACCTTTTTGCCGGTCAGGTCGGTGTTGCTGTCCCACTCCGCCGAGTGGATGACCTTGCCCTTGAATGCGTCCAGATTTTTCACATCGGGATAGTTGGCGGCATTGTTGGGACCAACCGCCCAGATCAGGGCATTGCCCTCGTAAGTGATCGGCTGGCCGTCGCGCTCGGCGTTCAGCACCCAAAGATGCCGGGCCTCGTCCCATTCGGCGCCCGAAACCCTGGTGTTGAAATCGATGCGGTCGCGCACGCCATACTTGTCGGTCACGCGTGAGAGATAGGACAGGAATTCCGGCCCGTTGGGATAGTATTTGGTCCACGATCCATTCGGTTCAAAGGAGAAGGAATAGACGCGGCTGGGGGTGTCAACCGCCGCGCCGGGATAGGTGTTCTCCAACCAGTTGCCGCCCACATCATGCAGCTTCTCCACGATCTGGAAATCGAAACCGGCCTGCTGCAGCTTTATGGCGGCGTTGATGCCCATCATGCCCGCGCCAACCACTAGCACCTTGAAGCCCGGTTCGGGGGTGCGCTGCGGGATGCGAACGCGATCGTCGGTGGTAAAACCGGAATGCTGATAGGCCGGCTCCAGCGACATTTCGGGCAGGTCGAGGCCCAGCGTGAGGCGCGACATGCGGCGGAAGAGTGCCATATCCAGCTTTGGCAGGATCGGTTCGCGACCCGAAAGCACGGCGTTCAACAGGCGCGCCCGCACTTCGTCGGCAACCTCGGCCGAGGCTTCGTCGTGTTCAAGCGGACCGTCGATGGCGACAAAGGCTTCGCGGGTCTTGTCCTGTGTCCCGTCCAGTGCGGCCCCATATTTGTCGAGCAGCGTGCGGTCACCGGTGATCTGGATCAGCGACATAAGCGCGACAACGGGATCGAGCGCGGCAACGGCCTGCGCCAACTTGCCCTGATCCAACGATTCGGCCTGAACTTGCGCCATTTCTGTCCTCTCTTTGGGGTCGCTTTAACGACTTTGTGATGGAAAATTACACCTATTAATGTAATTAGTCAACGTGCAAAATCGGGATGGTTGGGGCATAGCGGGGTATGACAGTGAGCAAGGCCAAAAAGGGGGCGGGGCGCCCCAGCGCGGAGGAAGCGGAAAGCAAAAGGCGCAATCTGCTCGAAGCGGCGCTGAATGAATTTGCCGAAGTTGGCTTTCATCGCGCCTCCGCGCGTGACATCGCCCACCGTGCCGGCGTGTCCACTCGAACGCTCTATAATCACTATGCCGACAAGAGTGCGCTGTTTGAGGCCTGCCTCGACATGAACTCGCAGATGATGATGCCGTCCACAGAATGGGAGGAGGGTGATTTGGCAACCCGCCTCTTTCATTACACTGTGGCGTTGCATAAGCAGCACTGGACCGACCGCGCCCGTAAGATCGGACGGCTAATCTACCGAGAAGCTTCGGTTTTTGACGATGTTCGCGAGATTACACGTCAGCAGTTCGAGCGCTTTCAGGTGGGGCCTGTGGTAACGATCCTGCGCCAGGCCGGCTTTCACGAAGAGGATTGTCCGCGCCTCGCCACCTATTTTGTCGTGATGGCGCTGGGCGAATGGCAGCGCAGCATCCTGTTCGATGCTCCGCCGCTGGCGCCGGAAGAATTTGAAAGTCAGGCGCGCGATGTCGTGCGGGTGTTTTTGCTGGGTGCATTGGCGCAGGCGCGCGCGCTGAGCATCTGAAATGCGGCGGCATCCGAACTGTCGGGTGCGGGCTGAGTTCTTCGATCAATCAAGATGATGCCTGCCGTTCGCGCTCGTCCATGGTGCGGCTGGGCGCGGCAAGGCGTCGCTCCTGCTGTAAATTTGATCGGCTTTATAACATTTATTGTTGTAATTAATTGAGGCATTGGGCATGATCGTCTCACCAAACGAGGCCGCCAAAGCGGTCGGCGCTATGCGCGAATTCGGGAGAAACATTCATGAGCCATCCAATGCCGCACGGCGCCATGCTGGATGCCAATTTCATGTTCACCAAGCTGGTTGTGGCCGATCTCGATACGGCGGCGGACTTTTACACCTCCGTCTTCGGCTTTGTCGAAATGCACCGCGTCGAGGCCGCAATTGATGGTCGCGCGGTGAGCGAGATCATCTATATGCCGACCAGCGAAGGTGGGCCGATGTTCATTCTTGCCAAGTTTCTCGACAGCGACAAGCCAGCCACCGGCGAAACGCTGCTTGGCTTTGGGGCGGGCGATCTGGACGGGCTGATCGCACGCGCCATCAAGGCAGGCGGCGCTCTCAGGCAGCGCATCGACGCGCAGCCCGGCGTGCCGTTCCATACCGCTTTCCTGACGGATCCCGAAGGTCATGTGGTGCAGGTCAGCCAGCCTGTCGGCTAACGGCGGGTTCCGGTTTCGTCAGTCGAGAGGATTGCTTTTCGTGTCTGAGCACAATCAGGGCCCTTTGGCCTGTCAACGTTTCAAGGTGGTGGCGAGCGATGGCGCGCTCGTAACCCGGATCGGCATGGCCAGCGGGCAGACAACCCGCCTGCCGACCGGCTCGATTGTTACCATCGCGCAAGTGTCGCAAGACGGCCAAAGCGTGCGGATAAGCAGTCCATCCGGGTGGGTGGCGCTGGCCGACCTTGCCGCAGAAGCGCCTGAGCCTGGCTTCGCGCTCGATTACCCCACTTTTGAGGCCAACAATCTGCGTGTCGAACGCGGCGACTTTTATGGCCTCGAATTTCCCTTTACGATGGAGCAGTTGGAGGAAGCTGGCCCTGATTTCCTGACGCAGGCATTCCGCGCGGCAGGCACGATCAGCGCGGACAATGCCGTGACGCAGATCGTCTCGCTGACGCCGCTGGGTATCATGGGGGCCTCGGAGAATGCTTTCCTCACCGTGGCCTATGCCCGACAGGAGCCGGGACTGAGCGCCGAGCTTTTCATCAAGTTTCCGCCGCTTTCGCCGGGCCATAAATTTGCGCTCTCTGCCCAGTCGCGCAATGAGGTGGCGCTGCTGCGCTTCTCGCGCAACGGCATTCTGCCAGTACCCGTGGCGCGGTACTATTTCGCAGACTATTGTCAGGCGACGACCAATTATATCGTGATCACTGATCGCGTGGCCTTTGGCAAGGAGCCCATCGAGCCTGCCTATCGCAAAGCTCAGGACCACATGATTCCCGCCGTCGAAGAGCATTATAAGGTGCTCGCCCAGTCGTTGGCTCGGTTGGTTGCCGCGCACAAGACTGGCGCCCTGGGGCGCGAAATCGAGGCTTTGTTCCCCTATGCCGGTGCCCGCCGGGTGTTCTTCCCAATCCAGGAACCGGCGGCAGCGGTTGACAAGCTCATCGACTTTGTGGGCCGCATCGCGCCCCATCTCTTCGTCGAAGGCGCGGCTGATCCTGCTTTCCTTGAACAGTGGCGTGATGATTTGCTGTTCGGTATCGAGCATGAGCACACGGTGATTGATTATCTCCATGCAGATGTCGATTATGTCGGCTTGTGCCACCCCAATCTCAATGTCGACAATGCGTGGTACTGGCGCGATGAGGCGGGCAAGTTGCATTGCGGTCTGCTCGATTGGGGCGGTGCGGGTCAATTGAGTTTTGGTCAGGCGCTGGGCGGAATGTTGATGATGCCCGAGCCGGAACGCCATCTGACGATAGTGCGCGACAGCATCGAGACCTTCGCGAGCGAATATGAGGCGATAACGGGTCTTATCCTCGATCGCGAAAAGCTAGAATTCCATTATAAAGCATCGCTCTATTCCACCGCTGTCTGCTATATTGTCGGCATCGTCGTGCATATGTTCGCGCAATTCAGCGAGGCTGAATGGAAGTCGATGGCCAATCGCTTTGACAACCGCCTGATTGAGGGAGGCCTTTCGGCTGGGGTCATCTGGCTCGACAATATCCTGCGCGAATGGAAGCATGGCTTGATGCCAGGCGAGGCTTGCCGCCGTATCGTGGCGGGCACGGCGCCCTGAACCTGTTATCACGTCGCGTAAAAAGGCCCCGTCGGATGACCGACGGGGCCTTTTCTATGCTCGTTGGGGCGCGGATCGAGCCGCGCCCCCAAGTACATCAGTAGTCGAACTTGAACTGCACGCCGATCTCACGGCCCTTGGTAACGGTCACGCGGTCATAGGCGGTGCGATCACCGAAAAGGCCGTAGATCGGGCCTTGATTGATACGCTGCACTGCATTGGTCAGATTGCGAGTAAACAGGCTGACTTCCGCGCCGAACGGGGTGCGAACACCGGCGAACATGTCAATGTTCAGGTTGCTGGGCGTGTGGATGCCCGTGTTCGCATTGGTCGCCGAGCCGTTAAAGCGGGCCAGACCACGGATAAAGGCCGTGGTGTTACCGCCAAGGTCAAAGTTCGCATCGGTGTTGAACGAGGCCTGGAACTTGGGTGCCGTGCTCAGATTGCCCGACGAACGGCAGGTGCTGATATACTTGCCTGCCTGAACGGCGGGAGAGGTGCCGTTATTGGGCGTGCCGTTGCCAAGGTAGTCGTTGCAGGGGATCAGCGCGTTGTCAAAATGTGCATCGGCATAGGTCACGGTCAGAGCCGCATTCCACTTGCGCATTACCTCGCCGCGCAGTTCGAGTTCAACCCCGCGAGCGCTGGCCGGAGCATTGTAGGTGAGATTGACATCGCCGGTGCCGCTGCAGGCATTGGCGCCATTGGGCGCGGTGCCGTCATTGGTGTTCCACACGGTGCCGGGCGTCGGGCCGGTGCCGGTCAGGCTGCCCGAACAGGCGATGCTGTTGGCGCGGGCGATGAAATTGTCATACTTCTGATAAAAGGCCGAAAGGGCGTAGAATACGCGGCCATCCAGGATCTTGCCCTTGGCGCCGACTTCGAAAGACTTTGAACGTTCGGCGGCGAAGTTGAAGAAGGACTGTGGTATGGTGGCGCTGGACGCGCCCGTGCTGTCAAAACCGCCGGGGCGATAGGAGGTGCCGGCGTTGGCATAGGCCAGCAGGCTTTCCGAGAATCGGTGCTTGAACGAGGCCGAGCCGGTCCATGCGCTGAAACTTGAATTGTTGCCGGGTTGCAGCGTCTTGGATGTCGAATAGCGCACGCCCACGTCCAGCGTGTCGCGGTCGGTGAAGTTGAAGGTCTGGGTGGTGAAATAACCGCGGGCCACACTTCTGGGCTGTACGCCGAGCGGCAGACAGGGCAGGCCGAGCAGCGCCAGCGAACCCGGCGAGGTCTGGCAAGCGCCCGCAGCGCCGGTGTAGTCGATCACGCCGCTGTAGGGGCTGCGCGTGTCGGCGATGAAGACACCGTAGCGGTAGTTCCAGAAATTCTTGCCGGTGCGCTCGATGCGCACTTCGTTGCTGAACACCTTCTGCGTGGTGTCGATACGCTGAAACTCCTGATAGGGCTGACCGCCCAGACCGGGAATGACGAAGCTCAGGAAAGCGGGCGTGGTGGCGCCGCCCAGATTGAGATCGCGCGAGGTGTTGAAGTGGTTGAGCTGAACCGAGCCGTCATAGCTCAGGCGGTGGCCAAGGAAGTCCCAGCTGGCATTGATCGTGGTCAGGTTGCCTGCGGTGTAGAAGCGGTTGCTGCCCAACTGCACCCCGGCCAGATCATCATAGCCCAGCTTGCCGAAGGGGCCGGCGACGGTCTGGCCGGGGGTGCTGATGACCTGTGCGAAATCCTGCGTGCGCGAGGTCAGGCGCTGGTGCATCACGCGCAGTTCGAAATTGTTGGTCGGCTTGAAGAGGACCGACACACGACCCGCCCAGGTGCGGTTATACGTGGTCGCGCCCGTGTTGACGTTGCGCAGGCGCAGGCCTTCATTGTCATCCACCATGCCCGCAACGCGAACGGCCAGCACATCGGGAATGATCGGGAAATTGACGCCAAGCGAGACGTTGCCGGCATTGCGATCGGTGAAGCTGCCCACACCGTTCACTTCCACCTTGTTCAGATTGGGCAGGCGGGTGCCGATCAGGATCGCGCCAGAGGGACCGGTCCCGGCGCGCAGGGTGCCCTGCGGTCCGCGCAGAACCTGAATGCTGCCGATGTCAAACATCGCGTTCAGCGCCTGCGACGGGCTGAGCGTGACTTCGTTCATATAGACATCGACGGTGGAGTTTGTCGCCGCATCGGGATCAAAGGTGACGCCGCGCATCGAGATGGCCTGCTGGCGGCCATCGCCCTTGTCGATCTGAAGGCCCGGCACCAGCTTGGTCACGTCGGAAAATTGCTGCACAGCCAGCTTGGCGATCTGTTCACCGCCCACGACATTGACGGTCTGTGGCGTGTCGGCCAAACGCTCGACCCGCTTGGAGGCGGTGACAACGATTTCCGGCATGGCATTGTCTGAAGGCTGAGCCGATTGAGCCGCAGCATTGAGCGGCAGGCCGAGACCCAGTGCAGTGCCCATCAGTAAATAGTGTCGCATAACATCATCCTCTTGAATTGAATGGCCGGGGCGATCGCAGCGCGACCGCACGGGCGTGGTTCGGGTCAACAGCAGGTTCCGGGAGGTCCGCTATGGCCAGGGCTACCGCAGGCTTTGTGCAAGCTGGCGGCGGGCCGTTTACGCAGCGACTTCGCCGCCTCCGTCTTGGTCTCGATATTTGTCCGTATGAAATGCGGCGTGCAGCCTGCCGAGGTCGCGGTCTTGCGGCTGTCTGTGACTTCGGTACGGGCAAGGGCTATTCCAGATACTCCTCTCCTTATCTGCGGTTCATGACGACCGGCAGTATTTCGGAATGACGCTCCGTAATGCCTCTGAATAGCCTGCGCAAGGATCGATAATGATGGATTGTGATCTAAAATGAACGTTTATCGTGAAATTGGATCATTTCCGTGCGGGCGATTGCACTTTTTTGATCGGGTGCTGCAATTGCGCATCACTTTTGCCAGAGTGGTGTCCAGACTCTTGTCGTGTCCTGGATTTCCGCGTAGCCAGCCAACATGCTCGAAGCGACAACTTCCACCAGACAAACAGCTCCTGTCGGTACAGCTTCGGATGCAGGGCGGCGCGCCGGTCGGCCGAGGAAATTGACAGAGCAGATGATCGTCGATGCCGCGATTGAAATAGGGCTCGATCATTTCACCATTGCGCAACTGGCCGAGCGATTGGGGACGGGCATATCCGCGATCTACCGCGTGATGCAGACCCGCGACCGCATCATCGAGAGAGCCTCTACCTTTCAGGCGTCACAATTCAGCCCCCCTGCCGATCATGGTCAGCCGTGGTGGGATTACATCGAGGCATGTTGTGCCTATTATTTTGCCATTCTCACCGAGAATAAGGTCCGCGCTGCCCATTTTCTTGAAGGTGGTGTGAGCGCGCGCAGCCAGTTCGAGTCGGGCGAGGGCAATTATCGCGCCTTGATGGTGCGCGACTTCGCCCCGCTAGAGGCTTTTGAGGTTATGCAAGGCGCCAAAATGATTGTCGGCGGCGCGGCGCTAAGCTTTATTCACCTGCAGGCGGCGCAGGAAAATGGGGTAGACCATGCACGCGATGCCCGCGAACTGCTGCACGCTCCATCGCGGGCGGGGGATCCGGCCATGGCCGAGATCATCGCGCATTTTGAGCAGGAGGCGCAGCACACCGATTGGCGCCGGCATCTGCGTGTCTATTTGCGCGGGGTTGCCTCCGCGCGGGGTGAAATGCTTCCCTATTGAGACCGTTACGCGATCAGACATTGTTCGATGTGTCGCGCCAGGCCGATGGTGACGTGCCCCGCGCCGCGCGAAAGGCGCGTGAAAGGGCGGTGTAATCGCTGTAGCCGGTGCGCCGTGCGATCTCGCCGATCGAGAGGCGCGGGTCGCCCAGCAGCACTTCCGCCAGGGCGATGCGGCAATGCTGCTTGGCGCTGCGCAGACTGGTCCCCTCGGCGGCAAGGCGGCGGTTGAGTGTGCCGACGCTGATGCTTAACTGCGCTGCCATGGTGCGACCGGAAGGGGTGGGCGCGCCGCGTTCCAACGCGGAGCGGATCATCGCTTCCACGGTTTCCGTGATGGGCGCATCCTTGGATTGCGGCTGGGTGACGTCAAAGGGAAAATGGCTGAGCCATTGTTCCAGTTCGGCTGGCGTGCGCCGGATCGGGCGGTCGAGAAAATCGGCATCAAACACCAGCGCATTATGAGGCGCGCGGTGCCGCACGGGATAGGGCATCAGATGCGAGAGCGTTTTTTCCTCAAGATGCGGAGGATAGCACATCTCGACATACGCCAGCTCCAGCCTTTCCCCGATTAGCCAGCCAAACAGGCGGCGCAGCGAGGACAGGCCGGTGAGATCGGTGAGATAGGCCGATTCATTACGCACCGCGCGCAGGGAATCCATGATGAACACGGCGCGCGTTCCCTGCATCACCAGTCGCTGTTGACCCATGCGCGGGTGCAGCATCGTGGAGAAATCGAACAATCGCGCCATTGCCCCGCGCAGATCGCGGCAGGTGATCAGGCAATGACAGAGCAGGTCGAACTCCAGCTTGCGGATCGGTGCGCGGCGCTCCTGATGGCTTGACTGCTGGTCGAGTGCCCAGACGCATTGGGCATAAAAGCGCGCAAAATCGGCGTGCGAGAAGCTGGATCGCCAGCTTCCCTCCAGCACCTTCTCGGCCGACACACCCACTTGCGCCTTATCCAGCAGCGCTTGCGGATCAAGGCCATGCTCGGCGGCCAACACCAGCAGATCGCGCAATACATCGCTCTCGACCGGCAAATGGGCGGGGCGTGAGAGATGTTTGGAGGGCGTGATTCTTTTTGTCATGACCTTTGATGTAATCGGCCATTTCCTTGTTCAGCGCCAGAAGCAATGCTGATGGCGAAAACCCCGACGACAGGGGGACTTGGAGAGTGACACGATGGCAAAGCAGCAAACACCGGCCCCATTGCGCTTTTTGGTAATCGGGGCGGGCATGTCGGGCATTCTGGCGGCGATCAAGTTGCGCGGGCTGGGGGTCGAGGAATATGTCGTGCTGGAAAAGGCCGGCATGCTCGGCGGCACCTGGCGTGATAACCGCTATCCGGGCCTCACCTGCGACACGCCTTCCCATGCCTACAGTTTCAGCTTTGCGCTTAACCCCGAATGGGACGGCTATTATGCCACAGGCGCGCAGATTGGCGCCTATTTCCGCAAAGTGGCCGATGATTTCGGCGTGATGCCCTTCATCCGTTTCAACAGCGAGGTGGCGGACTGCGCCTTTGACGAGGAGCGCGCTTTGTGGAGCGTCACCACCACCGGCGGCGACAGCTATGAGGCGCAGATGGTGATCGCGGCCAGCGGCGTGCTGCACCACCCCAAATTGCCCGCCATCGAGGGGCTGGAGAATTTTGCGGGCAAGGCATTCCACAGCGCCCGCTGGGACGACAGCGCGGTGGTTGACGGTGCGCGGGTGGGCGTGATCGGCTGCGGCTCGACCGGGATACAACTGGTCAACGCGCTTTCCAGTCGATCAGAGCGCGTGGTGCATTTTCAGCGCTCTCCGCAATGGATCATGCCGGTGCCGCAATTTGCCTATACCCAAGAACAGAAAGCCGCCTTCCGGGCCGATCCTTCGCTGATTGAGGCGATCCGCAATGATCCGATCTATTGGTCGAATATCTATCGCTTCACCGATGGCATCACCGATGCCAACAGTCCGCAAATTCGCGAAATTCAGGAGATCTGCCAGCAATATCTGGAAGAGAAGGTGAAAGATCCGGAACTGCGGGCCAAGCTGACGCCCAACTATCCGGCTGCCTGCAAACGCCTGATTTACAGTTGGGAGTATTACGACTGTGTGCAGCGCCCGGCGGTGGCCGTGGAAACGGGTGGCATCGCTCGTATCGAAGCACAAGGCGTGCGCATGAAAGACGGAACATTCCACCCGCTCGATGTGATCGTGCTGGCCACCGGCTTTAATGCCGACAGCTTTATCCGCCCTGCGCAAGTGACCGGCCGCGGCGGTAGATCGCTTGACGATTTCTGGTCACCACGCCCGACCGCGCATCGTTCAGTCACGCTGCCGGGCTTCCCGAATTTCTTTATGCTCAACGGGCCGACCTCGCCGGTGGGCAATTTCCCGTTGATCGACATTGCCGAGCGCCAGTGGGACTATATCGCGCAACTGGTGGCCCCGCTGCTGGCCGGAGAGGCAAGTGCGGTGGAGCCGACGCGGGAGGCGCATGCGGCCTATGAAGAGGCGCGCATTGCGGCGGCCAAGAAGACTATCTTCGGCGCGGGCTGCTCCAGTTGGTATCTCGATCCCACCGGTATCCCGGCCACCTGGCCGTGGGGCTATCAGGCCTTTGCCGATGCCATGAGCGCGCCGGTGCCGGCCGAATTTGTCTATTCCAAATAAGAACAGCCCAGGGAGAGGAAACATGGCCGACATGAAGGGCAGAACCGCCGTGGTGACAGGCGGTGGTGACGGCATTGGGTTAGGTGTGGTGCGGCGCTTGACGCAGGCGGGCGCAGCCGTAGTGATTGCCGAACTCGACGAGGCTAAGGGGCGCGCCGCCGAGATCGAGGTGCTGGCGGGCGGCGGCCAGGCCAGCTTCATATCCTGCGATGTGACACGGCGGGATCAGGTCGAGGCTGTCGTGGCCCATGCCATCACCAAATTCGGCAGCGCGGATATTCTCGTCAACAATGCCTATCGCGGCGGCCATCCTTCACGCTTTGAGGATCTGGATGATGCGCGCTTCGTGGCCTCCCTCGACATCAATCTGATGGCCGCCAAATGGGCGATGCAGGCCGCCTATCCTGCGATGCGCGAAAAGGGCTGGGGGCGGATCATCAACGTCGGATCGCTCAACGGCGTGAACGCCCATATGGGCACCGCCGATTATAATGTGGGCAAGGAGGCGCTGCGGGCGCTGACCCGTTCGGTGGCGCGTGAATGGGCGCCATTCGGGATCTGTGCCAATGTCATCTGCCCGGCGGCGGCTTCGGCCAATTTCAAGCTGTTCGCCGCGCATCAGCCTGAGCTGGCCGCTTCGGCGGAACGATCGAACCCGATGCACCGTATGGGCGATCCCGAAAGGGACATTGCCGGCGTGGTTCTGTTTCTGGCGGGCGAGGATGCCCGCTATCTGACAGGCAACACGTTGTTTGTGGATGGTGGCGCCCACATCAATGGCGTGAGCTGGGTGCCCGACATTTTTGCGCGGGATTAAGACGGCGATCGCCCGATGAGGTGCAAGCAAAAGGGCCGCGCCATGACTGGCGCGGCCCTGATGTTGGTTTAGGCTGCCATGCCCAGCGGCGCGTCGAGCGGGGCTTCGGCCGGGTATTCGGCCGGACCGCCGAAATCATAGGCGGCGTTGAGCTGACGGATGAACACCGGATCGTTGAGCGGATCGGTGGGTGTTTCGATTTCGATGCCGCGCGCACGCACGTCCTTGATGAGGGTCTCAATGGCCTGATCATGGGTCAGGTCGGCGCTGCCCGTCATGTTCTTCTTCAGTTCGTCGGCGTCCATAAAGACTTCGGCGGACCAATGAACAAGGAAACGCAGATCGTCGGTGTGATAGCGCTCGATCACCTTGTCGTCGGTTTTTACCAGCCAACCATCACGGTCGCCCGGTTCCCCAGAAAACAGGCTGTCGAAGGCCAGACCTTCGGGACGGCGACGTTCGCGCGGGCCATTGGCTTCGCCGCGATGGACCAGCATCTCGTTCTGCACCACGACGGCCCGGTTGTAGATCGGCGACTGCACACGGGCCGGTTTTTTGAGCGGTCCTTGCGGCCAATAGGTAAAGCCGCTTTCCGGATCGTGGCTGAACCAAGTGATGACCTGCGCCATCTTGATCAGATAATCCTGGAACAGGCCCGAACGGCCCATGATCGAGCACAGCCATGTCGGCGAATTCTCGTAACGGATGCCGCGGAAGCTGGGGGAATCGAGGTGCCCCGGATCGGTGTTCGCGCAAGGGCCGTTCACGTTGAACAGCATCATCTGAGGCTTGGCATATTGCGCGCCCCAATAGGATTTCGCGTGGTTCAAAAAGGCTTCATTGTAGAAAATGTCGTGCAGTTCAGGGTACAGCGGCGTCGAATAATTTGCGAAAAAGCCGCGGAAGGTGGGCGTCAGGAACATGTCCAGCGTGGGGGTGAAGCCTTCAGGGAAACCGCCTGCGAAAGTGGCCAAAAGCGATTCCGCTGTGGGGAAATGCTGGGCGAGAATCAGCTTCCACTCGCCGCTGTGGACGATGTCCAGCATGGTGCGCTTCTGCGCCTCGGTGAAGGGCTTGTCGATCTCCCGCGGCGGTGCTGCGGGCTGCAAAATGTCGGAAAGCTTCTGGCGGAGCGTTTCATCAAGCATCGGGTTCTCCTTGGCCGGGCGCTCATTTTTGCCCGCCAAAGGCACGCTGGCACAATGCCAGTGCTGCGACTCGGTGGGGGCCCGGACTGCCAAAAAGTTATCGATTAATAACTTTTTGGGCAAGCGATTTTGTAGCCTCGCCTGGCCTCTGGTATGCCTACCGATTGTGCTGCTATGAACATAGTGATGAAGGCGAAAGATCTGTCCGCCCTGACCAAGGGGCAACGCACCACCCACCGCATTCTTGATGCCGCCGAGGTGCAATTTGCTGCAGCCGGTTATAGCGCGACGTCCCTGCGCGATATCGCGGCCGCCGCCGACATACAGCAGCCAGGCCTTTACAAGCATTTCTCCAGCAAAGAGGAGCTTTACCAACGCGTCTGTGAACGAGCTCTCAGCCCGCTGGTTGATTTCATGGATGAGCTGCTCGAACGTCCGGTTGACCAAATGGTCTATCGCGAATTGACGGACCGGATGACCGACCTTCTGGCGCAGCATCCCCATGTGCCGCGCCTGTTGATCCGTGCGACGCTCTCGCAGGAGGCCGAACAGGACGCGATCGCGATGGGGTGGGTCAACAAGCTGGCCGACTATGGCCGGCGCATTAACACCAAGGCCAGGATCGAGACGGACAGTGATGTGCTGACCCTTCAGATTGTCGCGCTGTTCAACCTGATCTTCGGCTTTTTCTGGTCTTCGGCGCTGGTGGAGAACCTGTCAGGCAAGGCTGCGGATGATGCGGGGTTAAGGGCGATCCAGAAGGATCTGCTCGCTGCTTTTGTTGATTCCCTAAGGCATTGATCAGGTGATGAAGGCTTTCAGATCCGTGATGAAGCGGTCGAACTGGTCGTGGTGCAGCCAGTGGCCTGCCTGTTCGTAGGTCTTGACGCAGGCATTTTGGAAATGGGCCAGACGGCCATCCTCGGCAGGGTTGGACGCCCATGAATCCGCGCCATAGAACAACAGGACGGGGCAAGTGATCGCTTCCCACATGGCCTTCACTTCGGCCTCGGGCATGTCGAGCACCGGCCAGATGTTGAGCCAAGGGTCGAATTTCCAACTGTAAGTACCGTCCTCATTGCGCGCGACACCGTGGATCGTAAGATGGCGGGCCTGTTCCGCGCTCAGGTGACTGTTTTCACCGTGCATTCGTTCGTAGGCGTCCTCGATGCGCGCATAACGGCGCGGGCTGCGGGCCGATGCCGCGTGACGGTCGGCCAGCCATTGCCGAATATTGTCGGCATAGGGCATCGTGGCGCGGGGATGGGGGCTGCGCAGCGAAAAGCCCAATCCTTCAATATTCGCCAGTCGGCGGACGCGATGGGGAAACAGGCCCGCATAGCGTGTCGCGATATTGCCGCCGAGCGAATGGGCACAGATAGTCACCTGCTCGGCGCCGATCATGTCAATCAATTGCGCAAAGTCGGCCAGATAGGACAGCACCGTATAATCCGCATCCGGTGACCACGCGCTGTCGCCATGTCCGCGCAGGTCGGGACAGATAACAAACCAATCCTTGGCCAACGCACGCGCCGTCCAGTCAAAGCTGCGGGCATGGTCGCGGCCGCCATGCTGCAACACGATGGGTGGCGCATCAGGGGCACCCCAGGTCACATACCGCAGACGAAGACGTTGCGAGACAAAACTGGCGGAGAGGGGGCCGTCAAAGTTGGTCATGGTGATGGTTTTTGTCATAGAGAAGACATGGGAATTGGACCTCAGCTCGTCAATTGCCGCGATGGAATTTGATGTTTGAACCCGCAGCGCTCTTGTCATTACATTTTGAAGTTTCACCGCTGGCAAATAGATTCTACGACTGTAGCTGTGAAAGGTGCCCCTGTCCGCCCGCTCACAATTGGGTTGGTTATTAGGAATTCGTAGGCCAGTGACTGACTGGCGACGACGCGACGTGCTGAACGGTTTGGCAAACCTTTGTGTGAAGAAAATTCACTAACCGAGTCTGTAGCGGCGATTTAGCCTCTTCAAGAGCCGGTATGGGGCCGGGCAGTGGCTTCAATGTGTTGCCTTGGGGCAGTGCTGACGACTGGGCGACCTTCAGTATGGATAAGCAGGTTAAGAAGGGGCGAGATCGGTTGCAGGGGCAATCAAATAGGCGGCAACTTTATTATTCAAAATCTTAATACGCATTTAGATGTCTGATGGCTCAGGCCGCCGTTCGCGCCATTAGGTAATCTGATTATTCTGGAATATATCTCCATCTTGACATATTTGGCTTCATAAATGGAGATGCTTGATGTTGTTTTTTAGAATTACGTCAGTATAATTGTCAGGGATCACGGCGAGTTTTGAAACCAGATTCGCCATCTGCTGCCCCATTATACCGATCAAGCAAGAGGCGGCCGGACTTAAGCAGTTGAGACTGCTCTATGGATACTACAGGGCTGGTCGAATCCAAAGTACCTCTTCCGGCGTCAGCTTGCTCCAGATAGCGGTTGCGCAGTCCGCCATTGCCGAGAACCTTTGCGCTCAATTCTCTGGAAAATGCGTCTTCCGGATGTGGAGAGCGTGCCGCGACCTTCTCCGCTGACGCGATGGCTTCACGAACATCGTAGTTCACGATATCGATGGATGATCGCGCTGAAACAGCAGCACTTCCGCGATCTGCTATGCCCATGCCAACTTTGCCGGAGAATGAGCCCGCAGCACCGCTGCTCTTTCCTCCCGTAGTTGCCCCACGCGTTGCAGTAGCCGTTAAATCGGCGGAGATATGCTGATCAATGGCAGTCTGATGCTCAGACGATCGGGACAGCGACCTTTGCCACCCTGTCTGCACCATGATCGCCGTTACATCCCGCTCGAGCGTATCGGCCACCTGCGGTTTCAACCGCCAGTTACCCCTGCGATCCATTTCGAAGCCGCCCTTGAGCCAGCTCGCCATCGCGGCCTGCCCCTGGGAGCCGCCGCCCAGAAAATGCTCGATCGTGTCCGGCCCAGCCTGTTTTCCGGCCTCGAACCGAGTGCTGGTGTCATGGCGCGCAGACTGACTGAAACCAGCGCTGCTTGAGACAAGAAGGTCGTTATGCGTAAAGCTGAACCGGGCATGCCCGCCGTTCGCAACCGCGCCAAGCTGGCTTTGGTTGATAAGTCCGCCGCGCCACATGTCGGCCGCCAGGTGAGGTGTCAGATTGAGGCTGACATCGCCGTTCTGATCCATCGCAATCTGGCGCTTTGACATGGCAACGCCATGGTCTTGTAGCAGATTCTGGATGCGCGACAGACGCTCCTTGTCCACAATCCCGGTCAGGCGTTCATTGCGGGCGCGATCGGCAACGCTCTTGGTACCGCCTTCCGCCATATCGAGTTTGTTGCCCGCCGTGCCCGCGAGGGCGCGGATAAAGGAATCCAGACGAGCAGCTTCGCGCACCGACGTGCCTTCCGCGCCGACGCCTTCCGCAAAGCCTGCATTATCGGCCTGACGGCGCTGCTCCCCGATCTGCGCGGTGCGACGCGTTCCATCCGGTCCAACCTCACGCTGCGCATCAAGCTTGCCCGATCTTTCGGCAAAATCATAAACGGCGGCCTCCCGTGTCCGGCTATAGATACTGCTGCCTTCACGCCGGGCTTCTGCGCTCGCGCCATCGGCGGTGCCGATCTGGCTGGCGGCATTGTAGCTTTCCAGCGCGTGGAGAACCTGCGCCTCGCTGCGTTTGCTGGCATGAGCCAGCTGGCTGATCGCGCTTGAACGCGCTTCGCCTGAAAGCGCGTTGATAAAACCAACGCGCCGACTAGTTTCGCTGACCGAGAGCGCAAGCATCGAAGCTGCCTGACGCTGCCCCAGATTGTGTCCGCTGCGATGGGCCTGCTCGGTCGAGACATTGCTCCGTTCAACGCCTGCGACGCTTGCGCCTGCATAATCCCGCCTGCCTTCCATCGCTCCGACCTGAACCTGCGCCCCTGTCAAATCGTTGCGCAGCATCTGTTCCTGATCGAAGGCATTGGCGCTCAGCTTTGCAAAAGTCGTATCGGCCGAGGCTTGCGCAATGATGGACGAAGCCTTGAGCGCTGCGTCCTTTGCAGAGTAGCCACCGCGTTCGAAATGCCTCTGCGCGCCCGAAAGCATCATGTCATAGGCCCGGTTGTCGCCAAAGGCTTTCCATTGCACCATGCTTTGCGCAAAGGCGGCAAAGCTGCGCTCTCCCGCTTGCCCCTCGCCAAAGTAACCGGTGCCCAGTTTGCGCAGCGCGTCCCCTTGCGCGAAATTATGGATGGCGGAGGTCGCGGCATTGGCGCGGATGGCTCTGGCGGTTGCTGGATCGCCCAGATCACGACCGGCAAGGGCAGGGGAAAGGCCGCCCAGTTCCCGCGCAGCATCGGCGCGGCCGAGGTCCGAGGCTGCGGTCCCGGAGGCACCTCCGCCATATTCGCCAAGGACTGAGCCTGAGGAGGCAAATGCGCGGTCCAGTCCAAAGCTGCTGCGCTCGCCAAAATCGCCGAAGCTGGAGGCGGACGAGCGGCGTGCCAAAGTGCCCGCCGCTGAGCCTTGTGCTTCCAGAGCATGGGCATAGCCCTCACGGGTGCCGATGCTTGCAGCAGCCATGCTGCCCTGACCTTGCACACCGAGCGAACCTGACGTGAAAGCCGTGAACACATTGCCGCTGAAGCGGAACACGGTGAAAACAAAGGCGCCTGCAAGACCCGCGGCAGCGGTGCGGAATGAACCGAAGATGGCGAGCGCCTTCATGGCCGCCGAAGGCGCCAGAATCCATGTATCGGTCGCGACTTTCGTTGCGCGCAGTTCAGCCAGCACCCCCATCGCCCGTCCAAGGGTGAGCTGGTAGATCCCGGCATCGATCACCCCCCAAAGAGCCACAAAGACGAACAGGCCGATAGCGAAGCTGGCAACCCGCAGGTTGATGGGGGTGAGAATGAACAGCAGCGCGATGGGCATCATCATGAGCATGATCGCAAAGACCGAGGCGCGAATGGTCGGCATCCATTCATTGGCAGTCGAGAGCGTGGCCAGCCCGTTGGCCTCGATAGCGCGGTTGGCCATCACGCGCGCCGCCGCCGCTGGTGAATCCTCGAACAAGACATCACCAACGGTCTGGCCAAGGAAGAGGTTGGTGAGGAACTTCTGATGGCTCATTGACTGATCCAGCATCATGGCGCCAAGCCCGTCGGCCTGCTGACGGCACCGATCACGCTGGGTTGCCTGGGTGACGTCAAAGCCGGTGCGGGCGCAGATCTGGTCGCTATAGGCGTCGAACACGGTTGGATCGGCCAGCTTGTCGGCAATATAGGCCCATGCCCCTTCGCAGGACATCGTGGTGCCTGCCTTGTCGGCGGCGCTATAGACAGTTGAGAAGGTTGCCGGTCCCGCCATCGCAGCAAAGGAGGCCGGCAGGTCGGTCGAAGTGCGGAAGAGCTGATCATCATCGACGCCGTAGGCAGGCGAGACCCGCGCGACCGGATAACACTGGCGGACATAGTCCTTTACCGTCGCATCGAGAAAGGAATCAACGATCGGACTGCGCGGCGATACGGCATTCAGAAACAGATCGAAACTGTGCCCGCCCGCGCCGAACTCGAGTTTGGCGTTAGGGTCGGTGGTGTTGTCATCGATGGTTTCGGCCAGCGCGCGCTCCATGAGATTGGTGACACCGGCCACCAGCACGATAAGAATGGGCACGCCGCCTACCGGTTGATACGCATTGCGGACCCGATCATAGACATGGACAGTGCCGGTCGTGGCGATCATCCCGGCAAACAGTCCAATGCCGACCAGCATCTGGAAGCCGAAGGCGACGAGGCCCATGCCCGATCCACGTACCCCGGCAAGGATCGCGCCTAGCCCAATCCCCGCCACCGCGATGATCACCACAAGGGTCTCGTAGCGTGGATCGCTGAAGATCAGGGCCACAATGCGAAACGCATCGATTGTTTCAGAAAAGCCGCCCCAGGTATGATAGCTGGCGTCCACTGCGAGGGCAGGGGTGGCGATAAGGAAGCCGAGGAGAGCGAGAAGGGTTCGAAGCAATCTGCGCATGGGACACCTCACTGCTTGTGGCTGGCGCCGGCGGCATTGCGGGCATCGTGATCGCGTTGACGCACAACCCCGGCATAATTGGCTGAGAGGTTCGCCTGGCTCATGGCGGCCATATAGGACTGGCGCATCTGCGCTCGCTGGCGCAGCACTTCCTCGCGAAGCTCACGGAGTTGCTCGATCCCTTTCGAGAGGATCCGTGTCTGGCAGATGTTGGTGCTTTCCCCGTCCGATGCGCCAGCGGCCGTCGTCCCTCGCTCGGCATTCTGCAGCGCGAAATCAATGGAGCGCGTCAGGTCATTGAGCATCTGATAGGCAAGGGTAAGCGCGACGAGTTCGTCGGTGTCGGCAATCACGCTGTCGATCACCCCCTGCCGCACCCCCCATTCGAGCAGGCGGTAAACCGGGAGCGTCCTGACATTGGCGACGAACTGCTTTTCTTCGCTCGACAGCGCTGAACGAGTGCGGATCTTGGTGGCAATCGTCTCCATCCTTTCGCGCGCCAGCACGAGCGCGCCGCGCCCGGAACCGCTCACGGAGCAGTCGGCGGCGGTCGCAGGAATATTGAGCGCGCGGGTGGGCACACGGCCGGTCAGAAAATCATCGGCGCTTTCGGTATCCTGATGCGGGCAGGAGGGGATGGCCGAGAATAGCGGCACCTTGTCGCTGCTGTCCCAGCGCATATAGACATCACCGACCCGGGCCCGCATCACTCCGGCCCAATCCGATGCGCCCACCCGTGCTGCGGCGTGCTGGAGGAGAGAACCGGTCTTGAAAATGTCCGTGACCTCGCTCGGACAATTCGCCAGCGCTTCCTTCAGATCCTCGGTCGGGTTGCCCTTGTTGGACTGGATCTTTTCACGGCTCTGCTGCCAGCTTTTGGCAAAGCCTTCGCGCACCGATTTATACCCTGTCATCTCCTCGACAATGCCCGACATGTTATCATCGCCCTTGGCGATCTGGACCATGCGGTTGGCAAGACGGCAGTCGTTCACCTGGATCGAGTTCAGGAAGTTGGTGGCCGCTTCCATCTTGGAAATGATATTGCCCATTTTCTCATCGAGCGTTTCCAGCAGATATTGGAAGGCGACCGCAGGGGCAGCCTGAAGGATCGTCTCAAGCTTCTGCACCAGATAGTCGGGATCGAGAAACGACATACCGCCAAGGAACATGTCGATGCCGCCGCAACCGGCTTTCACCTTGGGCAGGCTGAGCGACATGAGATAATCGTCATGAACATCGACGCGACCTGACATGCCGCCTGCCGTAACATAGCCGCGCGTCTGATCAGCAAACGTGCCCGGCGACGTATAAGTGACATTGTCGAACCAGCTTTCTGCCCAGCTCTGGGCATGGGCAGGCACCGATAGGCCGCAGGAAGCAAGGATCAGGCAGAGCGGGAGGCTGCAATGACGGACGATGGGCACCATGACGGGCTTCCTCTTTGGCGATGGCAAGGCAAACGGCCCGTCGTGCGTTTGCCTTGCAGGGTTAAGATTGAGCAGGGGACATCGGACCATCCCGGCAGATGCAACCGACAGCCATCCCCCGATGGCGTGTCCGTCAACGCAAGCTTGCAGAATTGAAAAATGGTCTGCCGGTCGATCAGACCCGTCCGGCACGATGCGTTCTGAGCCCTGTGAACGCAATTGATCAGCGGCAGGGGGCGGAAGCATGACAGGAATCATCTCGCCAGACTCACGATCCCAGTGAATTTTGACATGGCCCTGACGCCAACGGCAACCCTGACCCCCGTCAGCATCTTCGCGGCCAGATAGGAGTTACGCGCGATATTGACGCCATGATCGGTGCCAATGGCGACCGGCACCATGCGATTGGCATCGGCAACAGGTCGCACCCAGGCAACGGGATTGCCAACCCAGGGAAGGCCGAGCCGACCTGAGCGCAGCATGGCTTCCTGCGCGCCGATGGTAAGAACCTGCCAGCCATATCGCGCCCGTAAGGCAAGCAATTTGGCCCAGAGATCGGCGCAGGCCACGCAGCCGGGCGCCGTGCTCATCTCGATCACGTAAAGCGAGGCCTGTCCTTTGAGCACAGCATCGAAGTCTGGCGGAAAATCGCGCGTGGCCGGCGCGCGGGCAAGCCATGCTCGGGTTTCAGGCAGTGTCCTGATGGGATGGATTGCTGCATGCCAGGCGACCTCGCGCGACACGGGTTGTTCAGCAGCGGCCGGTATTGCCGGCAGGGCAGCAGCCAGGAGAAACCCAACCCATCCAAGCGTGGGAAGATTGGTGTGCCTCATGGCTTCCTCCCTCCTGCAGCCAGGATTTCGCCCCCGATCACGCGCGGATCGTCCGACGAGACAGGCCCATTGGCAAGAGCATCGAAGAAGCCGCCTTCTTCACCGGCCCCGGTCAGCCACTGCTCCGGCCGGATATCGCCGGTGAGCAATTTGATGGCCTGATAGGCCATCTGCAGCAGGTTGGGATAGGTCTCTATTCCCGCCGCGATCACAATACGCTGCTGGCTGCCACGCCTGATGACCATGGTGGTCGGTGTCACCTCGACACCGAAGCGCTGGCCCAGATCAGGGCGCTGTTCGAGGTCCATGCGGGTGACCTGCCAGCCCGTCTCATCCTGAAACCGCTGCAGGATCGGCCATTGCACCCGGCAGTAGGGACAGGAGGCGCGGTCGAACATGACGAGCGCGAATTCGTGGCCATGGGAGCGCAGATACTGGCGGCGCAGGTCGTCCTTATGCGCGCCCATGGCATCGCGTGCTTCGCCGACCAGCGGATTTGCCGCTTTGGCGTTCAATTCGGGGTGAGCCAGCAGAGCAAGCTGGGTAACCCCGGCAAATGCGCGAGCCTTGCGCCGCGCGAAGTCTTCCAGTCGCCAGAAATCGGCCACAGCGTCAATGGTCAGAACGGTTGCCGCATAATCGCGTTGCTGCTCGATCAATTTGGCGATCCGCGGGGGTGACCATTTGACCAGTTCGACCATCGGGGGAAGGACAGGTTTGGGAACCGCGTCCATCTCCGCCTTGTCGGGCAGCGCGGATTTGGATGTCTCGTACCACCAATATCCTCGCGCAACGCCGGGGGCCGGCCTGTCAGGGACAGTCTGGCCCAATGCGGACGCTGTCGAAAACAGCGCGCAGACGAAGATGAGTGAGGGGCGCCTCACAGGAGCTTCTCCATACGGGTCAGCCTGCCGATCGCCACCGGGCCATAATAGCGGCTGTCGAAACCGTCGGGCGATGAGGAACCCACAAACACCATCCCCGCCGGAATAATATCGCCTGACGGCTGCCAGTGGATGAGGGGCCGACCGTCTCGGGCGTACGGCTTGCTGATGCCAAGCAGGCGGTCATTGCAGTAATACCAGCCATCAAAGGTCTCACTCACCGCCGATGCTCTCTCGACCATGGTGATGCGCTCGCCGGGCAGACACAGCGCATATTTGGTGACGCTGACCGGCTTGGGCCCGGCAATGGGATCGGACAGGGTGAAGGAGACAAGATCGCCGGTCTGGATCGTACCGGGCGCCTTGTAGATCACCCAGGCGGCGATCGAGGGGGTTGCCACCAATGTGATCTGCGGCATGGCCCACCAGGCCATAAGCCCGATCGGCAACACAATCCCGTAAGCCTTGAAGAGCTGGATTGGCCGGGCAGGCTGACCCATCCCGCTCGCGCCCAGAGCAACTGCGGCGCGAAGCGGCAGGTCCTTCAGTTCTAATACGCCGCGTTTACCGGCGCGCCAGATGAGCGAGAGCATCGCGTATCTCCTCCTTACCGCCAACACGGCCATATTCTGCAAGAAGCCCGGAGAGCGCCGCATCGCCATAAACGATGTGGGCGGCGCGGGGGCTGGTTTCGTCGCGCTCGCAATAGGGCTGGGCAGGGTCGCCCGGGATCATCGCCAGCGCGGGCACCCGGGTTACGCCGTGCTCGCGGAAAACCAGAGGATCGACGATGATCTGCGCATTGCGCATCGCGCAGTCCGGCCCCTCGCAGCCGGGATCGAGCCGCAGGATTTGCGCCGAAAGCCTCGCCATCGGTTCGACTTTGGCCATGCCGCCGGGCATGCCCCGGAAGGCCAGGACCCCGCTCACAAGGGCGAGATCGGCGGCATAGGTGCGCAGCACTGCAACTGGCATCGAGGAGGAAACAAAGAGCACCGGTACCCAGCCTTTGTTGAGGCTTGAAGGGGCGGCGCCGGCCAGCGCTTTGGCTTCGGGCTGTTCAAGACCCAGCGCCTGCGCGATCCTGCGACTGGCCGTTTCCCGTTCGGCGGCCATCGCCTCGCGCGCTGCGGTGATGTCGGCGGCGGCGCGTTTCATGGCCGTTGGATCGCTTCGCTGTCTGGCCAGGCCTTCAAAAGAGCGCCGAAGCAAGGAAGGATCAGGGGCGGGCCGGGCAGGTATTGCCGGGGCGGGAAGGTTGCTCTTTTTCGCGGCGCCAACTGCGCGTTTCATGCGCTCCATGGCGGCATCGCCCTCGGCTTGCACCCGTGAACGCGCACTTTGCTTGGTAGAGGGGCTTTCCGCCCATGCAGGCGTTGACGCCAGCGCCATTCCGACGAGGAGCCAGGCGCACCTATTGGCGGATCGTTTGCTGATACGCATCGATCTTGTCCTTCATGTCAATCTGGATCTGGGATTGCGCGCGCGCCTCGATGTCCTCGTAATATTCCGAGAGGTCCATTTTCGAGAAATCGAGCGCCTGAAACTCTTCCGGCGTAAGGCCCCGGCAATAGGGCTGTTTGGGAGTTCCCCAGCCCACGACGTTGAACGACTGCAACTGTGGTCGCCCCTGCTCCTGAATGATCCTGCCGAGCCTGGTGTTGAAGCAGCAATGCCCCACCGATTTTTGCAGGCAGATGCCTAGGATCTTCGAGGTGCAGTAGCTTCCGACCTCGTGGCACATGCCCGAACCCTTGAGCATGCCCACTTCCATATCCTGGCTGTCGCAGCCTTGCAGCAGGATCTCGATCATGAAATTGATGGCAAGGCTGATGGCGATCGAGGTGGGGTCGAGCCCGACAATGATCGCATTGGCGCCTGCACTGGCGGCCTGACTGGCCGTCGCGCCCACCTGAAAGGCCGCATAGGCTGCCTTCATGCCGGTCAACACGCCTTTGGCGACGGCAATCTTGGTCGAGATCGACGAGATCGAACCGCCCATGCCATCCTTGATGATCTTGCCGCGATCCTTGCAGCAGTTCTGGAATGTGGTGAGCAGGCCGGCAGGGCGGCAGCGGGCCGAGCGGCCTGCGAAGATCTCGATGGTCCCGAGACAGTGACCTTCGGCATCGACCGAGCCATCCGCCTCAACGCCGGGATCATCGACGACCGGGTCAGTCTGAATAGGATTGGCGCCGGTATCGATACATGGGTTCGGCGAGCAGGAAACCTTGCCTCCTGCCGCAGGCGTGACGCAGGCATATTGCGATCCAAGCGGACATTGCTCCACACCGCTGGCATCAGCGACGCAAGGGGTCTCGCCAATGGGGCACATCCAGCCCCCCGCCGTAGTCAGCTGACAACTGGCGGTTTCACCTTCGTCGGCTGCATCGCCATTGCCATTGAGATCGGCGGCACACAGTTGCTGCGCCTTTGCTGTGGCCGGCAGCAGGCCGACAGTGCCACAGAGCAAGGCCGCAAGGGCCAGCGAGATTGGACGACGCGTCACCGCACCGTTCCGGTGCAGATGAGGTCGGAACCGCCGAGGCGCATGGTCTGCATCATCACCACGGCCTCGGGGAAATCGTCGATGCAGCCGCAGCCCTGCACCAGTTCCTCGCCATCGCCGACGGGGCAGACATTGTTGTCCTGGCAGGCGTGGTAGAGATAATCCCAGCCAGTCGGCGTGTTTTGTTTGCTGCCGATCACGCCATCGAGCGCGGCGGCGGTGTTGGCCTGGGCCCTCCTGGTCTTGCAGACCGGTTCGCAGGTATCGACTGTGCCGCGATCGGGCAGGGCAAAATTACGGGTGTTGAGCCGGTAGCTGCCATCATCATTGGACAGCCGATCGGCCAGCAATGTTTCGGTCGAATGATCGATAATATAGGCGCCGCGGCTGGTGTTGGGGTCAGCCATGCCCTTGTCGATGCTGCAAGTATAGCGCCGATCTTTCGTGAAAAAGTCGCGGCTAAGCTGGACCGAGCAGGTGCTGGCGGTAACGATACGAGTCTGTACAATCGGCTTAAGACCGGTGCGGACACCGTTCAGAGCGGTGACGACCCCATCAATGGTTTCATCGCTCAGGCTGCAGGCCGCATTGCCTGCATAGCCGGCGCAGCCATCGACCAGATTTTCGGAGAGGCTGCAGCTGGTATCGACAGTGGCATCGATCAGGGCGAATACCTCGCCATTGCCGCCTACTGCAACCCGCAGCTCAATGTCATGGTCGCCTTTGGTCAGCCAGGGTTTGAGATCAAGGTTGGGCCATCCCGACCAGTTCGTTTTGCGATCGCAATTGCCGGAGGGAACGCTGCTCCCGGTCCAGTTGGCAGGATCGGCAAAGACAAGTTGCCCGTCGATCCATAGCTGCATCCAGTCGTCCATGCGATATTGGCTCAGCCGGACAGAGGGCAAGCGATCAGGATCGCTGATCCGCAGGGTCATGTGATAGCCGAAGAGACTGCAGCTGCTGCTATGGAGGCTGTTGTCATCGGGCGAACCCATCATGAAACTGATCTGATTGCCATTGCTCGCCACATCGCCATAACCGCCTGCGATCCGGGAAATGATATCCCGCTGGGCCGGGCTGGATAGGGCGATCTGACGCTCGATGGTGCAGTTGCGGGTCTCGATGACGCGCGATGTTGCGGCAGGTGAGGCCGACAGCATCTGAAAAATCGAACTGGAGGCTGCAGCGGAAGCCGCGTCACCGGCAATCGCGGTCGGATTGGTACGGTACGCGGGCTGCCCGATGGAGTTCGATGCGGCGCAACTCGTGCTCTGGGCGCCGACATAGGCAATGACCGGACCCTCGATCCTGACCTGCGTGACGCCATAGCGTGGATCGCTGGTGGTGAGTGCCGATACTATGCCGCCGCCAAGATCCTTAAGAACTGTGGGCAGGTTGGTAAGGGCCAGCCCGCTGCCGCAACTGCTGTTGATGCAATAACAGCCTGCCAGATCGGTCTGGGCCACCGCTTCGAGTTTGGGCGCCTGCGCGGCATCGACCGCCCATTGGTAGAAATGGCAATTGTTCCAAGTGCCTGCATCGCAGGAAATGATGCCGTTGGCGCAGACGCCCGAAACAGGAACCGGCAAAGTGGCGCTGGCGTCGAACGTGCCATCAAGATTGGTGTCGCGGCTGATGCGGACTGTTGCAAGATCGCCAGTCGTGGAGGGCTGGGCCAGTACCTCAAGCAAAGTCGCTGTTTTCTGGCAGGCAATATCGGGGGTGAACTGGCGACTTGAATCTACCGTCGAAACCGCCTGACCGCTCAGCCCCGGCGTCAGGTAATTATGCAGCAGGGTATCGCTGTCGCCAGTCTTGGCGCGCGTGGCTTCGGCTGCAGCGCGGGCACGATCCTGCCCGGTTTGCGCGCTGACCGGCAGCGGCAAGGTGAGCGCCGCGATGAGCAGGAGGGCCCGGCCTGTCATAGCAAAATGTCCTGCGGGGTGACGCTGCGCGATCCCTTGGTGAGACGGAACAGCAGTGTCCGATGATCGGGTGCGGGCAGGGCGGTCCGGAACGCGGCTTGCCCTTCGAAAACGGTCAGCGTGGCAACGAACGGGCGGTGAGGGGAGAGGACCTCGGCCCGTAGTTTCGCGGCCACGCCGACCGCCGGAGCGCACCCATCGGGGGCAATGGGCGCTGCTCCTGCCGCAGGTGGATTTCCGGGGCCAACAGGCTGACGGGTAGGCCATCGGTAGTCCGGCTGCATCCACATGCGGCATGGGGGGAGAGACCTGCTCATGGCACCGAGATCCCGGCGCAGCAGATCGTCTTTTCAAAAAGCATGAACTGGGCATTGTCTTTGCCCGGCGCGTGTTTTGCGCTGGTCCACAAGGAACCGGGGCGCCCGACATTCACGCATTGGCCGCCTTTGACGGGTTCCATGAGCTGAAGTTTGTAGCGGCTCTTGGTCCAGATCGGCTGCGGGATGAACGAGCAGCCGTCGGCGGAACTGATGGTGAGCGAGCCCAGGCGGCCCATCATGAAAATGCCGCGCGCGGCAAGCCCGGCCCAGGCCTCGACACTGTCGTCGAAATGGATGTCGCCGGCAATCGGATAGGTCGAACCCCAGGACCCCATGCACCAGAACAGGGGATCGACGACCTGGCCTGCGGCGGCGGCGGCGCTGTCGCTCATGCAGGCAAGACCTGCGGCAGGATTGCCAAAAAGGATCGCTTCAGGCTGGATGATGGCGCTTAGTGTTGCCGACTGCCAGGTGGCGAGAACCTCGGTGATCAGCGCCACATCGAAGCCGTCATCCTCAAAACAGGGCAGGTCAGTGAACATGTCGAGCATTTTCCAGACCGGCGAGATGTAATAATGCATCTGCGCGAACATCTTGCGCGTGTTGGTGCCGTCGGCGATGCTGGACTGGCTGCCTTGAAGCCTGCCGTGGGTGGAGAGAATGTCGGCACCCAGCGCCATCATGCAGCCGGGTTCGGTCACCACATCGACCATTCGATTGGGCGACCAGAAGCTGACCTTGACGCCGAACCAGAAGGTCACACCCTTGCGGCACGCGCATAGCGGCTTGGAAGCCGATTGCGCGTCGAGCGCTTTGCCCAGCGGATCGTGCGGGCCGATCTTCACGCCGCCGATGCTGATCGGGAAGATGCAGGACCATCGCACCTTGGTGATCGGATTGAAGATCGTGCCGGCCTCGCATTTCGATGCATGAGCGGGTGAGCCGACCGCCAACGCCAGACAGCCTGTCAGGCAGGTTGCGGGGAACATGAGGGTTTTGGCAAGGGGGAAGCTTTTCATCGCGAGCTCCTCCGCGCGGCTTTGGCCGCATCCACTTCGCTCAGCACCAGCTTTTGCCCGGACTGCTCGACGATGACCGGGGCGACGGTCAGGCCAAGGCGCGTCTTGATGCGTTCCTCAAGCAGGAAGATGGGGCGTTTCAGCCGCTCGCCAGCGGTGATCGGGTCAGTATCGCCGCCGGCCCCGGCAGCGATCAGGATAAAGTCCGCAGGACCGGCGTTGCGCATGGCCCAGTCGAGCTGCGCCGGATGGACGATCAACAGCCGTTGCGGCAGCGAGACATAGGCGAGGGGATTGACGGTGGTGCCTTTGGCGTAGAGCACTCTCCCATCCGGAAGATGAATGTCCTGATCGAGTGTGTAAAATGGAACCACGCTGCGCAGGCGATCAAACCGCGCTTTGCCCAGCGCTGCCGCTTTCATCGCCGACCAGCCCGAACGCGGTCCGAATGCAGCTGCCATATCGGGAACATGCGCGGCGCGACCCTCGATCTCGGCAATCGCATCGGGTTCGACAATCGGCCATGTCCTGCCGATTGTCGATGTGCCGGCATGGGCGGCCGATGACAGAAGCAGCAAACCGCCCAGCAGCACGGCACCAGATAGAGGGCCATGTTTGCCACCGCGAGAACAGGGATCAGCGTCCGGGAGTCCGGTCATTCGTCCTCTCCCGGATCGGCGGAGGGCGGGCACAGGCGCCAGAACAGACGGAATGCGGCTTCCGACAGGACTGGGGCCAGACAAGCAAAGGTGACCCAGCCGGCATAGGCGATTGCCGGACTGCCAAACCACGCGATCAGCGGAATGAGCGGTGCGACGCAGAAGATGGTCTGGAAAAGGGCTCCCCAAACAGGCAGGCGCTCGGCATCGCGCAGCATGGTTTCCAGCAAGGCGTTGGCGGTGCTGAGGTCGCCTTCGAGGCTTTGTATTTCATTCCGCGTGAACCAGGCGAGCCGGACAAGATAATCATCCGGAAGTTCTTCCGGCTGACGGGCAAACCGGCTGATCACGGCAAGGTCGTCAATCAGGTCTGGCGTTGGATGGTCTTTTCCCGGGGTCATTTTTGCCTCCCCTGACGAAAGCGCGAGAAGAGCGCGCCGCAGCCGGCTGACAGGCCGATCAGCAGCAGGCTGCCGGCCAAGCAGGCTCCTGCAACAAGCAAACCGGCGCGCAATGTTTCCAGCACGGGCTGGTGCAGCGTCAGGCCAGCGACGATGACGAGGCCTCCCATCACGGCAGTCTCGATGGCCATCAGGCCCAGACGCCATCGAAGCGCCTGGGCTTCGGCCCGCTCGAGCACCCGCTTTTCGATCATCGCCTCGATTTCGGGATCGAGCGTCCAGTCGAGCGCGAGTTGATTGGGATGATCGCCCGCACAGTGGGGCGTGCGACGGGTCATGCGAACCTCCCCTGTCCGTCAGGGCTGCCAAGAACCTGCTGTGGGTCGACACCGGCCAGTTCGCACACCGCTTCAAGCGGGCTGCGACCGGCGCGGACCAGCGCCTCGAAAGCGGCAACCTCATTGGGAGCCGACGTGTTGATCCAGTAGCTGAAGGGATCGACCACCAACCGGGCGATACCGAGGCCTAGCGGACTGTCGATAAACACTTCTGAATAGTGCGGTTTGGCGTTGCGGACCGATTTCAGGAGATCGAGGACAAAGCCCGAATAGTCGAGGATTTTGTTGTCGACCGCCTTGTCATAGGTCGAGCCCTGCAGGAGGAACTTGGTCGCGGCATTTTCAAGGATCACCTGGCCGGTGCCGCCGAACAGCGTGAGGTCGTTCATGCTCTGGAGCACGATGCCGAAACTGCCCTGATATTTGCGCGCGCGGCGATAGCCCTGTCCGAAAGCTTCGGCGAGCCGCGAGAGATCCTGCCCGTCGCTACGCGTCATGAATTGCGCGGCCTCGTCGCAAAGCACAAAGCGCGGTTTGTCGCGGGCCGAGAGATAGAGTTCCTGGGTAACCGCGTTCACAACGACCATAACGATCACGTTGAAAAGATCGGGCAGCGCTTTGAGCCGCTCGAGTTCCAGGACAACGAATTCGTCGCGCGAGATGTCGAAGGTCGAGGGGCCGTTGAAGAAGTGGCCGTAAGCCCCATCCGACCCGAAATCACGAAGGTTGAATGCGAGCTCTCGCGCCACTGGAACGAGATGATCGACGCGGTCGAGATCGCTGCTGGTATCTTGCGGGTAGCGCCCGAGCCAGGTCCGTACCGCATCGATCCCATCCTCGCCGCGCCCGCCATCGACGGTCCATTGCACGGCGGATTTGAGCAGGTTCCATTCCGAGGTGGTCACCGGCTTGCGGGTCGAGGCATTGGCCATTTCCGCAACGATGGCGACGGCCATGGCGATGGCGGACTGCTTGTCCTCGCCATCAAGCGCGAGGCCCATATCGAAGGGATTGAGGACCAGACGTTCCTCGCCAATGTCGATGTAGCGCCCCGAGCAGAGCGTGCAGAGCTTGCGATAGGAGCCGCCGATATCGATGATGCGGATGAGCGCGCCTTGCGCATAATATTGCTGGCACAGATTGTTGAGCAGGAAGCTTTTACCCGCGCCTGATTCCGCCGAGACGATGAAATTGTAATTGTTGATGCGCGGATCGAAGAGATCGAGCGTGACAAGTTGTCCTTTGCGCCCGACATAGAGCAGGGCAGGGCGTCCGCCCCCGCGAAAATCGGTCTGAACCGGGGCCATCAGCGAGGCGGCTTTGACCGGCATCCGGAAATCGCGCTCCAGCAGTTTGAGCGTGCGCTTTTCCGGATAGAGACCGAAGGGCAGACTTGCGGCGAGCAGCACGGGCAGCAGGTAACTCTCCTCCTGCACCATGAAGGGCAGAGGTTCCGATTCCCACAGGCGCTTGGCGCGCGCGGCCATCTCTCGGGCCTGCGCGCTGTCGCGGCCGAATACCCACATGGTAGGGATCACCGAGACAAAGCGGCTGTTCGAGGCCTCGTCGAGGATCCAGCCGATCTCCTCAATCTGCTTGCCGACCTCGACAGCAAAGCTGCCGGCAGCCTTTTGCGCCGAGAGAATTTGCGCCCGCTTGTGAATTTCGAACTGGGAATGGTCGAACATCACCGTCAGGCAATAGAGGAAGGGGCCGCCGATCTGATCGCTGTCCTCGGCTGACCCGCGCATCCCGCCCATCAGGCGATTGGCGCGCTCGGCCGTGATCCGCCGTGCGGGCGCCTTTGGTGTCAGGCAGCGCGCCACCTGATTGCCGAGAAAGACTTCTGGCCCTTCGAAACAAAGGTCGGGCCCTGCCTCGATGATCTGGCGCGCAATGGGAGGCGCGGGCATGCCGCCGACGCTTTCCCCCAAAAACACGCCCGGTGCGGCTGTAAAGACGCCGTTGAAGATGCGCCGATAAAAGCTCACCAGCTCTTCGGGCGCCAGACGGCGAATTCCCATCTTGGCGAGTTGCTCTTCGACCTGACGGCGCAGATCGGCGCCCAGCTTCACTCTGGTCTTGATCGCCAGAAACAGGCGAAAGTCGCGGACCGGAATGCCGCGCAGAGCATCAAGCCCGCTCGTGCCGGCGCGCAGATAGTCGGCCATGCGCCGGGCAGAAGTCTGCACCAGCGGATCGGGGCGGATTTTCAGATCGAGATAGGCATCGAGCGCCGGGTCGATCAGCGGATCGGCAAAGGTGATGAGCTGGAGGACGGTGCCTTCGGGGAAATGGACATTGAGCAGGCCCTGCATCGCCTGACTGACATGGGCGAACATATAGGCCGATGGCACCAGTTCCCATGCCTGACCCCAGCCATCGTCGATGCAGAGAAAAGCTTCTTCCTCCTCGACCCAGGCGACCATCGGCAGAAAGTCGGAATAGGCGTCGCGTTCGACTGCTGCATGCAGGCGGCGCAGGGTCAGCCCCGGACGGCTCGCCGCGCTCACGGACGTTGCTCCGCTGACAGGGCAGGGGCGATGCTGTTATCCTGAGGCGCGTCTGCGGGGATGTCATCCTTGTCCCGTGTTGAGCGCAGCACGGGAGGCATGGGGGCATGACCTGCCGGTTCGACGAGATAATCGCCGACCACCCAGGCGGGCCGGTCGATGATCGAATAGACATAGCGCGCCATATAGAGCCGGTCGGGACGCTGGCGGTCGGCATAGGGCAGAATGAGCGTGCGCAGGGTCCGCGAGGGGCGCAGCATTGGCGTGCTGGCCGCAGCCGTCGTTGCGCCAATGTCAGCGGGTGTCGGCTTTGGCGGCGCACTGCTTGTGCCCTTGGCAAGCGGTCTGGATTTGCCTGATGGCTTCTCTGCCCTGTTTGGCGCCTGCTCCATCGCAGCAACTGCAACCGGGGGCTTGACCGGGTCAGGTGTCAGGAGCTTGCGGTCATTGGTGACCGCAGGATCGGATTTCGGGAGGCGTCCGGCAACGGCATCGGCCCAGGCTTTCTCGGGATGAATGCATTGGCCGTGATCGCTGTTCTTGCAGGAGAACTTTTCGCTATAGGGTGACATCATCGAGCCGACGGTGGCGCAGCCCGAGAGCGCGGCCATGGACAGGCTCAGGAGGATCTTGCAGCAGGTCCGCAGCGGGCGGTGAGACTGGATCATCGTTCTGTCTCCGGTTGAGGCGCGCATCAGAATTTCACTCCCGCGCCGGGTTTGATTTCGAGGGCGACGCCTTCCTGGATCACGACGACGACGTCCTTGGCTGCCCCGACTTCAACGATGGGGCTAGCTTGCCGTGCGAGGTCGAGATAGAAATCCGTCAGCTTCTCGGATGACTTGGAGAGGCCCCCGGCAATGCCGGTCTTGGCCGCGTCCCCTGCGTCGAGCGTTCGCACACTGCCCAGCGCCGAGGTCGAAGTGCTGCCGAAGGTGCCCTCGACCGACTGGGAGATCCCGCTGACCGTGCCGGCGATAAAGGCGCGGGCCAGCGTTGCTCCGGCTCGCGTCACCACTTTGCCCGAGAGGCCCTTTTTGCCGTCAGCGTCGACAAAGAAGCCTTTGACCGGTTGATCGACGATGGAATGCTCGTCGAAATCAACACAGGAAATCGAGACGAGCTGGATTTCCACGCGTTCTTTGGCGAGACTTCCCGTGGCATTGCCGATGACAAAGCAACCGGCAAGATTGGCCTTCACCTCATTGGGCAGCACGGCGGGGGCCTGAACGCGGGCGATGATCGGTTCCGGGTTGCTGGTCGCGTCCCGACTGGCCAGAGCGTCGATCCCCGTCAGCAGCCGCGCCTTCATGAAACCAGGCGGCAAATAGATCGTCCGATTCTTTTTTTTAGCGGGAGACGAGGCATCGCCCCCGGTTTGCGCAGCGACCTGACTGGTCGCCGAGCCGATCGCGCCCAGCGTCTTTTCAACGGGCGGTGCAGGCGGCGCGGACGGGGCTACCGGACCCGAAGGCGGAGTGGGCAGCCTGTCGGCAGATGCGCCGATGTCACCTGTCACTGGAGGCGCGGGCAGATGCGGCGCGGTGCCGGGTAAAGCAGGGGGCAGATCGCCATCGCTCCCTGATGCGGGCCCTCCGCCGGCTTTGCTGCCAGGAGTGATTTTGCCTTCTTCGATCGCGCTGACGCGGTCGCCGAGCAATTGCTGGCCATCGAGGACCTTCCTGAGGTCACCGCGCAGCTTTTCCTCAAGACTGTCACCGCGCAGTCCCGCGCCCATATTGAGCGAGGTGGTCTTGCCTGCAGGCTTGATCTCCTGCTTGTGGCCGGTCGCGGTGTAGAGACCGAGGCCCAACATACCGACGCCCAAAGCAACGGCCAATTGGCGGATCCGCAGTTTCCGGCGGGCGGACAGAGTTGCCCAGCGCGCTTTCCAGCCTTCCAGGACCAGGGCCGGAGCACCGTCCTTGCCGATCTCTTGCGCTGCCTGCCGGGCGAGATGCGCCTGATAGGCCGAGGAGCGCTGGGCTGACTGCCCGGTATCGGGTTCGGTACCCGGATCGATATCCTCGCTCATTGCCCGGCCTCCCTGCGCAGGATGATCAGCCGCGCGCTTTCCCCTATGGCAAGGCGGCTGCGGTCCAAGGTGACCGAGAAGATGTGTTCACCCAGGGCCGGATCGAGGAAGGCGCGCTCTTCAAGCGTGACGGGCGAGGTAGCGCGGACCCAATATTCCGAAGCGGAAAGGCCCGAGCCTTCGATAGAGAGGCGGCGGCGTTCCTTAATGACGACCGCCGAGAGCGCAGCAAGCTGAAGCGGCGTATCGGAAGGCGCTACCTCGGAAAAGGAAGCCGGAATGCGATTGCCCAGTATCGCCAGGGTGATCGACACCGCGCGATCTTCATCCGCAAGAGGGCTGAGCAGATCGCTGTTGGCTTTGGCCCTTTGCCGCGCGCCCGGCGCCAGCACGACTGTCTGGGCCGGAATGTCGGAGGGTTCGGCGTAGAGCGGGTAGGTCGCGCCATTGCAGGTGACGAAGAATTCCGACGGCTGGGTGACATAGCTGCGCGTCACCTGCCCGGCGTCGTCGATCTGCCTGACCAGAAACTTGATCCAGGCGTCCGCGCCGCCCTTTTCGACCGCCAGCCCCTTTTCCTGCGAGAATTTGACATCCTCGATGTCACCGCCCTCGCAGATGAGGTGGTTGATGTCATGGTTCGAGAGGCGGATGCGGCTGGTCTGATCGGGAAGGGCGCGGATGGTTTGCGCAGCGGCAGGCATGGCTGCCAGCAAGGACAGGGCTGACAGCAGCGTACGGGCTGGACCGCGAGGATTAGTGGGTTTCGGCATCGAACTGCTCCTCGGAAAGGCGGGTCAGCCAGAAGCGACCATTCTCGATCGCGTAGCCGATGTGCAGATTGCCCCGGAATTTGCGGATCACGCCGCCGATCACGCGCACCTTCTCGACCGGCACGGTGATCGTGCTGGATGTCCAGGTCACGGGCTGGTCATTACGGATATAGGTGGCGATCGAGAGCGTCGGATTGCCGGCAAGATCGTCGAGCACGCCGTTCAGGCTGTCGCGCATGGCATTGTAGGCCGACGGGTGAGCCAGTCCCAGCAGTTCCTGAAATTGCCGGTCCGCCGAATAGGCAGAATAGGTGCCCGCAAGCGCAACGATGTTGCGCGTCATTGCGACCAGATACCCCTGCGAGGGCTTGTTGCCCGAGACATAAAGGTCCCCGGTCGCGCCGAAGGGGACCACCACGGTGCGGGCATTCTGGTTGGTGGTGTAGATCACCATGCCGAGCACCGCACTCACGCCGAACATGCCGGCGATCGCGGCCTTGAGCAGGCGGTTTTCCTCGAAGAGGTTCGCCGAGCCCTGGAGATAGCGGTGGATCCCGAAACTGGCGGGTTTGCCGAGCAGCGGATCGGCGTCGGCCTTCTGGCGTCTGAAAAGTCCCATGGCGCCTACTCGAAGAAGCGGGTCTGGGTCGGACCCGGATAGTGAGGGAAGGAGACGAGACCCCAGCGCCAGGCGAGATGCGCGAGAAACCCGCGCGGCTTGCTGCGTTTCCAGGGAATGAAAAGGAGAAGGGCGACGCTGAGCATCCATCCGAGCATTCCGCCCACGATCGCCGCCACGAAAACGCTCGAGGTGGCCAGCATGAACTCGTCCGATCCGAACCACAGGATCTGGACCGGTCGATGGAGATATTGCGGAAGGCGCTCGTCCATTGCCCTTCTCCTCCTGCTTCATGACACCCGCGAAGGTGCCGGTTTCCGGGAACCGACCATCGATCCCCAGCTTGTAGGCGGCGTGTCTGCGTTAATCGGGTCATCCCGGATGCAAACGAGCCGCATGGCTCAGACGACCATCCCGAAGGTCTGGAGAATGCTGTCGGCCTTGATCAGGCAGACAGCGGCAACAATGGTCGGGATGCCGATCATGATGTTCGAGAACAGGCGGCTGACCCCGAACAGGAAAGCGGCGACGCCGCCCACAAAGCCGAGCGGGCCCTTGACACCCTTGTTCACGACAATGTCGTAAATGTCGTAGCCGAGATCGCCCTGAGCCGGTGCCTGAAAGGCGTGGGCGGGGCCAGCGATCAGGGCCAGCGCGGCGAAAGGGAGGCCGAAACTGGCCATTGCAAGCGCGCGCTCACCATATTTGCGCATCATGGTACTACTCCTTGAAAGTGGAACCGCCCGCAAAATGCCTGCCGGCATCGACGACAGATCGGTGTCGGCCGGGGCGTCGGTGGACGGCTCCGGGAGCCCGTCGCCGCCGGCATCCTGGTTCATCCGCCCGTGCGGCAAAGCACAGGTCCGGACGCCCGCCAGAAACTATGTGAACGGTTAGGGCCCGGTCCGACGCCGGGAGCGCTCAACGCGCGGCGTCGGAAACTGCCTTCAGCGCCGGTTTGGCATGCCGGTCGAGAAAAGCTTCGAGCTCACCTTGCTGAAACCCTGAGATAAGTTTGCCATCGACGATGAGGGTCGGGGTTCCTGTTATGCCAACCTTGGCAACAAGCTCGGCATCCTGCGCAACTCGCGCATGGCCTGCGGCGCATTGCTGCAGGATCGGCAGGGTTTGCCCCGAATAGGCTGCCCGGAAGGCGGCATCTTTATCGGGTGAGCAGAGAATATGCTCGGCCTTGGCCGCAGCTGCAGGATGGATGCCGCTCACGAAGAAAACGAGGCGGCGTACCGGCTTGCCCTCGGCGGCTTTGGTGTTCCAGAAGCGTTCGAGTGCCTGGCAATAGGGACAATCCGGGTCGGTGAATTCGATCACCGTCGGCGCGCCCTCGGGCCCGATGGCCAGTGCTTTGGCCGGGTCGATTGCCTTGAGGCGGCGGGATGCGCCCTGTTCCTGCGCCAGCGCCGTAAGGTTGACGCCGTCTTTGTCATAGACCGAGGCAAAGAGCAGATGCTCGCTTTGCGGCGCATAATAGATGATCCGGCCACCCGCGACCGCCTGATAGAGAGGCCCTTTGACCGGTGATTGCCCGAAATCCTCGAACTTGAGGTTCGTGAAAGTCTGATGGAGCTGCTGCTGGGCGGCCTTGGTGGCCGATGCCAGCGCGCTTTGGTTGTCGGTCTGCTTTGGATGCGTGTCTTGCGCCTGCGCCGCAATCCAAGGCATAGTGCCGATTGCGAAAGCGACGAGCAGGCTCACGCGGCGGACGCGCGTTTTGGACATGAGCGAAACCTCCTCACGGGATTGCCAGGTTCGAAGCGGGCTGAGCGGAACTTGCCGATCGTTTGGGCTGACCGCTCAGGTCTGTCGTTTCGACATAGACATGAGTGCCGACAACAGCCCCCGCCCCGCAAGAGAGGGGGCAATGGAGTTCCGGTTTGAGGAAATCCATTGCCGGTTATCGGCAATCCATTTCCGAAAACCGGAAATACACTTCCGGTTTCGCTCTTTGTTCTTTCGCGGAATTTTGCTCCTGGGCACCGAATCGGCCTGCGCCCAGGGGCGGCGATCTTCGAAAGATTGAAGGGGCGTCCTCAGATGGAGAGGCGAAATGGCAAACCCGCGATCGCGAGCCTACAAATTGCAGCTCTCGGAGCACGGCATCCAACTGTTCCTGCGTTGCCATGGCCGACTGTGCTGTGTGGTGGGAGATTTTCTGCCCTATGGCAGCACGCTGTTTGTGGCAGTGTCCTTGCTGCGGCTATGCGCGGTCAAGGATCTGCCGGGAGAATTGCTGGCCCCGGATATCAAGGGATATGGTGGCCGGCTTATTCGCTATGTCGGGACCTCGCCAGGCTTGTCCGGTACGGTGCAGGAGATCGCGGCGAGCTTGGAAGAAAGTGGCCTTGTTCATCCCTCTCCGCAGACCTGGAAGATCTTCCTGGCTGCCCTCAACCATATGGAAGCCGTATCCGACCAGGAGCTTCGTCGCATCTTTTGCGCGGTTGCCCACGAGATAGGCCGTCCTCCGGGGCGTACCGGACGCTAGAGTGTTCTCCCGATGAGCCCAAAGCACTCAAGTCTTTGGTTACCCCATTCTACCTTCTGTGGCCTTCGGCTCGGCGCCGACGATCGGTTCAGGTTATCCTGACAATGCTGCAACAGGTGCGTGCCTGCGACCATTTGGTCGAAATGTCCGATAATGCTCGCGTTTGCAGGAGCTTCTCCCGATTGACGGCCAGATTTTAATGCAACACTCTTCACCTATAGGGCAATGCGCTTAGGTCTTTGAGACGCTGTCAGGGGGACCTGCAGATGACGCTTCAAAGTCCGCAAGCGACTGACAGTGAAATTCTTGCATTGATCAAGGAGCTCTCCGGCAAGCTCATCGAAAGACGCCGGCGCCGCGAGCGTGTCTCGCAACATTTTTTGGCAAAATTAGTTGGGCGCAGCGAAAGGTGGCTGCGCGAAATCGAAGCCGGCGTCGCCACTTCGAAATTCGAGGATCATGTCCGCTGCGCGCATGCGCTGCGGATGACGACGCCGCATCTGTTCATTCCTCTGCTGGCTATGGAGCACAAGATGGCCATTCCGCGCGAACTTCTGATGCAGGACGATCTATGGGATCTCGAACGCGAGATGCTCGATGCGGTCGAGCGCCATCAGGCCTCGGCCCTTGCACGCCTGGCAGGTCGGCCCGCGCAAGCGGGCTTGCGTGACCGATAAGCGCCGGGACGGAGCTTGATGGCACCCCGGCCTGTCGCAGCGGAGCGAGCCTATGGGCTTTTGAAGGCCGATGTGCTTTCCGGTCGGTTCGCGCCAGGTTCGGTGGTCATCGAACGCATCATGGCCGAGGAATATGGCGTGTCGGTTTCACCTTTCCGTGACGCGGCGCAGCGCCTTGTCGGCGAGGCTTTTCTCGAGATCGGCGCAGGCGGGGGCTATCAGGTTCCCTCCATGAATGCAGAAGTCCTGAGAGATCTGTACCACTGGCACAGCCATCTGGTCCGCCTCATCCTTAAGGCGCAGCAGCCACTTCCCGCAGGGGCCTATTCACCTGCTACCATGTCTTCGCTCGAGGCCGATCACCTGCCTGTGGCCTTCACAAATTGCTTCCGCTCGCTCGCCGGGGCAGCCTCGAATCGCGAGTATGCAAGAGCGCTCAGGCAGGCGACCGACCGTCTGTTTGTCGCCCGGCTCCATGAGGGCGCGGTCCTCGCGAATCTTGCCAATGAGTTGGAGATGGTCGAGGCCGCGACTGCGTCGGGTTCAGGTCTCGACCGCTACGACATCCTGTGGGCCTATCATCGCCGTCGTATCCGGCGGGTTACCCGGATCGCAGAGCTGATCAATGCCGGAAAAAGCCGATAAATTTCAGAAAGCTTCGGTCGGTTGCCTGGTCAGCCGGGCGAAATGCATCGCGCTGGCGCCGTGAATAGGCGCTTATGCGGGAGCGAATAAGATCGTCGGATAGCAGCCTTCCACCTTACCTTGGCCGGGCTGCAATCGTGCAGCGTTGAATGAAGGAAATGGCTATGGAACGCGAACATCTGATGGATGACCTCATCGTTCTGGGTGCGATCACCGAAGAAACGAAGGGCATTTCCAACGAGCCCCAACTCGACAGCCAGGGCAACTTCAGCGGCGGGGGCCTCTCCGACGACTGAACCTTTTGGCGGCGCGTCATCCCGGCGCGTCGCCAATTGTCATGAGGCTGCAAAGCCTTCTGCAGTCCATCGAAATGCTGTATCGGAGAGACTGGATGGGTTATTCCCTCGGCGAGACATGGTCGTTCTGTATTCCTGAGGAGCAGGTCGTCCTTATGGATATCGAGCGCAACGCCTATGTCGCGCTTCCGCCATCGCTTGCTCCTTCCTTTGAACGGTTGCGCAGGCACGAAGCTCTTGATGGCGACGATATACGGTGCGTCGACGCACTGATCCGGACCGGTATCCTTGTGCAGAATGCGCCGGACGGCGCGGTCACGCCATGCTCGCTTCCGATGGAACCAGTTCGTGGATTTGACGCGCAGGATCTGCTCGGTTGGTCGCTGCGCGATTGTCTGCAGGCAACCTTCGCATTGGGCAAAGCCCGCAACGCTCTGCTCCATCATAATCTTGCCGGAATACTTGCAGAAATTCGGGACCAGCAGACTGGGGCCAACTGCGTATCGGCGGTGCATACGGATCTTCGAGCGCGAGCGGTCGCATCGGCCTTTTATCGGATGAATGCTTTTGTTACGCGCTACGATCAGTGCCTGCTGCGTTCGCTCGCGATGATCCGCTGCCTGCTGGCCAGCAGGGTACAGGCCAATCTGATTTTTGGCGTGGCGACCCGACCCTTCCGCGCGCATTGCTGGGTGCAGCAGGGCGATCTCGTGCTCAATGACACGCTTGAGGGAATTCGGAATTACACGCCGATCCTGGTGAGCTGATGCGCGCCGACTACCTTGCGGTGTGGAACTTCGCCGCCGGCAGCAGCCATGATGACCTCTTGCAGCTTAGTGAGGATGAGGATCTTAGCCTTGTTCATCAAGGGCATTGTCATGCACTATTCGTGAGCCCCCAGCAAAAGCTCGTCCCCGGCGAAGATGAGGACGTTCTGGTCATCGGGCGATTGTTCAAGGGCACGAAACCTGCCAATCCCATTGATCGCCTTGGTTCGCAAGAGTGTCGGCGAATCACGGCCACTGACGGGGAAGCCCTGATCGACGATTTCTGGGGTGGCTATGTCGGGTTCGTTCTGGATAGAGAGGCTGCAAACCTGCATGTGATCCGCGACCCATCCGGACAATGCCCGTGTTATTTTCGGCTCGAGCAGGACCGGATTTGCTTCAGTTCCCGCGCTGATCTTCTGGAGGCGGTTTCCGGGCGTCCCGCTGCCATAAATTGGGGCGGGCTTGTTGCGCATATCGTCTGGCCGATGATCCGTCCGCAGGAAACGGCCGTTCGCGAGATCCAGGAAGTCCTGCCCGGCATGCGAGTCACCGTGCATGACGGAAAGGCGGAAAGAAAACCGGTCTGGTCGCCCTGGACATTCACCCGTAATGCAATCTCCGCGCCGCAATATCCGGAGGCGGTACGTACGCTGCGCCAACGGATCATCGCCTGTACCGATGCCTGGGCCTCCGAAGCCCGGCACACGCTTTTGGCCGTATCGGGCGGGCTGGACAGTTCGATTGTCGCGGCAGCGCTGGCGGCTTCGGGCCGACAATTTACCTGCCTCACGCTTTATACCGGGCAAGCGGCGGGCGACGAACGTCACTATGCCCGCGCATTGGCCGAGCATCTCGGTGTGGAACTGATCGAGGAACCCGAGCGCATCGCATCGGTTGATGTTGCGCGGAGCGAAGCCAGACATTTGCCGAGGCCAATATCCCGCGCCTTTGCGCAATCGGGCGACCGCGCTCATCAGGAACTCGCCGCAAGGCTGGGGGCGGATCAGTTCATCACCGGGGGAGGCGGTGACAATGTGTTCTGCTTCCTCCATTCCGTAGCTCCGGTGGCCGATCGCATCCTCATGCCCGGCTCGCGGCTCGGCAGCCTGCAGGCCTTACGGGACGTTGCGCGATTGAACGATGTCAGCCTGCTTACCGCGCTGGCAGGGACGCGGGCAAAGCTCGGGCAAGTCGGGCTTGCACATCGCTGGCCGAGGCGAACAGGCTTCCTTTCTCGCGATCTGGTCGAAAGTCTGACGGGGCCGCCACTTCATCCATGGCTGTCGCCGCCCGGGGACGAGGTTCCGGGTAAGGTCATGCATGTGGCCTGGCTGGCCGCGATCCAGAATCATCTCGAAGGGTATGGCAGAGAATGGATGCATCCCTTGCGCGCGCCGCTCATGGCGCAGCCGATTGTCGAACACTGCCTTACCATTCCATCCTGGATGTGGATCAACGGCGGGCAGGATCGCGTGCCGGCACGGGAAGCCTTTGCGGACCTTCTGCCGTCGTTGATCACCGCGCGACGTTCCAAAGGAACGCCCACGGGCTTTGCCATGCACCTGCTGGACGCCAACCGAGACGCGATCAGGGATCTGCTTCTCGACGGTCTGCTCGCGCGGGAGGGCATTCTCGATCGGATGGTTATTGAGGCCTTTCTCGAACGTCCCGATCCGCGAGATGTCGTGCGCTACATGGAAATCATGGCGCTTGTGGATGTCGAGGCATGGCTCAGAGCCTGGGCCATGCCATCGCCGCGCCTTGTCCGCCGGGGTCATTTTTCATGAGAAGGGGAAGGGGGCAACTCGCTTCGCAGCTCCTTCCAATGCGCGATATCGGCAGAGTTCGCGGCATTTACCGATGTATGATCAAGCAGCCAGAAGTCGAACCAGTCGACGGACCGCCGCATCCGCGACAGTTGATGGGCAGGCTCGCGCGTGACGAGGTGGCCCTCATTTGGGAAGATATACATGTCCGAAGCGCCGCCGGCATGCTGGATTGCCGAGAACAGCTGCACCGCCGAGAGATATTCGTTTTCCGGGGTCTGGATCAGCAGCGAGCCTTTGACTTGTGCCGCATTCAGCGCCGGAGAGATGTCTTTCCAGCGTCCTTCCCTATCATCGAGCGGATGGGGCACGTTGAGCACATTGAGCAGGCTGGTATTCCAGCCGTGGCGAACCGGATCGATGAACATCAGTGTCGCCGGGTCGATGGTGATGCCGGTGCCGATCACGACGCTCTTGAACATGTCGGTATGGCTGAGCGCATAGGCGCCCACCATGCTGGTAAAGCTGTGACCGGCCAGCCCGACACGCGCGGGATCGATCAGCTTTGCGTCCGCCAATTGATCGATGATCGCTTTGTAGCCTGCGATGGCGGCGAGATGGGGGCCAAGCGTTTCAAGCTTGCCATCGGGCGTTACCTTCATGCCCACGGAATTGTTGTGATTGACGCATAGAGCCGCCATCCCGCGCTGGGTCAGCAGCTGCTCGGGGGCCAGCGAAGTGAAACCTCCGCGCAAAAGCCCCCGGCATCGATAGCTGGTGATGACCAGCGGCACAGATCCATTGGCATGAGGCGGCAAGACGAGGAAGCCGGTGAACCTGTCGCCGTTCGAGCTGCGCCAGGTGAGAAAACGCGCCGGATTAAACGCGCGTCTGCGAAGCACCGGGTTGGGATCGAAGAGGGTGATTGTCTCTCCTGTGGCGGTGTCGATCCGGACAAGGCGCGGCGGCGATGTCGGTCCCGCATGAACACAGAGAAGATATTTCCCCGCTGCCGAACAGGGCTTGCCGCTGTAGGTCGATCCGCCATCGAGCGAACCATCCGCCGCGCGAATGAGGCGGGTTTGGCCGGTTTCGGGTTTCCAGCCGTAAAGCACCGTCCAGGTGGAGTAATCCTCCTCATGGGCGATGATGAGTTCGTGTTCTTCCCGGTTCCAGCTCACACTGCGCAAAGCTGACGAACGGGTGAAGCAGAAACTCTCTGTACAACGACGCTCGCTGCCATCTGGCAATTGAGCGACCACCTGATAGGTCGGCTCGAGCAGGAAGGGGGCCGGCGGTGCGGTCTGGACCAGTCGGGCCGTCATCCCTGACCGTCCGGACGAGATTGTCCTGCCGGCGGCATCTTTCCCCGATCCTGACAAGACCGGATCGGTTTGGGTGATGCCAGAGGAAGTCTTCTGAAGCTTCCTTGAGGCACCCGGTAGCGGCACTAGTTTCTGTCGCAACTCGCCGGAAAAAGCCTCGCGCGCGCTGTTGCCTTTGCCCGCATAGCGGATGGTCGACCAGCGATTGCCGATCAGAAAATTGCCGGTGAGGCGGCTTCCTTCAAGCGACAGGCTGCGGTCAGCGTGAAGGCCCTCGCGGTGCTCCTGCTCCATGGCCTGATCGATATCCCGTCGTGCCGCTCGCACGCCGATTTCGGCCTGGCGGCCACCGGGCAGGATTTTGAAGGTCTCTATGTCAGCGTCGTCCGATATGGCCACCTTATCGACGCCATTGGGAGCGATCCGGTTGATCGTGATCCTGCCATCTCTGAGAGTTTGGACATAAAGGGCCTGGCTGTCCTGCGCCCATTGCGCCTGTCCGTCGAGGAGCGAGTCAAACATGGGCTGCCGCAGTGGAAGGCTGGCATGGCCGAGGGGGAGGGCGACCTTAGGCTTTCCCGCGATTTCGATCATGAGCCACTCGACGGAAACGCTGTTGCTTTCCAGTGAAGGCGTGATGACCCGGAAGGCTGCTGACCTGCCGTCTGACGAAATGGTCACGCTGTCGAGCGAGCGCATCGCGACCAGATCCTGCAAGCTTGGCGGGCCGGACGTTCGAGTATCGGGGCCTGCGATGGCCGGGGCGGCGCCCATCGCAAGCAAGGCTGCGATGGGCGCAAAGGTGATTTTGTGCATGTGAGAGATCCAGATGGAGAGTATCCGCCGCTGTCGCGCCCCTCGCGATAGGCGAGGTAATGAAGGCGCGGCGGCTACCAGTTCTTACGCAGGGTCAGGCTGACCAGCCTGCCAACCGGCGAATAATTCGTCGTGTCATAGGGCGCGTCATAGGCCGCCCTGGTGCGGGTGATATCCGGGCTGGCATTGGTGATATTCTGGGCTGCAAGCAGGATTTCGACGCCGGTGAGGGCACCGCCTTCGAGGCGAAGGCGTCCGGTCAGATCGAGTGTCGCCATACCGCTGACCGGCGTTGCGGGCGTATATCGGGTGTCGCTGACACCGCCAATGTAGTTCACGAAACCGGCAAGAGACATTCTGGGTGAGTCCCAGCCCATGCCGAACCGACTGCGGAAATGGGGCGGATTATAATAGGTCCCCGACAGGATGATCGTGCCGGCGGAAGGAAGCAGCTTCTGCTCGCTGTCGAGATAACTGCCGGAGGCTGTCACTGTGATACGGTCACCGTTCGCCATCGCATACCCAAACTCGCCGGAAAGATCGATGCCGCGAAGCTTTTGCGTAGCGATGTTGAGATTGCGATCATCGACCACTGCCACCACACTGGCAGGATTATAGGCTGCGCCCGAATAATTGTAGATGACCTTATCCGCCAGCGCGCCGGTGAGGGCAGCAGCCGTGGGATTGAAGGTTACAACGCTGGCATAGGCCGGATTGGAAAGCGATTGCTGCGGCAGGGAAATGGGCTGGATGACCCGGTTGCGATAGCGGATATCGAAATAGGAGAGATCGATCTTCAGGCCGCGCACCCGCGCCGGATGGAAGGACAGGCTGGTGGTCCAGGTGTCCGCGCGTTCGGGCGACAGATCGGGGCGACCGCCCAGCAGGAATAGTGCGGTCGATCCGGCCGGGTATCCGCTCCCGCCCAGGGTTCCGACCGAATAGATCGTGGCGCTTTGCGCGCTATAGCGCTGATAGAGCGTGGGAACCTTGAAGGACTGGCCCCATGAACCGCGAATGTCAAAGTCCGGGGTTGGTGCATAAGTGAAGGCCAGTTTGGGCGTGATCACCTCGTCAACACCGGGATAATTGTCGTAGCGCGCTGCCGCGCTCAGCGAAAGAGAATGGATGAAGGGAATGTTCTGCGCTTTGCCGACCAGCGGAATGTGGAGCTCGGCAAAGCCATAATGTTCGGCCTGACTGGCGCTGATATTGCTGGTCGCATACATGCTTTCCTGCCGGAACCAGTCCTTGCGATAGCCGCCACCCACAGCCAGTTTGGCGGTGCCGCCGGGGATTTCGAGGAGAGGGCCGTCGGCTTTCAGTTCGACCGAGACTGCCGTGTTGCACGTGCAGGTGCGCTGGGTTGTCGAGGTCGCCGCATTGCTGGTCAGCTGCTGGATCAGGCGGGCGTGATCCTTCCCATACATGCCCGAGAGCGAAACGAGCCAATCGCCTGATGGTGACCATTGCAGTGACGGAGCCACGAAAAAGGACGAGGACCGGACGCGCGAGTCATAGGCCGGGCTGTTGGCGGCGGCGGTGAGTGAATAGCCCCGCTGATCCTTGCGCCAGTTGTAGCCGCCATCGATGCTGAATTTGAGATCTTTTGCGATATCCTGATGCAGATTGGCGATCAGGCTGTGGTGCTGGATGAAAGGGTAAAGCGTCAGGCCGGGATTCGTCACCGCAGCATAGGAGCGCTGCGAGGCGGTGATGGCCGTGTCCTTTCCATATTCATAGGCGATGACGGCGCCGCCGCTGCGCCATCTCTTGCCGGTGACGACGTTATATTGCTGCTGCCGATCGCCTCCCTCCGTTGCGAGGCCTAAGCGCGCGCTTGTCGCGAGGCCCTGATAGTCCCGCTTGAGGATGACATTTGCGACACCGGCCACCGCGTCAGAGCCATAGAGCGCGGAGGCCCCATCGGTGACGATTTCGATCCTCTCGATGGCATCGATGGGAATCGCGGAAACATCGATGCTCTGACGATTTCCGCCATTTGCAACGCGGTGGCCATTGATCAGGGTCAGCGTTGCATCCTGTCCAAGGCCGCGAAGATTGATCGACGATCCCGAACCAAAATTCTCCCCATTGGCGACCGGAATGCCGATGCCGATGCCCGGGTTTTGTCCACCCGTGAAATTCTGGGGGATGGATCGTACCACGTCACCCAGATTGGCATAGCCTGAGGCCGCGATCTGCTGGCTGGAGACGGTGATCAGAGGTCCGGTGTTGCCCGTGCCGCGGATCAGCGAACCGGTGACGACAATCGCTGAACTGCCGGAACCTATTGTCTCGGACGCCGGGAGAAATCGTTCCTGAATGAGGACACTTCCGTCGCGATGGGTTGCGGTCAGGCCGGTATGGCTGATCAGGATCTCGACTGCCTCGCTGGCTGTATAGGTGCCATTGAGCGCAGGAGCGCGTTTGCCCTCGACCGAACGCCGCTCAAACATGATTTCCTGATGCGATGCTCGCCCGATCATCCTGAGCGCAGTGCTGAGGTCCTGCTCTGGAAGATGGTATTCCTTCCTGTCGTCAGGCCCGGCAGCCGTAGGCGACAGGAACGCGATTGCGGACAGCGCGATCGTGGAACTCAGGATGTATTTTCGAAGACTGGCCATATGTACCCCCATGGCGCCGACTGCTCTGAAGTTCGGCGTTCATGGGGAGCGACAAGCCGCGGGGCCTATTTATGAGGGCGGCTGACAAATATTTTGCCGGCCTGGCTGGCAGGGTCGGGCAAGGGACAGAGCGCGGGGCGAGGATGTCAGCGTCAGGCCGAGAAGACCGGCAAGATTTTGCGCAAGATGGCCTGTATCGGTCACGCGAAAGGTGCCCGAGATCCGGATTTCACTTACCTCGTCAGACGCGGCAACAAGCGGCAGCGTGGCATATCGATTGGCATCGGCAATCAGATCGCCCAGCCGGACATTCTCATAGTCTCGCAGACCATCGGGCCACTGGGCGTCGCTGTTTTCCGCATTCGATGCCTGTGTCCATTGCAGCTTGCCGTCTTCCCGGAAAGCGATGTGCTGACCGGGCGACAGACGGATCGGAGCATGAGCCGATTGACCTGTGGCGCCGGGCATATTGACATCGACGGCCCCGCGGAGGAGGCGCACTTCGATCCGGCTGCCATCGGCCACGGCCACATCGAAAATCGTGCCGCGTGCTGTCACTGTACCGGAACCTGCCGACACCACGAAGGGCCGCGCCTCGTGAGCGACCTCAAAACGCGCGTGCCCACGAATGAGCTCCAGGTCTCGCTGTTGGCTTCCCAAAGAAACCAGCAGCAGGCTCCCGGTATCGAGTGTGACCGTTGAGCCATCGGCCAGCTTGAAGGAGCGGATTTCGCCAAGGGCTGTCGCCAGTTTCAGGCTTTGGATGCCTTGATGAGGCGCTGCGGCGATCTGCGGCGAAAGGAGGCGCTGGTCCGCATGGAAGCCTGCCTTCCAGTAGAATGCTCCCATGGCGGCCAGTGTGATCAGACTGACCAGACCGGCGCCGGTAAACGCGAAGCGCATCCCCCGAAGGTCTTTAATTTCGGATTTCGGCAGGTCTGCCTGCTCTGTATGGCGGCCTTCGCTCAGAAATTTGCCGAGGCTGAAGGTCTCTGCGATGCGGTTATAGGCCCGCCGATGCGTGGCATCCTGCGCCAGCCAGGCCTCGAATTCCTGACGGCGGCTGTCGGCTTCCGGTCCGCGCATCAGCGTGAACCAGTCGGCCGCCTCGTCTCGGAGCTGGCTGTGGGGGCGCGGAGTTTCAGCGTGTTCCATCATTCCTGTTCCAGCGCGGCATCAATATGGGCAAGCGCGCGTGCAACATGATATTGCACGGTCGGGATCGAAAGGCCCAGCCTTTCTCCGATCTCCCGGTAGGTCAGCTCTTCGATGCGGTGCAGCAGAAATGCCTGTCTGGTCTTGTCAGGCAGTTCGCTCAAGGCCTGACGATAGATCCGCATCATCTCGGCCAGTTCGAGGCGATCGGCCTGATCGGGCGGTATCGCATGTTCGTACCCGTCATCGAAAGACAGATGGAAACGTGCGCGCCTTGTTTCCATCTGTCTGAAGCGATTGAACAGCAGATTGCGGGCGATGCGCTGCAAATAGGCGGCAGGTCGCAGCGGCACATCTTTCGCCATGGCGCCCACAAGTCTTGCAAAGGCCTCCTGCACGAGATCGCCGACCTCATCCCCGCTGCGCAGGCGCGCACGAAAAAAGCGTCGAAGTCGAGGAGCTTCGACCGCATAGAGCTGGCTGAGGTCGGCGATCCCTGCGTCCTGCCCATCCTGCGAGGCCGGTTCATTCACCCACTGCGCCCGGTCGGGGCGTTCGGTATAGAAAGACATGAAACCACGGTTCCTCACGGCACAGCAGAGAGTTCTCCGGAAGCAACCGGAGATCATCTTGGGTGAGGTGGGCCGTGTCGTCGCCTGATCGGACGACCAGCGCCCGACCCGCAGGTCGAGCTTCGATATACCTGACAGGATAATCCTGCGGGCGGCTGCCAGCATTCCAGCCCGCGCCCGGCAATATGCGGCCACGAAGGGACTCAATCAAGTCTTTGGTATTGCATGACGCTTAATACGTACATGATCTTGGGCCAACGCCATGATACGTGACCAATGGTATGGCCGGGACCTGTGCCGATTAACTGGATGGTGCCTTTCATGAAGCCGAGCACCGGCTGAACGATCATCGACATTACCTGATGCTCATCGCCGAATGACTAAAGCGCAGCATCCGAGATACGGCGCTTGCGAATCGCCGGGGCTCGAAATATTCTGGTTCGGCCTTCTCACTGGCATGCAGCCCGCCGCCGCGAAGTCGTTGACGACAGTGAACGTGCAGATTGATCCTTTCGGGGTTTTCCAATGGTCCCGGAGGTGTTTGGCGGGCAACACTTCCACAGGCCTGGAGAACAGCCGTGGTTACATCGTCCATTGTCCCGACCACCGTTGCCGGCATCAAGAGACTCGCGAAGTCCTATGTCCGGCGTCTGCGCATACCCCATCATGAGGCCCTCGATCTGGCGGCCGGGGATGCCGGCTTTGCTTCCTATGCGCTCGCTTTGCGTGTCCTCCTTCGCCCTGCCAACAACAATGAAGCCGAGGCACCGCCCAGACGTCGCGCCCGCAAAACTCTGCTCACCATGGCAAGAGAAGCCTTCGAGGCGGGCGATTATCCGATGGCCAACGTTCTTGCCCGCCGGGTCCAGAAGAACAATTCGCGCGAACTTGCCGCTTACGCGATCATTGCCCGCACCGAGACGGACGATTTTGAACGCCGCTGGACCCTGATCAAGGGCGAGCGCGCTGCCCAAAAATTGATGACCCCGGTCCCGATTTCCAAGCCCGGATTTATGACCCCGCAGAATTTCCGTCATTTTGCAGAAATCCGCAGTCTGCTGGCCCGTGAGTACTGGCGCGCAGGCCCGCATCGGAACCTGCATCTGGCGATCGATCTGTGCAAGGAAGTGCTGTGGCGCGACGCTGAGGACCCGAATGGCCTGCGCTTTGACTTTTATGCATGGTGCATGGAGCTGAAGGGGCATACTGCCGTGGCCGGCATGCTGGAACTTCGGGGCCCCAATGACCTGCCTTGGGCGCAGTTGCAGGAGATCATCTCGCTCATGCAGGCCCGCGGTGATCAGGCGACTGCCGCCCGTTTGATCGCTCTTGCCGCTGAGGCTGGTTGAAAGCCGGAGAGCCATCGAGACCAAAGACGATCATAGGCTTGACCCTGCGGGTTGGCTTGGCAAAGACACATCATGGCTTCCGACAAAACCCTCAATGCCAAAAATCTTGCTGCACTCGGCGCTGACCGACTTGCCGAGCTTCTGTTGGAAATGGCGGAAGGCGATGCGGCGGCCAAGCGCCGGCTGCGCCTAGAGCTGGCAAGCCGCAGTGGCGGCACTGAAGTCGCTTCGGAAATCCGCAAGCGATTGACGACAATCGGCAAGTCTAAGTCCTTTGTCGACTGGCAGAAGGTGCGCGACCTGGCGGCGGATCTCGACATGCAGCGAGATGTTATTCTCCGGCATGTCGCGCCATCCCACCCGGCCGAGGCCTTTGATCTGCTCTGGCGGCTGCTGGACCTAGCACCCTCTGTCTATGAGCGCTGCGACGACAGCAATGGAACTGTCGGCTGTGTCTTTGCAGAAACGCTCCATGATCTGGGAGGGATCGCGGTGCAGGCAAGGCCTGAGGCCAAGGCATTGGTTGAGCGCACCTTCAATGCGGTCAACACCAATGACTATGGGCAATTCGATGGCGTGATCGGCCTTATGGCGCAGGCGCTTGGACCTGACGGGCTGACGATGCTCAAGGCCCAGTTCGAAGAAATAGCGACCGCGCTTCCTGCCAAACCCAAGGCCGATGAGCGCAAGGTGATCGCCATCAGCACGCGCGGCCCAGTCATGCGCGATGATTTTGAAGCGCAGTACCAGGCAAGCCGGGTGAAATCCGCCCTAACCGACATTGCCGATGCGCTTGGCGATGTGGATGGTTATGCGGCGCGATTCTCGGCAGAAGAACGAGCTAATCCTTCTATCGCGGCCAACATTGCAGAACGCCTGCTCAGCGCGCAGCGACCCGCCGATGCCATGGCGGCCCTCAACCTTGCCGAGACGAATTATCACAGCGGTCGACATTGGCCCGACTGGCAGCGGGTGCGGATCGACGTGCTTGATGCCCTGGGACAATCGGGTGAGGCCCAGACTGCGCGATGGGCTATTTTCGAGCGCGATCTGAATGCCGATTACCTGCGCGCCCATCTCAAGCGTCTGCCGGATTTCGATGACGAAGAAGCCGAAGGCAGGGCGCTGGCCCATGTCCGCCGGCATTCCGATTTTCATCGGGCGCTGGGCTTTCTGATGGACTGGCCCGCGCATAGTCTGGCGGCAGACCTTGTTCTGGCGCGCCAAGAGGAACTCAACGGCGACCACTACTGGCTGCTGACCCCGGCGGCCGAAGCGCTGGAACAGCATAGCCCTCTGGCGGCCACGCTGATGCTGCGCTCGATGATCGACCTCTCGCTCGATCACGCCAAATACAAGCGCTACGGCCATGCCGGCCGGCACCTTCAGACTTGCAGCTATCTCGCCAAACGGATCGAGGATTTTGGAGAACACCCCGATCACGATGCCTATGTTGCCGGCCTCAGGGCGCGCCATGGGCGCAAGAGCGGGTTTTGGAACGCATAAGGAGGTTGAGCATTTAACCGCGGTCAGGATGGTCTGGCTTGCGCTACATCGTGCCGTGTCTGCCTCGGAAGCGGAGGCGCGCAGCCGATAGCTTTGGATCGCTACATCGCGCGCCCTGTGATGGCACCTTTAGGCGACCGCATCGAGTCCCTTGCGCTGAATGATTGACAGCAGCCGCAAGGCCGGTCCTCCCGGGCGCTTCTTGCCACGTTCCCACTCGGAAACCAGGTTCCTCGATACGTTGAGATAGCGCGCAAAAACCGGCTGCGACACATGCTGTGCTTCGCGGATCGCCTTGATCTCCTCGGGCTGAAGCTGGGTTGCCGGGGCAAGGCAGCTTTCATCGAACTGGCGCAGCGTCTGCTTGTCGATGCTGCCCGCCTCGTGGAGCCCTTCCATCATCTCATGGACGGCGGCCAGCGCTTCGCTTTTATAGGTCCTGGGCATCGTCAATCACCTCGAACAATCTGCCTGCTGCCACTTCGATATCGATCTGGGCCTGCGAGAGCGCCAGAATGATTTTGGCGGCCTCTTTGTAGGTCCGCAATTCCATCGCGTTGAGATTGGCCTTGGTGCTTTTGGCGAAGCCAAAGGCAAACACAGCTCTTCCCTCGTGGCGAAAGAAAACCAGTGTGCGATAGCCACCGGATTTTCCACCACCTTCGCGCGCGACCCGTTGCTTGATGAGGCCGCCGCCCAGATCGGCATCGATCAGGCCGCGATTGGCCTGGTCGATTGCTGCCACCAGCGTTGCCTCACTGATCCCTTCGCGGCTTGCAAACTTGGCGAACCAGCGGTTTTTGTAGATGCGGGTCTGCGGTTTGTCGGTCATGGATCAAGCCTTATCTATCACACAATGTATGATACTTCAACACCACCTGCCTGTCGCCGACCGCGGCAGAGCAGGGGTGTCGCATCTGGCTATGCGAGAATGAGCAACGCCCAGGGACATGGCCTTTGCATGCACGGGGGACGACGAATATCCTGATCAAGTAGGAGCAGAAGGCTCATTCCACCCGATGCAAACATGCAAAAGAGGCTGGTCAGTTCACATCCTTACAATTCAGCGGCCTGCTTGAGCTTTGCGATATGAGCGGCGCAGATCTCCTGCACTTTTTGCCCAAGCACCTGAATGCGCTCCCGGAGCCAATTCAGTTCCTCGGGGGAAATGTCGAAATGCTTTGAGTGCTGGGCCTTCCTGTAGGCTTCCTTGAGTTTTTGATACATCGCGCGTTGGGCATGGGTGCCACGAGGCCATGCGTCGAACAGGCTTCTGTCCAATCCTTCGGCAATTCCACGCAAGAACACAATATTGGGGTTACGAGGCGCATAGAAGGTGAGCGTCAACATCGCGCATTTATACAGATTCTCGGTAGCCTGATGAAGAAGGAAGGCCGCATTACCGAAATAGCCCTTGTTCTGATAAAACTCAGCGCCTTCGTACCACCGCATTGCCCCAGAAAACTTGTCTTCAAAATAGTCCTTCGCGGCAAGATAAGCCTGCTCCGGTGTCTTGGGCTTGGGCTCTGCCAGCAGTCTATCATCGGACTGGTAGAGGATTACCCCATCCTTGGCGATTTCCATGAACAGCAGCCTGCCGTGAGATAGGCCATCATTCACCTGCTGGAGCGAATGGACAATGAAATTGATGGGTGTGCGGATGACCTTCTCAACGTGATAGGCATCGAACAGCCGCTGTTCGGTCTCTTCCCAATAGTCCGCGCGATCCGTCAATTCCTTCTGGTTGACGATGACCAGAATGTCATAATCGGAGGTATATTGGTTCGCGTCGAAGGGGGCATCGACCCAATCGCCCCGCGCGTAGGAACCGAACAGAATGACCTTGAGTATCCGGGCCGCTTTACGCCGCCCGGTCGCCTCTTGCGTGGCTTCGCGAAAGCCCTGAAACAGGATCTCGACGACGCGGTCGAGTTCGCGCTGCTTGACTGCCGGAAGATGATTGAGGTCGGTACGCATCAATTCACTCTCAATTCCTGCTTTCCCGGGTGATCTTGCCGCTCACCGCACCACTTCGACCGCGACACCAATGTCGAGACCTCTCCAGATCTGATCAGCCGTGATCGCGACAGCCTGACGCGAGCGGGCCAGAGCCAGACAAGAGCGATCGCCTAATGACAGGCCCGCGCTGCGGATCAAAGGCTGGATTTCTCCCCCAATATCAGCCTGCTGCCGATCAACGGCAATGATGTCGATATCCAGCTCTGCCAGCATGGCTTTGGCTTCAACTGCTTCGACACCACGATCTGTCAGCTTGGCCAGCACCTCATGATAATTTACAGCCGATACCAGAGCACGGGTCAATCGTGCTTCCACAAGATCGGCCCCAGGCTCATCGAACAATAAGCACAGCAAGGCCGAAGCATCGAGGACATAAATTGGAGAGGTGCTGCCGTCAGTCACGCGCCGCCTCGACCCGTCGCTCGGCGATCAGTTCCTCCGAGACCAGGCCATCCTTCGGGGCGAACGCCCGCAGCCTTTCCTGAACCCGCCTGAGTGCGGACTTTGCCGGGCGGATGCGCACCTCATCCCCTTCCAGTTCGAAGAGTACGGTATCGCCATTTTGCAGACCGAGCGCGCGGCGCATTTCTGCCGGCAAGGCGATGCGGCCGCCTGCGATCACTTTACCTCGTGCGATGTTCATGCCCATCGTTCCAGATCGAGTACTGATTGGCATATGGTACCATGATGGCAGGCTTGGTAGCAAGTTGGCATCAGCGCCCATGCTTTGCCGGATGGTGGCGGCGAAGTCGACGCTGAGGGTAGCCATTGTATCGATAATACGGTCTAGCGCGGACCGGCTGTCCCATGTGAGCTGCAGGTCGGTTCGGCGCTGGTCCTGAGGATTGGGCCGGCGAATAAGCGCTCCAAGCGCCGCCAGTCTGGCCGAACGGCGGTGGGGCTTCGACACGATTTCATCGGTCGACAGACAGGCCTGGTAGAGTGTCTTTCCCTCGATTTCTGCAAGATAGACCTCGAAGAGGAGCGCAACATAGTGCCGGGCGGAAAGCTGTGGCCCCAGACTTTCCAGAATGATCTTTTCCACCCGCAGGAATGCCCGGCAAACCAATGCGCGCGACTGGGCAGGCCATTGGCCGGCGGACTGGACCTCATTCGCGTTCGGCATCATTGTCATGATGACACTCCACCTTTGTCGATCTCGGATATCCAGGGGCAGGGAGTCACTGGCCGCTCTATCGTGGATGAGACGATCCTGATCAGCCCTTCCAGGATGCATCATTGCCTCGTTGTGCCAGTCTCTCCCGATGGCGCCATGTCGCGACGATCAGGATAATCTGGGCGACCCAACTCCACATGGCAGTGGCGTTCAGGTAGGCTCGCCAGGTAGCGAGAGGAGCAAGGATCACACCGACATGAACGAGCACTTCCGAGCCCAGCAGGCCTGCGACCCAAATGGGCCAGAAGCGCGTGCTGCGAATGGCAAGCCACAGAAAAATAGCCAATAGAACAATATCTATGACCAGAATGCCGGACTCAAGCTGGCGAAAGCGTCCTCCCGGTGGATTGGCCGCAAGCACACTCGCCCATGCCCCACCGAACAGAGTGGCCGCCCCGATTTGCTCAGGCCGGCCGCCCCGTATGGCTGCGTAAAGACTGCTGACCGTCAGCAGAATGAAGAATGCGACATGTCTCGTCATATCGATCCTGATCTAATCGTGAGATCCTTGGCATGGCATCCTGCCAGGTCGTGTCACACCACCCGCAGATGATGTGCTGCATCGGGCGGATCGACCTTGCTCGGTTTGACGAGATCACCATAGCTCAATTCGCGCAGGCCGATTTCATCGCTCACCTGTTTGAGATTGGCATGGGTTGCGACGATCTTCTCGCGGGTTTCGGCCACGAGCATCATGGCAGATGCGGAACTCTGGATAGCTTCCTGTCCGACTATCGCGGATATTCGCGCATCGAGGCGGGCAAGCGGCAAGGCTGCATTGAGTTCCGCGATACGGGCAAGGGCGATGTCGAGGGCTGTTTCTGCAGCAAAGAGCCGCTTGGCTACCGTTTGGGCAATGGCTTGGCGTTGAGCACGCATGGTTTCTCCTCCCCGTTCCCGATAAAGGAACGGACTGTGTTGGATGATGATGGAAGGGCTGCCTTATGGGCGAAGCAGACTGCTCAGCCCGGAAAGCAGCGATACAGCGGAACCGACCGTAACAATGATACCGGCGGTCACTGCGGCGATGACGATAAGCGTCCTACTGGCAGTCAGGTCATTGGATGTTCTCCTGCCCAGACGGAGCGGCACCAGATCGAGTACTGTCGGCCTTGCGCTACCAACGGGATGGGCTTCCCCTTGTTGGGCGGGCATGGCTTCGAGTATGATCGGGCCGTCCGTGTCATTCGAGACGGGATCAGGAAATGCCAGATCTGCCGGATTGGGAAGGTCCAGAAAATGGGCGCCCATTGACGGCCCCCCTGCGGAAAGGGTGGTTTGCGCCTCCCATTCGGCAAACACCCGCCCAGCTTCGCCCCGATTTGGTACCCCCAATAGCCGACAGGCTGCCAGGACATGCTTATAGACGCGGCTCTCCGAAATGCCGAGCATGCCGGCAATTTCCTTGGTGAGATATCCCTTGGCGACCAGGCGCAGACAGTCTCGCTGACGCGTTGTCAGTTGCTCCAGTCGATCCCTGTTGCTTTCAACGAACAGCTGAATGCGGTCGTGTTGCATCATGTCCTCCTAACTCGGAGATCAGACCGCTGGAGGTGACGACAGCACTTGGCGAAGTCATTTTCCCAAGCCTCACGGGGCGGACCCAGGGCGATCATGACATAAATTCAATCAATTGTATGTGCTGCATTACAGCAATTTGACACCGTTAGGCAATTCCCGGATCGAGCCGCCGCTCGCTTCGGGCAGCGTGATTTCGCGCATCGCGGCGGCATGAAGGGGAGAGGGGGGAAGGCCGCGATGGATATGGCGATGGAGTTCCAGACGATGGCCACCCCAAAAATACTTGCTCTCTTGCGCAATATTGCCACCGCCATGTTGGCTGCAGAAGATAGATTATCCGGTGGCTGGGCCCAGGCAGGGTCAAAGCTGCGACTGCGAATTGTAACCGTTCTGTGCACCCTCAAGCGCGAGCCCCGTCCGGCGATCACGGTGGCACGAGGCAAGATGCCGCAAACATTGCCATTGCGGATCGATGCTGACGAATGCATCGGCGAAGAGGTGGCAAACGCGGTCTGGGGCAGCGGCTGGAAACGGGGCGAGTCGCAGGAAATTGATCTGCATCTTGCCGCAAAGCTCGAACGTTTTCGGCAGGTAGTTGCTGGCCTTCCTGACCTCAGACGGGAGATATTCCTCGCGCATTCTCGTGATGCGGTGCCCTACGATGCCATTGCGGATCGTATCGGGATTTCTCCTGGCGATGTCCAACGCGAGTTCGCCGCAGCCTTGATCGCCGTCGATGCCGTCATGGATACAGGTTGAGGTTGGATCGAGAGACGTAAAATGTCCGATCGGCTTTCTCTGCTCGAAGCGCAGGGCGCGCAGCTGGTCAAGGAACTGGGCGGTCTCTGGCGGAATGGGCAGGGCCTTTGTCTATGTCCGGCGCACGACGACCATAATCCAAGCCTTTCGATCCGCGTCGGTGAACGGGCCTTGCTCTTCAAATGCTTTGCGGGCTGTGACAGACGAGATGTGATCAGGGCCATCCGTCATCGGCACCGTGACGTGCTGAAGGGTACCATTGGCACAGCTTCTGCCCCCAGTGTACGATCGGGCGGGCTTCCGTCGCCTCTCTCGTCCTTGCCACTCATTCGACGCCTATGGGGCCGCGCGCAGCCACTGGCGGGGACACGAGCCGAAGCCTATCTAAGCCGTCGCGGGTTGTACTTTTGCCCAGATGCCTTGCGCTTCCTGTGGGCGACACCGCTCGGTCCCTGCAAGGCGGTAGTCTTCCGCCCGGCCATGCTCGCAGCCGTCCGTGAGGGCACAGATCTGGTGGCGATCCAGCGCACGTTCTTCGCAGCCAATCGCCCGATCCGCGCCCGCGACCTGGGCAACCCGCGCCGCATGCTGGGGCGACCGCAGGCGGGCGCGGTGGAACTTGCACCCGTAAGTGACGTGCTTGGACTGGCCGAAGGAACCGAGACGGCCATGTCGGCAATGGTCCTGCTCGGCATACCGGTCTGGGCCACGCTGGGAGCTGAGCGGTTTCACCGCATCGCCATTCCAGCCGGTGTCTCGCGGCTGATCCTGCTTCCCGACAATGACCGTGCCGGGCGCGCCGGGCTGACAAAGGCACTGGCGGTCTATCGATCTGCGGGGCGGAGCATCGAGGTCATCTTGCCACCCGCAGGTTGCAAGGACTGGAACGATGCCCTGCGAATGGGAGAGAAGGGGGGCGGGAGGATTGGCGACGGGCAGCCCGAATGGACGGGTTGCTCCGCCAGGAGACCATGACCCATGTCCCAGCTTCCCATTCTCGTTCCGGCGGCCAACCTTGAAAAATCGCCTGCCAATGTCCGCAAGAGCAGCGACCCTGAGGCCGATGCACGGCTTGCCGCCAATATTGCCGAGCGCGGCGTGCTTCAGAACCTTGTCGGTGTACCCATCACTCGCAAGAAGGGGTATTATCGCATCACCGCCGGTGGGCGCCGGCTCGATGCGGTCCATCGCCTGATTGCGGCGGGAATCTTTCCTGCCGATTATGCCCTGCCCCTGCTGGTGCTTCAGGATCCCAAAGACGCGGTCGAGGTCAGTCTTTCGGAAAACTTCTTTCGTCTGGCGATGAACCCGGCCGAAGCCTGCCGGGCGTTCCGCGATGTCATCGAGGTCGAAGGCAAATCGCCTGCCGATGTCGCGAAGCGTTTTGGCGTGACCGAACGGTTTGTGCAGGGGCGCCTGCGCCTTGCTGGGCTGGCCGAGCCGGTGTTTGATGCGCTTGAAGGCAATGAGATCACGCTCGATGTCGCCAAGGCCTATGCCTCGACGGCGGATACGGCGCGTCAGGCGGCGGTTTTTGAACTGCTGCGCCACAGCTATTCGCGCGACAATGTGGGGGAAATCCGGCGCCAGCTCGCCTCCTACAGCTACCGTGCCGGCGATCCCAAGGCCTTGCTGGTCGGGCGCGATGCCTATGTCGCCGCCGGCGGAAGGATCGAGGAGGATCTCTTCTCCGATGCGGGCAGCGAACGCTGGCTCGACACGCAGATCCTCGATGAACTGGCCGAGAGCAGGCTGGCCGAGGCAGCCGAAGCTATCCGGCAGCGCGAGGGTTTTGGTGAGATCCGCACGGTCGCTGCCACGCATGTTCCTTATAACCAGACCTGGGGCCTGCGGCAGTTGCACGGCGACCTGCCTGACCTGAGCGAGGAGCAGCAGGCGCGCAAGGATGAGATCGAGATCGAACTGGCCGAATGGAGCGCCGCGCTCGACACCGGCGAATTCGAGCCCGGTGACGAGGATGAGGCACATATCGAGGCGCTTGCGGCAGAACTCGCCGGTTTCACCGAGCCGGTGCCTGTGATCGAGGCCGGTGTGAAAGCCACGGCGCTGGCCTATGTCATTCTCGACGAGGATGGCACGCCGCGTATCCATGAACAGCTCTACGCGATGCCTGCGCCCGAACCGGAACTTGAAGCTAGGGCGGACAGCGAAGGTGACGGGTGTGATTGTGACGATGCAATGCCGAGCCATGGTGAAGAGGCAGGTGCCGACAGGCCCGTGCTGAGCCAGCGGCTGCTCGAACGCCTTGCCATGATGAAGGTCGAATTGCTGGCCCTGCATGTGGCGAGCGATCCTGCCTTCGCGCTTGATCTGGCGGGCTTTATCCTCGCCGATGCTTCGGTCATGACCTATGGTCATCATGTGCCGAGCGAATTGCGCGGGCCTGAGCCGATGCGGCTGGTGACGGATTTTATCAGCGACATGCCTGCGGCGCGCGAATGGGCGAAACTCCAGGACGGTCTCGACCGCAGCTGGCAGGGACACGGTTCGGTGGTCGAACGTTTTGATGACTTTTGCGCCCTGCCTGAGGAGGCACGCGCGGCATGGCTCGGCTGGGCTGTGGCGCGTACATTGCGGGCTGTTCCCCACGGTCGCGGCGAGGCGGGTTTCCTCGACCATCTTGGTGTCCGTCTCGATATCGATGTGGCAAGCTGGTGGCGGCCGACGGCTGCGGCCTATTTCGACAAGATCAACAAGCCTGCGATCCTCGATCTCTTCGAGGAAATCGGCGGGGCCGACCTGCGCGCACGCTATGCCGGATCGAAAAAACACGATCTGGCAGCGGCAGCCGAGCGCCTGTTCTCCGGAGATATGCTGGTTGAGGCCGAGGTCAAGGAACGGGCACTGGCATGGCTGCCTGAGGCGATGCGCTTTGAGCGCCGGGAGACAGCCGGGGCGGGGCCGATCATGGCTGACGGCGAGGGCTATGGTGCGGAGCAGTTGGAGGTCGTAGACAGCGAACCTGCGGAAGCCGATATTGGCGTCTACATCGACGGGCAGGGCACGGACGTGGAAGGCGGGGACCCGCTTGCCGATGCGGCTTGAGGCACTGGCAGCATAATCCTGGCCCGATGAGGCTTGTGCTGGTGCATCGGGGCCGAGCAGGCGCTCCGTTTCCGATGCGCCAGACCATCCAGTCTGACGCTTTCTGCTTCGCGTCCTCCCGCTTGAGGCCATGGGCAAATATCGTCGCTCGATAGCTATTACTGTTGGAGGCATCGTGCCGATGGAAGCTGGCCAGGCTGAATCGATCAGGACGCTCGAGAAAGAAGATCTGCCTTAGAGCGCTTCTCTCGGCGTCGAGGGATGAGTCGCAGACCGGAGGAAGAGGAGAGGGGCTGGCAGGGGGCCGAAACGAAGGGGACATCCCGGGCGACAGGCATAATCCATCCCCGCGAAAGGCTCTGTCATGGCCACTACCGTTCAACCCGAAATCCCGCCCCATTTGCTCTACAGTCAGACTCCCTACGATGAACGGGGCAATTTCGACTATCGCGGCGACCTATTTTGCCCAGACGACGATCTTCCCGTCCTGTGCCGGCGTATCGCTCAGCATATGGCCGGGACATTTCCCGATATGAGCATAGCCTTACGTTCCTCCCGCTTCTCGGGCGGTCGCAAGGTCACCGTCGAAATTCTCGACTCTCCGGAAGATCTGACCGGCCGCGATGCGCAAGACGCGTTTATCGTCCGGTTGCGCGATCAGATCGAGCGCTTTGGTTACACCCGCACCAATCCCCTGCAGGACTATTGGAACTGCTCGTTTTACGCTGAAGTCGTGATCGCCCGGGCCTATTGGGCCGCGCTTGCCGCGCGCCGTGGGCCTGCCAATCCGGTCGAGAAGATCCTCCCGCTGGCCAGTTTTAAAAAGCGCCTGAAAGCGGGTGATAGTCTGAAACTGCTACATTCTTCCTACCATCACCGGGCGCTGGGGCAGGCGCGCAAGGTCGTCGAGGTGCGCTCGAAGGACTTCGTGTTCGAGGGGCGCAGCTTTTGCGATTTCCCGCGTGCGGCCAATTTTGCCTGCGATGGCAGGTTGGTCCGCATTGCCATTGGTGATGAACACGACCCCGATGCCCATCTGCTCTATGAGTGGCACCCTCATGCATGCTGATGGCTGGTTCGTTGCCGATGGCACGGATCAAGGGCGTCATCCCCAAACACTGACGATACCGGTCATGCATGCTCTCCGGGTGATGCCCGCTGCTGTCCTCCTGAAATCCATTGGAGATGCCTATGGGCAATCCCCATCTGTCAGCGATGCGCAAGCTCTTCGAGGGCTGCCAGTATCGCTACGATACCTGGACCTTATTCGGCGATTGCATGGAAATGATGGCCATCGCATTGTCCAATGCGGTCGACTGGCGCCAGCGCGAGCCTCGCGAAAAACGCTATCTCGAAATCGCGGGCCGCTATGACCGGCCGACGCTCGATATCTTTGCCCGCGTTCTGGGCGAACTGGTCGACGCGCTGGAATACGAGCGCTGCGACATTCTGGGTGCATTGTTCCATGACCTTGAACTGCACAACAAGGCACGCGGCCAGTGTTTTACGCCCTATCCGATCTGCAAATTCATGGCGGGGACGACGCTGCGCGAGGAGGAGGTGCTGCGAAGCCATATCGAGGCGCACGGATTTCTGACAGTCTGCGAACCTGCTTGCGGATCGGGTGCCATGGTCATTGCGCTGGCCGACACGATGCTTGAGCGTAACATCAACTATCAGTCTCATCTTCACGCAACTGCTATCGATGTCGATCCCCGCGCGATCCATATGGCTTATTGCCAGCTGACGCTGCTTCATATTCCGGCCCGGCTTGTTGTCGGTAATTCTTTGTCCCGAGAGGTGCGCGAGAACTGGTTTACGCCAGCGCATATTATCGGTGGCTGGAATGCGCGCCTTGCGGCAGCGCGCGATGGTCAGGGCGGGGTGGGGGATGTCGATCCGGCCCCAAGCTTGACACATCAGCCACGGGCCGCGCCCCGTACATCAAATGGGGATAGTACGTCATTGCCGATGTGCGCTGGCCCGCAGCAACTCAATTTGTTTTGATTTGGGTGCCACCTCGCTGACTTTGAATGTTGGATGCACAATGTGTATCTTGAAAATCGAATTCACATAGAAAAGCGACGCCCATGCCACGGGCAACTGCTTCCCCATCCACTCCGCTTCAGGCGGTCATCCGCGGCATGATTGTCCACGCAATCAACGAGGAGGCAAAGCGGTTCTATCTTCGATGCGGTTTTCTCCAATCGCCCACAAGCGACATGACGCTGATGATTTCGCTCGCTGAGCTAAAGACGGTTGCCTGAGCGCGCAAAATATTGGTCTAATGATGTGTGCCTCGAGAGGCGATATTCAGAGCCTTGAACCAGTCCTTGATAACCGACCTTTGCTCATTCGGTTACCCCCCAGCAAAGCCAGCGCAGTTCAAAGCGTCGAGTTGCATCCTTCAGGAGCACACAGTCGAGCATCCATCGTGGGTTTCGTCTTTTCAAGACCTCCAAACGAAGCGGCGCCTGTCCCCCAAGGGGCAGGCGCCGCCAAATATCTATCCATGCCGCGCGTTACACTTCCTTAGCGGCAGGAGCCTCGGTTTTCGTAGCCGATTTTTTTACTTTACCACGGTTGGCGGGGGCAGGAACTGCCTCGAGCATAACTTCCTGTTTCGGATCTGCCACCTTGGCCTTGACCGTTTTCCCGGCGGTACCCTTCGCTTTGGCTGGCCTAACGGCTTTGTTGCCGGTGGTCCCAACTTCGGTCAACGAGGTGGCTTTTGCCTTTGCCGCGCCGCCCTTGCGCGCGCTCGGGCCACCCGGGACCGGATCAGCAACAGGCGCATCGGGAGTGTCTGTGCCGCTCGTTAGGACCTCAGGCTCACGCGCCATGCGCTGCCTTCTGGGCGCCACCGGCTTTACCGGCTCGGCAGGCACAGGCGCATCGACGGGCGGTGCGTCCTCTTGCTTGACCTTTCGAGTGGCGCGCGCGGGTTTGCCCTTTGCGTCGGCGGCAGGCTTCACCTCGGCAAGCGGCGGCGAGGCCTTAGTCGAGGCAACAGAGGTCTTGTCGGTTCTGGCCTTTGGTTTGCGGGCAACGCCCTTTGCCACCACAACCGCCGCGACATCTTCTTCCGTCGCTGGAAGCGCTGCTTCTTGCGTCTCTGCAGGAGCGACGACTGTTCCGTCGGTATTATCGAGGCGAGCGGCACTCTTGCGGCCAAGCCCAATCTTTTCGGCGATCTCGCGGCGCATCGCGGCAAAATTCGCCGCGACCATCGGGTAATCGGACTTCAATCCATAACGCGCACGATATGCGTCTGGCGTCAGCCCGTTGGCCGCAAGATGCCGTTTCAATGTCTTGTATTTACGCCCGTCGATCAGACTGACAAGATAATCGGGCTTGATCGAGGAGCGCGCCGGTACCGCCGGTTCATAAGCAACGACTTCAGGCTCAGGCTCAGCTGCGGGCGCTTCGTCCAGCCCGACAATCGCCAGATGCATGGACTTGAGGAAGGCCGGAACGTCCTCGGCAGCAGGATCTACATTGGGATTCTGGAGCCAGGCGATGGTAATGTCGCCTGCCAGTTCGATGAAATTGGGCGGACCCTCGGAATTGTTCTCGGCCATGATCGTCCTCATGCAGATGAGGGGCACGAGGGTTAGACCGCTTGCGGGATCAGGTCAAATATTTGTCACACAAAAGGCCGCCCTCTCCCTTTGGAGATCAGGCAGCGTAATATTAATCGAACATAGAAATATTACGATCATCTTTGCCCGAGCTGTGGTTCGTGGACAACGGCACAATGCGTCATTTCTAATGCGCACGACAAGGTACTGCAGTGCTGTCGATGATATGTGGCTAGTTTCCGCCATGTTCTCGGCTGTGCCCTGCATATGGCCAGCCTCGGCTGGCGTTGGAATACGCGGGGATCGCCCCCAGCTCCACTACGACCTCGGGCCAGGGCCGCCAACGCCGCCATTCCTGACGCTCAGCACCCCTGATCGAAGCCTCCAAATCAGCTGTAGGTTCACTCTGGCCTTGGGATGGCGGAATGACGGGGCGTGGGACTTTGCAGTCATTCCGGACACCCTTGCTGAACGGCAGCATCCGCCCGAACCGGTCGTTCCCGAGCCGACCTTGTTAGCGTTCACCTATGGCTAATTTGTTGTAGGGGCCGGTAAGACCGGTCCTAATGCCCAGATCAAGGATAGCCGACGGTCGTTTATGTCCCATCGAGGCGCAAAGGCACAGTCTCATTTGGGTATGCCTGTAGCGGACCGCCTCGAAGTGTGGGCCTCCGGTGAACCCGGCGCGGTTCAATCCAGCCTAAGGCGATGGTCACCATTTTGAGATCCGACGATTTTGATTCTTAGCTGCGCGGCAGACATGAGCAAATTATCGCGATACAGCGACCAAATCAGGCTTCAAAAATGTCTGCTCGTGGGCCAACATTCTCCACGCGAGGCCAATGAAGATAGGTAGCAGGCTTAGCTTGGAGACTGATCAGCATCTCTGGCGCGGGTAAGTGCTTCTACAGCGTTCAATAGTGCTGCACCTGCGCGCGTCTGTGTGCCGCTCGGTTTGATATCGATGGGTACGGCCTTCACAGCGATCATCATTCTCGAGGCGATGCCTTGCTTATGGTGATTGACATCGGTTTCTATTGCTTTGCCAAGGTATCTGTCACCCCCCCTCTTGAGAGTAAAACTCCCAAATAGCATAGGCTTTTTTGTCGCTTTCTCCGACCGCGGCGAAGGTATTTAGATGCGTATAATTATTTCTCAAAGCTTCGACGTCATTATCGTCCATTTTCACTTCAAGGGCGCTTTTTAGTATATATAAAACATTGAATTTTTTTCGTTTGCCACAAAGTCAGTGATGAGTAAATTGTTACCGCTCTCCATGCTTTGAAGCGTGATGTCCACCAATCTGCAGATTTCCGCATCGTTATGCATGTCTCGCGCAGGGCGATCGGCGGAATTTTCTTGGTACATTGTCGTCACTAACCTCATGTTCGCAGTTCTGATAGCCACCGCCGCACCGATTGCAAGGTCGCGAACATTGCTCCCTGCATTGCATAGGCGTGTCCGATTTTTACGACTAGGATGACGCCGCGCCTTGCGCCGATCCGCTTTATGTCTCTGGCGCGGGCGGATCGCATGAGATAGGCTTAGTCTCATGACGACGACCCCTGTCCGTGCCACGGGCGCCCTGACGTTGAATGCACTTGGTGTGAACCTTGGCGCCCCGATGCAGGCCCACTGTCGGCAATTCTCCGTGGGCGCGTAGATGCCAAACTTTTTCTTTCCGTGCATCGGTCTTGCTTCTCAGGCAGGCTCAAACCTTGCCGAGGGACTTGGTGCTGCACTCTGGCCTCGCGAATGGGCGACATCCACTTTCGATTTTGCATCGTTAGGGGCCTCCCATAAGATCCATTTTTCGTGGCATCTGCTCGAGGTATTTCTCCATTCGTGCCATCTTGAGATTGAGATCCGCGACGTCCCTGATGTCGAAACCGCCCAAGAGCGGGTGCGCATCCTCCAGTCGATGCTCTATCTGCAATGGGTGAGCCCATTCATGATCCCGTTCGCGATGACCCATGGCTTGCGCGACTATAGTGGTCTCAACTTTCGGGACCGTCCCAGTCTGGTTGGCGATCTCCCGGCAGGCCTGCAAAGCGGCTTTACGTCAAAGGATGGAACCATCCAGGGCTGGCTCCATGAGCCAAGTCTTGAATGCATTTCGGTCCCCGACAAACGAGTTTTGTCCTCTGAGGCCTTTCTGTTGGCGACTGAGGCGACCACGCGCTGGCAAACCCTCGAGCAACGCCATCCAGCGCTGTCGGTCGCGCGCCGAGCTCTTCAGACTTCGCCGATGATTCCCGACCTTTCATCTTCTCTGCTTCATGTGTGGCAGGGGATCGAGGCGCTCTTCCCGACTGTATCGACCGAGGTGTCCTTCCGATTGGCATTGCTGGTCAGCCAGCTCTGCGTCCCTGTGCGCTCCGAGCGTATAAAAACATATGCCGAGGCTAAGGCCAGTTACAATCAGAGATCGCGCGCTGCTCATGGCAACGGCGGCAAGCTGACTTACCAGCATTGGCTCAATGCGTGGGATATCCTAGTTCTATGTCTCTCCGCCTGTCTCGAGCGCGAGGGCCTGCCAACTGAAGAAGCTCTTACCCTTGAATTGCTCGGATGAACGCAAGTTACAAGAAAAACGAATGTAGTCGGGTCCTTTAGGGGCCGCTGAGCGGCGCCGATTCAGCGAGCCCTGACTGGAAAGCTCGCATGGTGGAGAACGGCAGGTGTCGGTGTGAACCGACATTCACCGCACGGCACTTGAACGACGTGTTCTGGTCGGCTGCTGCCCGTTGAAATGTCGCCCGGCACATCGCGGGAACGCCGCCAAGGGCGACATTCTAAGGGCAGAATCTACTCGCCGAAACCTGTCTTAGTGGAAGCCGATTCAGTGTACTGGTGACACCCGACGAGGCACACCGAGGCGCTAGCACCATCTGGCCGAGCGATTTTTGACGATTGAACTAAGCCCTATATTCAAATGCGCCCAGCACGAGCATCGACAATACGCAAGAGATGAGATGCCAGCAGAACCATTTCTTGTGCCTCGGCGGTGTCCGTGATTTCGACAGTTCGATGCGAGTGCGGATTTTTGTAGGAGCCAATTGCTCCAGTAAAAAGAGCCTGAAGTGCCTCGCGCTCAGCCTCCGGATCCGCCTCCCGGCGTAAAGGACCGTTGTCCTTGTTGAACGCTCGTCGCATCATTGGCACTCCATGGGCATCTGCGGGGAAACCTGCAGCCACCCGCACAGCTTCTTCGACCGCCCGAAATGCAATGAAAACAGCAACGGCATTCTCCCCCTGCGCTAGTTGGATCCAAACCTTATCGGCGATCGCTGGGTGCAGAAGATGACGCGGAAACTGAACAGCCGCCAAGAAGCTCGGCAGCTGAGTTTCATCATCAGCAAGCTCTCTTCCCCGCCTCGTCAGGCGATGGTACGTGGCGTTTGGCTGAGCCGCTGGCATGATCAAGCCATTGTTCTGCAACCACAGCCACGCTTCCGCCACAGCCAATTCGATTTCGGCCTCCTGGTGACGGGGATATGTCGGCCCCCTCATGTGGCTGTACCCATCACCAAACAACCTATCCGGCCCCGCAATACTACCTAACGAGATCAGCCCATTCTGCTGGCTACTCGCCGCCAACTTTAGGAGTTGCATCCCGATTTCCTCCGGCGGCATAACCAGAAGCAAATCTGCAGCAGGGATAAGTGAGGCGAGCGTTTTCATTCGAACCAACAATCCCCATCCAGCTTAGCACTACTACGGATCATCTAGATTGCACATCCGATACGGGCAATCCCGATCCCGCCACCATTGCTGACGTTCAGAGGGCTTGGCGGCGGCGTCGGAACCGGTCTTTGCTTCACCTTCATGGCGGCGTGTTGGAATGCCATGGACTGGGATGAAGCCGTAGTTCTTAATAATAACGGCGAATTATAGGGTAATGATGTAATGCCATTTCAATGCCTTATGGACGCTCGGTCCCGAGATCGGACCTCAATAGCTGCCGTTGGTTCATCTGCATTAGGCGCGATCAGCCTGGGCATCCACGTTGAAGATCGTGCCAGCCACGAGGCGGTTCAGTTTTCGTTGAACTTCGGCAGGCTACCTGTCGTTGAAGCGGGAGGGCCTGGCCGATGACGAGATGGAACACCGGCGATCGTCTCGTCGGCAGCGACGCGCGCGCGTTGCTTCGGGAACAGATCGAGGAGCACAGCGCCGGCTTGCACGCTGCGTTGGCGAAATTCGATCCGCAGTCGGCCTTCTCGAGCTGGTTCGAGACGATCCGCGCGGTTGAGGAGTTCATCAACCTGCCATGCTTCGGCCTGAAGGAGCCCTGGCTATGGGAAGCGCTGCTGGACCTGCCGCTGGACGTGACCCAGGCCCCGCGCCGGTTCCGGGTCGTCCATCACCACATTGTTTATCAGTTCGGCGCAGCCTTCGCTCAGCGTTTCACAACGCTGATGGTGCAGGCGATGGCGGTCGGCGTCTCCTTCGCAATGCACCGGATCGATGCGACCCGGGGGGCGTTCGACACGGTCAACTCGGCGATTGACTATTTCCAGTCCCGACGCCGGCATCTGGTGTCGCTGCTCTACACCTTGCCTGATGCGGCGAAGGGGCGGGAGCCGGTTCCTGTCATCGACACCCTCAACCAGTTCCTGCCGCTGGTGGAGCTCAATGGGGTCACCCTGACCGGGCTGTATCAGAAGGCAATGCTGGCTGAGGTCTTCCCGGATTTCGCCCTGCACGTCATGGGTGACGGCTTCTATGGCTCCCACGACTATGCCGTGCTCGACGGGCTGCACCTCGAGCCCGAGCGGACGACGATCGTCGAAATGCAGGCGCTCGATCCGAATATCCTGGAAGGGGCAGGCCTCGAGCCGGTATCGCCATCGCGCCTTTTCTCGGCTGCGGAGCTTCGCAACGACATCCGCTTGATGGAGGCGGCCTATGCCGAGTTCGACTTGGCCGGGTCCGATTTCAGGTTCGCGGCCGCCTTCGTCCGCCACATCGCCGATCTCGCCGAGGACGATTATTGGGTCCGCCTCTCACGCCGGAAGTTCGACCGTGTGGCAGATGCGCTCCGTCTGCCGCAGCCGCTTCGCCAGGCGCTGGTCCATCGGCCTGGCACCTATACCGAGAACACCAACAGCTATGCGCCGCTTGTAGAGCTGGACGGCCAGTTGACCGGCTCGGTCGCGTTGCTCAGCCGGTTCCTCTATAATTGGCGCAACGTCTGCCTCTACAAAATCAGGCGGTATCAGATCCGGTCGGGCTACATCTTCGAGCAGGCTGTCTCTGCAGAGTTGGAGGAGCAGGGTTTCACGCTCACCGGCATCAAGCGCATCAACCACAAGGAGTTCGATGTCGTCACCACGCGCGGAGGCATCATCTTCAACGTCCAGTGCAAGAACAACCTGGTCGACATCACCAAGATCGAGGCCAATGTCCGGCTCTTCGCCCGATATAATCGCGCGCGATCGGCAAGCTACGAGCGCGCGCTACGAAAAGAGAAAAACCGCGAGGATCTGCTGAGAGGCGAGCTGGGTCTCGATCAGGTCGAACATCTGGTGCTGAGCCGCTTCCCGGTCGCCTCGGACAATCCGCGGATCATTCCTTACAGTCGGATCGGCGACGTCGGCAGGATCGCGTCGGCAATCACAAAATCTTGTTAGACATACGAAACGAAGCCTGCGCCTCATAGACAGAAGGGGCTTTTGGATGCCCATTCACATCTTGCGGCGGTAATCATGACCAATTCCTCGAGTTCGGACGAGGTCCTCGATTCCATAGGATATTTTTGGCCTGCTGGGGCCAAGGTACTTGAAGGGAATAGCTGGCCTACCGGCACACTGTCGGGGCGGCTTCGCATCCAGGCCGATGGTAATTCCGAGCTTGTTGTCGATGGAATCCTGCAAACTCCAGACTTCTCTCGCCGGCTGATTGAACGCGGAAACCAACACGGGCCGATCGCTGGGATACTCGCGGATGGTGGCAGAAAGGTGCTGCTGAGTGTGGTTGCCGGAGCCGGTGGGCAGGCCGGTGGCGGACCTTCAATGGAGCGGTTTCTCGCGCGGCGCTGCTTGGTCGCATCCGCGCGGGAGGTGGATGTCGAGAGCGATGAATTTCAATCGTTGGTACTTCCCCTCGACGGGTTCGAGGATTGGGTCGGAGCGGGCCGTTTCCTCGCCCATCACCCTCGACCATTACCAAGAGCCTGTCGCCACATTTCGGGCAGCATGAGATCTGTCCCTTCGCCGAGATCGTTGGTCATCGCGAAGATGCGGAGTTGCTTGCCTTTCGGCAAACCGAAACGGCTGCTTGCTTGGCACCTATGTCTTTGCTTAATAAGCAAAGACATAGGTGCTGACCCGCCCCCCTGAGTTGAAACCTTTGCACGAGGAATTCCGATGGACCAGACATGGTGGCCTGATCTTCTGAGGCATATTGCTCACGAAGACCCATGGTCGGAGCCGATGGTGACGGTTGCGGAGGTCCGTGGTTTCGATCCGTCGGAGAAGGGCCAAAGAGTCGCTTGGACGGCGCTTGTCCCTCCTGAAGGTCTGGAGCGTCTTAAGGGAAAGCTCGCCTTGCTCAACCACGAGATCGAGGCGAGCGGCCCTCATCCCAACGCCGGCGGCGCGGGCCCCTACCGGCCAAGATTCTGGATTGAAGCCAACCTTGAGGATGAACGGATAAAATTCGATCCGCTGGTGCTGGGCTGGCAAGCCCACAACCGCACAGCGATGGTGCTCGACCCCGGCTTCACCATGACCTATGGCTTGATGCCGAGAGCCCTCGGAGATGGCAGCCTGCACTGGGATGATCCGGCCGCCCCCGAATATGACGTGGCGGTGATCGATCCACCCTCGCACTATCAATTCCCTCATTGCCCGACAGCACGGACACGCGTGTCGCGGGACCACCTGCAGGACTTTTTGAGCCTGACCAATCGCGTGCTGGTGCAGGTCTTCTGGGAAATTCGCCACGGGCCGGAAGACAAGGCGAGCGCAGACTTCCTAGGTGATGAGGACCACCGAGACGTCGAGTTCGACGATCGGACCCTGGACGTGAGACGCAACCATGGTGGAGGATACACCGCCCAGATATGGGGCGCCCGCGTGCTGGCCCGACCTGCCGATCTGCCAATCACGAACGACACGCTTGATACCGTCGGGCTGACCTGGCCGGGGATTGCCACACCTCTCAGCCGACAGACAGCGAGACGCCTGCACTTTCGCGAGGATATACTCTATATCCGCGACGAGGTCCTTGCTGCCTATGAAGGGAAGCTGGATTTCGAGATTTCACCCGAAAGCGGCAGCGTCTCGTGCGGCAATCAATGGAGTGTCGGCTACATCCGTCGCGTTGGGCGCGATCTGCTGCAACTCGAGGCACGCAAGCTCTATGAGGGAACGCCCACCCGGGTCATCACGCATTGGCATGGTTTCGCGGTTACGCCGCCCCCCAAGACAAGCCTCCACGCGTTGCACCAGGCGCCCAATGTTGCGACGCGCGCCAAGGACCTCACAGACGGGCTGATCATGCTCGGCCGGTTGCTGATGCAGTTTGCTAACGCACTGGGCATCAACGATGTCGCCGTCGCCGACATCGTCGGCATGGACCCGGCCAAGCGCGACTGGAATGGATGGTGGAATCTGCCCTTCGTGGAACGCATCACCCGCCATATCCCACTGGGCATGTCCGAGAGCGAATTCCTCGGACGCTGCCTTGATCTCGACAAGGTCGCCATCGAGGCCTTGGGTGAACGGGTCTTGCGACGCATGGTCAAGGCTATGGGTGCCCAGAGTGAGACCGAGAAGTTTCGCGGCCTCAAACTTCTCGATCGACTCGTTTGCCTTGCCGCGATCGCTGATGAGACAGGGTTGCCGCTCGCTACCGCCAGGGACGAAATCCTCGAACGTTTTCGGGAGCCGGGGACCGTGCCCTCGCAGCCACTCAAGCGCCTTTTCGCCCTTTCCGACCTGCGGCAGGAAGAAGGCCACCGCAAGGACGGTAAAAACATTCGCAGCGCGCTCGAGCGCTGCGGACTGGATCCGGCGGCCACCGCATCCGGCTGGGGAACCACGCTCGACGGCATTTATGATGGCGCGATCGGTGATATCCGACATGCAAATGCGATCATTGAACGCGCGCTTCGACATTGATCTCGTGCAGGCTCGGTGTGCCGGCGCGCAGGCCTAAAAGCGCACCCGGCGCAGCTTCCAACGAACAAGATCGCCCCAAAAGCGGTCGTTCATGGGCCGGAAGGCGATCGTTCGAACCTGCCTTCCATTCATCCTTCGGCTTACGCGCGAGGGCTGCGGGACCTGACACCGACCTCAGCCACTCTGGACCACAACCGGGTCGCGCCTGCGGCCAAACAGATCCATATTGGCATCGCCCCAGGCCTTCAGCGCTGCAATGATGGGGGTGAGCGATTGACCTCGTGCCGACAACCGGTATTCGACACGAGGAGGCACCTGCGCAAACACCTCGCGCTCGATCAGGCCATCCATTTCCAGTTCACGCAACTGGTTGGTCAGCATACGGGGGGTGACATCGCCAACCCGGCGGCGCAACTCATTGAAGCGGATCGGGCCATCTTCAAGATGATAAAGCGCCACGGCTTTCCACTTGCCGTCGATCAGGCTGACGGCGGCCTCCACAGCACAGCCGGGCGTGCAATCGAGCCGGGAATGACGGGCTTTAGCCATCTACAGTATCCTTTTTGGCACTATAAGCAATTTTTGTGCGTATGACATGAAATGCCGCCTTGCCTATTTAGGGGACACCATCAGGAAAGGAAGTCCCATGCATGCCATCGGTTATCGCACACCCGGTTCCATCGACCGTGATGATGCCTTGATAGACATCGACCTGCCTCGCCCTATCCCCACCGGACATGACATTCTCGTCGCGGTTCAGGCCGTTTCGGTGAACCCTGTCGACACCAAGGTGCGCAAGGGCGCCCCGCCGCTGGCTGGTGCTGACCATCGCGTATTGGGTT